>NZ_DATELG010000074.1:0-10298 GCF_035276905.1 Phenylobacterium sp. | reverse complement strand
CTGGAGCGCGTCGCCGAGGCGGCGGCGGACGAGCCGCACGGCCCGGGCCCGCTCAGCGAGGCCGAGCGTCAGGCGCTCGGCCATCCCCGCGACCTCGCCGAGGCGCCGGCGCCGGTGCGCGGCGACTATCCGGACTGGTTGGAAGCCGAGCTGGCCCGCGCCTTCGGAGACGAGCGGACGGCCGAGGCCCAGGCCCTGGCCGAGCGCGCCCCCGTCGACCTGCGCGCCAACCGGCTGAAGACCGGTCCCGGCAAGGCGTTGAAGGCGCTGGAGCCGCTGCCGGTGCGCACGACCGGCCTCCTGCCGGAGGCCCTGCGCATCGAGGCGCCGAGCGCCGACGAGCGCGCCGCCGCGGTCGAGGCCATGCCGGCCTTCGTCAAGGGCTGGGTCGAGGTGCAGGACCTGGGCTCGCAGATCGCCGCGGCCTGCGCCGGCGAGGTCAAGGGCCGGCAGGTGCTGGACCTCTGCGCCGGGGGCGGCGGCAAGACCCTGGCTCTAGCCGGCGCCATGGAGAACACCGGCCAGATCTACGCCTACGACGCCGACGCCCGGCGGCTGACCGACACCATCCGCCGGGCGGAGCGGGCAGGGGTGCGCAACCTGCAGGTCCGCTCGCCGGTGAAGCCCGACGCGCTGAAGGGCCTCGACGGGCGGATGGACGTGGTGTTCGTCGACGCCCCCTGCTCGGGAACCGGCTCGTGGCGGCGCCATCCCGACACCAAGTGGCGGCTGACGCCCCAGGCGCTCGAGCGGCGCACCGCCGACCAGGACGCGGTGCTGGACCTGGCGACGACCTTCGCCAGGCCCGGCGGCCGGATCGTCTATGTCACCTGCTCGGTCCTGCCCGCCGAGGACGAGGACCGCGTCGCCGCCTTCCTGAAGCGCCATCCGCAGTTCGAGCGCAGGCCCGCGACGGATGATCCGCGGATCGCCCGCTGGCTGACGCCGCAAGGCTATCTGCGGCTTTCCCCCAGGACCTCGTCCACCGACGGATTTTTCGTGGCGGTGCTGGAGCGCGGCGATGACCGAGCGGCGAAATCCAGCTAACGGAGCGACATGACCACCACCCCCGAACCTGCTCACGAACACGTCCTGATCGTCGACTTCGGCAGCCAGGTGACACAGCTGATCGCACGCCGCGTGCGCGAGAGCGGCGTCTATTGCGAGATCCAACCCTACGACAAGGTGGACGCCGTGTTGGACGCCTTCAGGCCGCGGGCGATTATCCTCTCGGGGGGACCTGCCAGCGTGCACGAGGCCGAGAGCCCGGCGGTCGCCCGGCGGGTGTTCGAGCTGGGCGTGCCGGTGCTGGGCATCTGCTACGGCGAGCAGACCATGTGCGCCGAGCTGGGCGGGGTGGTGGAGCCGGGCGCCACGCGCGAGTTCGGCCGGGCCGAGATCGAGATCGTCCGCGAGAGCCCGCTCCTGGAGGGGCTCGGCGGCGCTGGCCACACCGAGACCGTCTGGATGAGCCACGGCGACAAGGTCGCCGCACTGCCGCCGGGCTTCGAGACCGTCGCCGTCTCGGAGGGCTCACCCTATGCGGTGATCGCCGACGAGGGCCGGCGCTTCTACGGCATCCAGTTCCACCCGGAGGTGGCGCATACCCCGCGCGGGGCGCTGATCCTGCGCAACTTCACCCACCGCATCGCCGGCTGTCACGGCGACTGGACCATGGCCTCCTTCCGCCAGGAGGAGATCGCCCGCATCCGCGCCCAGGTGGGGATGGGGCGGGTGATCTGCGGGCTTTCCGGCGGCGTCGACTCCTCGGTGGCGGCGGTGCTGATCCACGAGGCGATCGGCGAGCAGCTGACCTGCGTCTTCGTCGACACCGGCCTCCTGCGGCTGAACGAGGCCGAGCAGGTGGTCACCATGTTCCGGGATCACTACAACATTCCGCTGGTGCATGTTGATGCGTCGAAGGAATTCCTCGGCGCGCTCGACGGCGTCTCCGACCCGGAGACCAAGCGTAAGACGATCGGCCGGCTGTTCGTCGAGATCTTCGACCGCGAGGCGGCGAAGATCGAAGGCGCCGACTTCCTGGCCCAGGGCACGCTCTATCCGGACGTGATCGAAAGCGTCTCGGCCCGCGGCGGCCCCTCGGCGGTGATCAAGAGCCACCACAACGTCGGCGGCCTGCCGGACTATATGAAGCTGAAGCTGGTCGAGCCGCTGCGCGAGCTGTTCAAGGACGAGGTCCGCGCGCTGGGCGTCGAGCTCGGCCTGCCGCCCGCCTTCGTCGGCCGCCATCCGTTCCCCGGCCCGGGCCTGGCCATCCGCATCCCGGGCGCCGTCTCGCCCGAGCGGGTCGCCATCCTGCAGAAGGCCGACGCCATCTACCTGGACGAGATCCGCAAGGCCGGCCTCTACGACGCCATCTGGCAGGCCTTCGCCGTGCTGCTGCCGGTGCGCACCGTGGGCGTGATGGGCGACGCGCGCACCTACGACGAAGTCTGCGCGCTGCGCGCCGTCACCTCGACCGACGGCATGACCGCCGACTTCTTCGAGTTCCCCTGGGAGGTCCTGGGCCGCGCCGCGACCCGAATCATCAACGAGGTAAAGGGTATCAACCGCGTGGTCTACGACGTGACGTCGAAACCGCCCGGGACGATCGAGTGGGAATGATCCGATAGCCTTCGCGGACTATCGGAGAGGCCTGTTTCAACCTTCTAAGTGATTGAACAATAACGTGAATGTTTCCGTAATCTATCGGGGACTACCGCGGGGCAGCGGATCGATCTGACGGTAGGCCCGTCGGTATCGACTTCGCTTGCGGTCCCATGGACTCGCCGGTACCGTCACCTCTGTTCCCGGCGTTGACGGTATTTTCGTCCACCGCCACGTGGCCCAGCTTCACCAGGCCCGCCGACTGGCACAGCTTCAGCACCTGCACGAATAGCTCCGACAGCGCCGCCAGATGCCGCCGGCGGAAGTCGGCGATGGTGCGGAAGTCCGGCTTGTTCAGCCCGGTCACCGCCATGAAATCCACCCGCTCCTCGCACGCCTGCGCCAGCCGCCGCGAGGCATAGACCCCGCGGCTGTAGCCGTAGAGCAGCAAGGCCACCATCATCGCCGGGTGATACGGCGGCTGGCCCCGGTCGACATCGTAGCCGTCCAGGATCGCCGACAGGTCCAGACCCTCGCGCACCGTGTCCGGCACGAAGTGCGCCAAGTGCCCCGCCGGCACGAAATCATGCACCGACGGCGGCAGCAGCCACGCCTGGTCCACGTCCCATAAACGGAAGGTCTTGCTCATCACCGAACTGAATCAGGCTTCGACCCCACCGTCGAGCCGATTACTCGGACAGGCTCCTAGCGGCTCCGGCCTGCCGCAAACCGGCGCGCGATCTCCGCGACGCGGAGGCCATAGAGCCGGGCGGTCTCAAGGTCGCCTTCCGCCATGTCGCCTGGAGCCGCATCCGCGTCCGATTGCGCCATCGGCGCGATGTACGAGCCCATCCTGTTCGGATCGTCGCGCCTGGACGCCTTGAGGTTGGCGGGCTTGATGGCGAGGCTGACCCACAAACCGCCGTGCTGGCCCGCCAGCAGGACGAAGTACTGCAGGGTGTTGAGTTTGTCGCCGTTGAGGCTGGCGCTGTTGGTGAAGCCGCCGAAGATTTTGTTCTTCCAACGGTCTTGGAACCACGGCTTTGAAGAGGCGTCGGCGAATTTCTTAAACTGCCAGCTCGGGCCGCCCATGTAGGTCGGCGAGCCGAAGATGATGGCCTCTGCTGCGTCGAGCGTTTCCCATCCATCGTCCGGGATGTCGCCTTCGTCGTCGATTGCGATCAGCGAGGCCGCAGCGCCTTCGGCCGCGGCTTCGCCCATGCGTTTCGTGTGCCCATGGCCGGAATGATAGACCACGGCGGTTGTGATGTCGTGCAGCGTCATGTCGCCTCCTCGGGATTCCCATCTGCCATCGCGCCGACGGTGCGACCGCCCGCGCTCCGGCCCCGAGAGATACCGTTTCTCCATCCGCGATAAATCGTTTGTTTTGGAACACATTGTTCCCTAAAGCTGAAACAATAATCGGCCGACCGGCGGCCGAGAGGCGCGAGGGCGCGACGCCGACACATGCAGAACCTCGAGCCCCTCCGGATTTTCATAAGGGTCGCCGAAATGGGCAGCTTCACGCGCGCGGCCAACAGCCTGGGCATGCAAAAGGGGAGAGCCTCGACCGCGGTTCGGAGGCTGGAGCAGGACGTCGGCGTCAGGCTGCTGCACCGGACGACGCGAAGCGTGCAGTTGACGGAAGACGGGCGGGCGTTCCATGCCCGCGCTCGGCGTTTGCTGGCCGAAGTCGACGACCTGCGTTCGATGTTCGTGGGAGATCACCTGGCGCTGCGCGGGCGTCTGCGGGTCGACCTGCCCACCGAGCTGGCGCGAACGACGATCGTTCCGGCCTTGCCGGAGTTCATGGCCGCCCATCCCGAATTGGAGCTGGAGCTGTCGAGCACGGACCGGCAGGTGGATCTGGTCCAGGAAGGGTTCGACTGTGTCCTGCGGATCGGGCCGATCGGCGATGAGACACTCGTCGCCCGCCCGGTAGGCCGGTTGCGCATGGTGAACGCCGCCAGTCCCGCGTACCTGGCGCGTTTCGGCGTCCCCCGATCCCTGGAGGATCTGCGGGTTCAGGGGCATCGGACGATCCATTACAGCGGGACGCTCGGCGCCAAGCCCTATGGGTGGGAGCACCCGGATGGCGAGGGCGGGGGTTACACAACGCTGGCGCTGCCGGGCGCGCTGCATGTCAACAGCGTGCAGACCTATGAGGCCGCGGGCCTTGCAGGCCTCGGACTGATTCAGGCGCCGCTTTCAGGAATACGCCGGCACCTGGAGAGCGGAGCTCTGGTGGAGATCTTGCCGGACTTCCGCCCCGAACCACTCGATGTGCACCTCGTGGTGGCCCATCGGAACAACCTGTCGCGCCGCGTCCGCGCATTCATGGAATGGATCGAGCAGGTGCTGACGCCCCATCTCGTATAGAACCTCTCCGTCGGGCCACGGGCTGGGGTCGTTCGGCGCGTGACGCGAGGCTGTCCGGCCGAGATGGCGTCCGCTCGGCGTTGTCTGCTGGCGGCCCTTTAGATCGCGGGCGAACGTCTCGAATCCGCACTGGATCGAACGTCCGGTTCTGGCGCTAACGGCCGCGCCGCGGCGGGTGTCCGCCTTCTCACGGCCACCGCGCCGTCGACGGCCTGCTTCGCGCGCCGTATGGAGTGGAACAGCCGTCAGGGGCAGCAGATGTCCACCGTCAATCTCTTCAGCTTCGTCGACCTGTTCGCCCGTTCGGTGGTCGCGACCAGGCATCTCCTCGTCAAGGGAGCGGCCCATGTGTCCAGCCTTGGGATCACGGAGCAGGAAATGCTCAGCTGGCGCCTCGCGCCGGACATGCGTCCTCTAGGCTTCCAATTGATGGTGGTCGCCAATTTCAGCCGGACGTGGACCGCGCGGGTCGCCGGCCTCGAGCCTCCGGAGGGGATCGCGGCCGACCTCGACGTCGCCGGGTTCGAGGCAGGTCTCGACGCGGCCCTGGCCTATCTGCGCGCGCTGACGCCAGAGCAGTTCGAGGGCCGGGATGAGGTTCCCCTGACCTTCGAGATCCTACCCGGCATGGCGCCCACGTTCCCCGCGGCGCAGTGGCTGACCGTCTTCGCCGCCACAAACATCAACTTCCACGTCTCGATGACGTACGCGATCCTGCGCAATAACGGCGTGCCCCTCGGCAAGGCGGACATGTTCGTGGCGGGACTGGGCTGACGGCCCGCGACAGCGGCCCACCTGCGGACGCGGGGCCGCGGGCTAGTCGGGGCGTGCCGCTGGCGCGCACGTCAGAATTCTGGGGCGGATCGAGAGTCCGCTGATGGCGCAGGTCGCCCGGCCGACGCTCGACCTGCAAGCGGTCCCAGTGAACAGCCACGCAGGAAAAAGTGTCGGGTTGGCCAAGACTACCTGCGCGTCCCTTGCGGCCGAGCTTGACCGGTCATGCGCCACAGCACCGGGTGGCCGTCGAACTGATGCTTCAGAGCGCCGACAACGTGCAGCGCGAGGTTCAGGAGGACGATCCAGATCAGGATGTACACGTGCACGTGCGAGACAGCGTGACGGAGAGGGCGAGGAGGCGTGGGGCCAAAAATCTGGGCCGTGCCCGGCAGGTGGGGCCAGGGCAGACCCCAAAAATGGATCGGGTGTTTCCCCAGCGAGACGAGCGCCCAGCCGCTCAACGGCAAAACCAGCATCAACAGGTAAAACAGCGCGTGCGACACCCGCGCCAGGAATTTCTCCCACACGGCCATCTCCGGCGGCAGGGGCGGCCCGGGGTGGGTGAGCCGCACGCCGATGCGCAGCAGCACCAGGATCAGGATGGTGAGCCCCAGGGAGATATGGACGTTCTGCACGCGCGCCTGGACAGGCGTGTGATCCGGCAGCACCTCGTTCATCCACCAGCCAAGGCCTATCTGCACGAAGATCAGGACGGCGATCACCCAGTGGATGACGACTGACACCGGCCCGTAGCGATCGGTCGCGCTGCTCGCCATGATGTGCTCCATAGCTTGGCCGGCAATCGTAACGAGTCTGCCCCAGCATCGTCTGCCCCGCGGGCCGATGGAACGCCGCCTTCCTTCCTCAGTACCAGTATTGGTGATGGTGGTGGTGGTGGTGGTGATGATGATGACGGTAGTGAGGGCGAGGGGCCCACGCCCAGCCGTTCCAATAGTAGCCGCGGTCCTCATACCATCCGCGCGCATGGTGATGGTGATCGTAGTAAGGGATCAAGGCCCAGCCGCCGTCGTTCCAGTAGTATCCGTTATCCCGGTACCACTGCCAGGAATGGTGGTGGTGGTGATGGTGATGGTGCTCCCAATACTGCACCGTCTGGAGGCGAGCGTCTGGTCGCTGCATGGCGTCGTCGACGGCCAGCCGCGCCGTCGCGTCAGGCACCGGTTCGAGCAGGTCCGCATAGCTGTAGGCTGGCGGAATGGGGGCGGCGGCCGCGATGCTCGGCATAGCGGCGCCCCCGACGAGCAGTGCGGCGGCGGCGACGCCAGCGAACCAGGCCGTTTTTCGATGCATGAGTGTTCTCCTCTTCGCGGCGCGAATGTCAGCGCGGACGCCGGCGGCGGTTTCGTCGGTGTCTGACGCGCGAGGTTCACCATAGCGACGCGGGCCGCTTCCCCTCGTGAAGGCGCCGTTCACTCGCGGTTCATTCGGTTGGCGGGCATGCCCCTCGCTCACGCCTCGGGGTCCGTGTCCCTGGCCTTGCTGCGGGCGGCGCGGGCGAGGTTGCGGTAGGTCCCGTCGAAGATCGTATGGGTGTCCGAGGTCCAGCGCGTGCCCTCGGCGAGCCGGTCGCGGTTGGCCGCGAGACGGCGGCTGCGCATCTCGCGCTGAGCCGCGGTCTCCGAGTCCATCGGTTCAAGAGTAAGGTTCGGATCGGCCGGCAGGATGGTGAGCGCGATGAAGGGCTCGCCCTTGCGGAAGACGTGCGTCACGCCCGGGGGCGGCGCCCGGAAGATGCAGAAGAAGATCATCGGCCACCATTCCGTGCGGATCAGCGCCGGCACCGCGAGCGGCGTGGAGTAGGTCGGGTCGGTGAAGTAGCGCGGGTGGGGCTCGGTGCGAACGGCAAAGTCCGGCGGGACCTCGAGGTCTAGGGAAAGCTGATAGGAGTAATAGTCATGGCCGAAGGGCCGGAACGGCGGCCACGCCGCCGCCATGGACTCGGGCGCAGGGCCCCAATCGGCGTCCAGGCGGACCCGGCCATCCTCCGTCGTGACGCGCAACTCGGCCTCATACGGATAGACGAGTTCGAGGCCGTAACGCGCGCTCTCGGAAAACGGGATGCAATGCCAGGGCTGCTCGTGGCGCCCATCGGCGCGGGGTTCCTTGGCGCCCGCCCAGCCCGGGACCGTGACCCGGATCGGCTGCGGCGCAGGTCGGTCGCCGAACTGACGATATTTTACGACGGGCATGGCCCGGCCTCCGCTGGATTGCCAATCGCGAAGTGATGCCGGGAGGCCGATGAGCTTGCGATGAACGAGCCAACCGGCGTTGCTGCACGATCGGACAGGTTCGAAGGTCTGCAACTGGCGCAGCTCCTCCATCCGCCGTCTGCGCAGGGGCCCGCTGCAACGCAAGCGCCGCTGTGGGATTTTTGTCCAGGACGTTCCGGAATGTGAGGGCTGATCTTCCCCCGAAAAAGTGGACGGGGTTAGCTCGTGCCCGGGCCTGCCATCAGTTCACCGCGGAAGCCTGTCTCGGATTCGGAGCCGCTCGGTCTGTCACCCGCCTGTCTCCGAGCGCATCGACGCGCGATTTCGGAATTACGATATCGTCGGCTCTTCGTGACCTCCTTCCCAACCCAGGGGGGTAACGGGATTGCCTGGTCAGGTCGTTCAAGCTCGACTTCCGCAATGACGAGCCCCTCCGCGCCCTCACCGAAGACGTCGATCTGCCAGAGCTGGCCTGAGTACTTCACCTCATGCCGCACCTTCGTGAGCACAACGCCGCGGCAGAGCCGTTCCAGCATAAAGTCGGCGTCGGTGACCGAGAGGGGCGCCGTGAACTCCTCGCGGACAATGCCGCAACGAGCACTTTTGACGGATAAGAACGCTGAGTGTTCTTCCCGCCGGACGCGCACGGTCGCGACGCCGGTTTGAGCCAGATAGCCTTGCCGTAGAATTCGCCCCGGCGAAGCTGCAATGCGCCAAGCATCACTGATTACACAGAACCTTCGCTCAATTTCCGTAGTCATCGGAGGCCTTGGGCTTACCGGCGGGGAGCTTGCCACGACGTCACTCAGCCGACACTCCGCTTAAACCCTCACCGCGCGCCACGGAGGTTCCAGTCCAGAGCTTGGAAACGCAGCTCCGCTTGGGGGCGTTTGCGCCGGCCCGGATAATGCGGATCCCAGCGCTGCCGCCGCGGTGCTTCCTGCGCAAGTCTCATCTCGCCAGAGGTCTCGCACCGGCGCTTCCTCGCGTGGCCGCGCGAATGCCTCTGGTCGAGACTTTCGACAACGAGGCTCAGCCGATATCGGACAGGCGGTGGCCGGGGCATCCGGCGAATGCCGGATTGCAGTTGGTCTTTGTTCGAAGGTGCAGTCCATCCCGCATGGAGCCATCGGGCCCGCAGACCGTGAGGAGTCAGGTGTCGGCCCCGGTTTAGTTCGGGAGCCCTGGAGGTGTATCTTTCCGCCATCGGCTTCGCGTCGGCGGCACGCGCCGAGTGGCAAAAATCTCCATGCAGGATGCGCCCTTGCCTGGTGAGCCGAGCCGCCGCGCGCGGCTGAGCTGCTAAACGATGGGACCGTGTCTTTGCCTTCACATTCCCCATGACGTCTGCAACGCCGCGCCAGTCGAGTTGAACGGGAGCCCCGAAATGCCGCCCATCGATGAACCCGCATCATTCGAGCCCAAGCCCGCCGCAGCCGAGGGGCGCAGGCCCAAAACGGGGCCCGGAAAGGCCGAGCAGCCAGCGAGCGGCGATCTCATCTCCTTCACGGTCGAGCCGGCGGCCGGACGCATCGTCAAGATCGAGCGTGTGGACTCCGCCGGCGACCGCCACGAGTTCTCCGCCGAGGAGACGGCCCGTCTGGCCAGGAGCGACGCCGAGCCGACGCTGGAGCGCATCGTCGAGCAGGCGTTCGAGGCCGGGATCGACTGCGTGCTCGGCGACGAAGCCGAGGGAGAGCAAGAGTCGACGGAGGACGCTGTGCTCAGCCGCGCGCTGCTGCAGTCGCTGATCGAACGCAGCGCGGCCAAGCGGCTGCTGCAACGCGAGATCCTGGGCCGGGCGATTATCGGAACCCTGATGGAACAGGCTGCCGACTCTCGCGCCCGCACGCCCGAGAGCGCTGCGGCTCACTGAGCCCCTGGTCGAGACCAAGCGTCCAGCCAGACCGGTTGGGACGATTACAAGCAGGAGGAAACCTCATGGCTTACGCATCGACCTTCAATGGCGCCGGCAGGCTCGGCGGCGGCGACGAAGAGCTTATTCGCCATCTGGCCGGCGGCAGAACGGTCCGCCGCAACCGCCTGCGTCGCCTGCTCCTCGCGCGCATCCTGCGCGAGCGGCGCGAGGATGGCGGCGAGGATATCGAGGGCGTCGAGGACGAAGAGGAAGGCGGCGACGAGGACCGCCGGCTGGCGCGCATACTGGTCGGCGGCGCGGCGCGGCGCCGGCGTCTGCGGCGCATGGTGTTCGCCCACCTGATCCGCGAGCGCAGGGGCGAAGACGAAGAGGGCGAAGGCATCGAGGAGGACGAGGAAGGCGGCGACGAGGATCGCCAGCTGGTC
>NZ_DATELG010000073.1:0-4310 GCF_035276905.1 Phenylobacterium sp. | reverse complement strand
GGCGCCGGCTTCGTAGCTCCAGACCGTGTCCGACTTGTAGGTCTTGGGCACCGTCAGGACGGTCTCGCCGTAGCGGGCCAGGGTGGCCCCGCAGAGCGTCTCCGGGATCGAGGCGTTCACCCCGCCCGCCCGGAACCCCTTGGAGACGGTGGCGTAGGCCATGTCGTTGTCGGTGAACTGGTATTGGACGCTGACCTTCGGAGCCACCGCCGACTCGGTATGGTTTTCCGGCCCCGTGATCCCGCCCGGCACTTTCGCCGGATCGTTCCCTCCCGACGCCGGGCCGTAGTGGACCTCGAAGTAGCGCACCCCCAATCGCGACACTCGAACGCCGACGATGCCGGTCAAGCGCTCGGTGAACCGGTAGTTCGCCTCCCCGAAGGCGGCGAACTCGGTGTCCTTTATGGTCTGGTACTTGGCGCTCCAGCCGATCGGCTGACCGTGGTACATGAACATGGGCACGCCGTACCGCTGGAGGGCGCTGATCCCGGTCAGGCTTCGCACCAGAAGGTCGAAATCGGGGTAGTAGAGATCGTAGGCCTGGGTGGTGCGGTGATTGGCGTAATAGGCTCCCGCCACCCAACCCAGACGTTGCGCGGGATTCCCTGAGGTCGCGCGAAGTTCTTGCGTAAAGCCGTACCTACGGTTCTCCACCGACATCGTGCCGTAGGTGTATGCCTGCGGCAGATCCGCCAGACCGGCATAGAAAGACATGGCGTCGAAGCTGAAGCCCTCATAGTTCTGGCTGGTCGCGCGGATCCGGTTTTGGCTCCCGCCGCCCGGTTGCGTTATGCGGCTGACGTCCTCGACGTAGGAAGTGATCGAGCGGAGGTGCACCGAGCCGAGCTTGTAGTCCAAGGTCAGCGCGCCCACGTCCATCCGCGTATCGGACGGCGCGGGCGCTGGATCCACCGTAGTGTGACGACCGAGATCCGGCAGCGCCGGAAGCGTCAGAGCCGGCCGCCGGTAGCTGACATCGGAGCCCGCACAGCTGGGCAGGAGACGACCGGCTGCGTCATAGCATGCCTCCGGCTCCAGGATCGGCCCTTGGGTCGAACGGGTGTAGGCGTTCGTTCGACTGGCCGCGGCGTCGTTCGAGCTGAACCAGGACACGGTGATGCGCGCATCGTCGACGGGTCGCCAAGCCGCGATCCCCCGGAACAACCGCAGCCGGTCGTCGTTCGCGTTCCGATGTTCGAGAGCGTTGTTCTGGCGATTGCGGTAGTCGAGCCAGCCGCCGGAACGGCGCTCGAAATAAGTCAGACGGACACCCAGCCTGTCGCGCACGATGGGAGTCCCCAAGACGACGCCCGCTTCGTGGCTGAGCTCGCCATCCCACATCTGCGAGACCTCGGCCCTGACTGCGAGCGTAACCTCGCTGAAGCCCGGCTGGGGCGTGATGAACCGGATCGCCCCGCCCTGCGATCCGCTGCCGAACAAGGTGCCTTGCGGGCCGCGCAGAACCTCGATGCGTTCGAGGTCGAACAGCGCGGGCAGCGGCGTGCCGTTGGCCGTGCAACATCCCAGAGCCCCGCGTTTGGTCAGCGGCGTGTCGTCGAGGTAAAATCCGGTCGTCGATGCGCCGGCGCCATTGTTCTGGATGCCGCGGATTGAGACGAAAGCCACGCCGGGCTGGGTTTGGCTCACC
Source organism: Phenylobacterium sp. (assembly GCF_035276905.1). GTDB lineage: Bacteria > Pseudomonadota > Alphaproteobacteria > Caulobacterales > Caulobacteraceae > Phenylobacterium. The sequence continues at coordinate 2,662 of NZ_DATELG010000073.1, read as the reverse complement.
GCCATGGCCGGGATCGGCCCCATCAAATCGCCGAGCGTGCGGATCCCCTGCTGATCGAGCATGCGCTGCGTCTTGGCGCTGATGCTGAGAGGAACGCGGTTCAGGACGTCCGGCCTTCGGGTGGCCGTGACGACGACCTCCTCCAAAGGGACCTGCGCGTGGCGTTCCGCGTCTGGGTCAGGCCGGCGGGCAGCATCCTCCGTGTCGCGCCGCTCCGGGCCCTTGTACTCGATCACGACGATCACGACCGTTCCTGAGTCGGGGCGAAGGTAGGAGAGACCGCTTCCCAAGAGCAGTCGCCGCAACGCCTCGTCGGGAACCAGCGAACCGCGCACGCCCGCGGAGGTCTTCTTGGAGAGGGCCGCCGTCGCGGACAGGACCTGGATCCGCGACTGCTGAGAGAAGGCGAGCAACGCCGTATCCAGCCCCTGCGGGGGGATGTCGAAGGTGGGGCCTGCCGTGATCAAGCGCGCGGCCGCCAGCCGCGATGGTTCTCCCGCGACGGCGGAACTGCTCAGGGCGGCCCAAAAAAAGGTCGCCCAAAGCCACCCGCGCTCCCTTCGCACGGTAGCGACCTCCCCCTGAAATTTTTTGGGCGCTCTTCGTGACGCCTGGTCAAGCTATGACTCGGAAGTCCCGGGGCAGCTACCGCTTTTTCAGCCGCACCACCTCAGGCTTGGCGTCCACCGCCACTGGGAACACCGCGGGTCGCTTAAGCTCGGAGCCGACTCAGTCACACGACGTGCCCCGCCTCGAACAGCTGGTCGACCAGGACACCGCGGCGGGCGAGCACCCGGCGCTGGTTGATGTAGCCCTTGTCGGTGATCTCATCATGCGCCGCGCTCGGAGGCTCATCGAGGACGAGGAAGCGGGCGATCCGGGTGCTCGAGCCCGTCGCGGTCGCATTGTAGGCGCGCAGCAAGGTGGTCAGGCGTTCGATCACGGCGGGGTGGGTTCCAGCGGGCGCGCCGCCCAATTCGGCGCAGACGGCCTGGCCGAGAAACGTTCGACACGCCGTTTCACTGGTGAAGAGCAGCAGGCCCAGCTCGCATCGGCCCTCACCCGCGATCACAGCGTCCGAGACGAGCTTTTCGGACGCGCTGATCACCGCCAGCCGAAGCGCGCCGACATTGACGAAGGTGCCGGAGGCCAGCTTGAAGTTCTCCGCCACGCGGCCGTCGAACACGATGCCTGCGGCGGGCTGGTTCGGATCTGCAAACTTGCCTGCATCGCCGATCCTGTAAAACCCCTCGTCGTCGAAGGCGGCTGCGGTGGCGGCGGGATCTTTCCAGTAGCCAGGCGTCACGTTCGGCCCCCGGACCCGCAGCTCATAGCGGCCGCCGTCGGGGACCAACTTGATGGTCGTGCCGGGAATCGGCGCGCCAAGATTGGCGGCGTGCTCCGTCGGGAAGCAAAGGACGGTGGAGAAAGGGGCGGTCTCGGTAGCCCCCCAGCCGCCGACGACATTGGCCCGCCGGCCTGTCGCCGCGCGCGACACCGCTTCCAAGCGCGCACGCAAGGAAGCGGGCATGGGCGCGCCCGCGTTGAAGATAAACTTCAAGCGGCCCAGGAAATCCGCGGCGAAGTCGGCGTCACGCTCGAGAATCGGAAGCAGCACCTCGTACCCGATCGGTACATTGAAGTAGAGTGTCGGCCGATAGCGCCGTATGGCTTCCACGCTGCGTCCGATCGAAGTCGCCGTGGGCCGGCCGCGGTCGACGTGAAGGTGGCCGCCGAACCAGAGCGCGATGTTGAAACAGCAATTGCCGCCGAACGTGTGGTTCCAGGGCAGCCAGTCGACGAGCACAGGCGGGGCCTCGTTCAGGAACGGCCACACCATCGCCAACGCCGCCATGTTCGAGACCATCATCCGCTGGGTGTTGACGACCGCCTTGGGCGAACCGGTCGAACCCGAGGTGAACAGCAGTTTCGCCACGGTGTCCGGAGCAACAGCGGCCTCTGCGGCCGCCAAGACCACCGGATCCACCGGGGCCGCCGCTTCCAGCCAGGCCAGGTCCCGGAGCGGCCGAACGGGAACGGCGTGGCCCACAGCCGCCAGAATTTCTTCGGCGGCCGGGGCGTCGTCGGCGAACAGGCAGGCGGGATCGAGTCCTCCAACCACCCGCCCCAGCTTGTCCCAAGGCGCCGAGCTCGCCGCAGCATAGGCCGGCGAGACCACGGCGACCGGGATCCCGATCGCGGTCGCGGCGAGCATCAGGAGCGCATGATCGATCCCGTTCTCGCCGAGGATCATCAAAGGCCGATCCGGCGGCAATCGCAGCGCCGCGAGCCCGGCCGACAGCCGCCGGCGCGCGGCCTCGGCCTGGGCATAGGTGATCAGCCGGTCCGTTTCGGAAAGGAACGGCGCATCGGGCGTCTCGCGCGCCCAGTGCGACAGGCGTTGAGGAATTGTGGAGGTGGTCTCGGGAAGCTCGCCCTCGCTCTGGAGCAGGATTGTTCCGTCATCGCGGTGCGTGGCGGTGACGTTCAGCCTTGCGGCGCACAACGGCGCGGATCCTTCCTGCGGATTCCGACCTGATCCTGCCACCCGTTCCGGAATGATGCCGCCACCCATTCCGATTTGATGCCGCCACCTATTCCGGAATGATCCCGCCAGGGATTCCGCTCATGCCGCCAGGGTCCGGGCGGGGGCTTCGTCGAC
>NZ_DATELG010000072.1:0-33673 GCF_035276905.1 Phenylobacterium sp. | reverse complement strand
GGGGCTCGTGGCCGTCGATCACCAGGTTGCGGCGCAGGCTGGTCCACCAGCCGAGGCCGCCGAACCACCGCACGCCGGCGACCCCGAGTTTGTCGAGGAACTTCCAATTCCTCAGCGCCACGTTGATCACCAGCATCGGCGTGTGCTGAAAGGCTTCCATCGCCTCGCGGTAAGCGGGGCTGACATCCTTGCAGATGCGCTTGTTCGCATGCTGCTGGCCCGCGCAGATCACCGCCTTGGCGCGGACGCTCGACAGCTTGCCGCCCTGATCATAGGTCACGCGCACGGCGTCGGCCTTGGCGGGGTCGCCCTCGTGCAGCACGGAGAAGACCGTGCTCGAAAGCCTGACGCGGACGGTTTGACCGGGCTTGTCCAGCTGGTCCCATTGCACCTTGCCCACCATCACGTCGTAGAGACTGTCGCCGCCGCTCAAGGCTTCGGGCTTGGCGTGCTTCAGAAACCGACGCGCGGCGATCGTGTTGCCGCCCGGGAAGGACGCCAGATAGAGGGTGTCGGTCGGATCTGCGCCGCCGTTCTGGTAGCGATAATAGGCGTTCACGCCCGGCTGCAGGTAGTTGTAGGCGCTATAGGCCGAAATGAACTCGCCGCCCTGTCCGCAGCCCATGCTGGCCATGACCGGATCAAGGTATTCAAGGACCCCGTCGATACAGTCCGCCGGCACGCCGGCCACGTTCAGCAGGAACTCTTTGTAGGTCATCGAGTCCAGCCACTGCGCCCAGTCGTCGCGGACCGGCGGCGTCCTGAAGAGCTCGAGATCGACCAGGGCCTTTTTCAGCTTCTCGGGTATCGGCGCGTCGCGAAAGCCGTTCCGCCACGGGTTGATCACCATGCCCTTGCCTTCATAGTAGAAGGCCGTATCGCCCCGCTCCCAGGAGATATGCATGGGGCCCCAGGCGTCTTCGGGCACCAGGATCGGCTTCGTGGTGTTTTCCGCCTTCTGATAGGTGAAGGTCTCCGGATAGCCGAGCTCCTTGAGGAACGGCGAGCCGAACCCGTACTCCTGGGCGCGGGCGAACGGCACGACGATGCCGGTCGATCCCTGCGGCGCCGTCAGGCGATAGCCGTCGACCTCGAACTCGTTCTGCTTCGCCTCGCCGCCGAAGATCGCATGCTGGTCGAGGATGAGAATCCGCGCGTTCGGGTGCTCGCGGTGATAGACGAACGCCGCCGTCAGCCCGGAAATGCCGGCGCCGACGATCACCAGGTCATAGAGGTCGTCGACGACCGGCGCCCGGGCGATCTGCGCGTTCAAATCGCCGTTGCGGATGTGTCCGTGCGCCGCGTTCAGGACGTCGGCGGTGTTGCCGTTCTTTCCCGCATAGTCGCCGACGCCGCCCGGGCCGGTCCAATCGGGGCCGAGCCCGGTGAGGGGCGTATCCACCGTCTGGGCGCGGGCGGAGCTTAGAAGGCCGGGCGCGGACATGGCCAACAGGGCGGCGCCCGTCCCCAAAACCGTTCCGCCGATTAGATCGCGACGCGTGACGTCCGGGGCGTCGTCGCTACGCTGCGCCTTGTCCATTTCGACTCCCTAAGTATGCGCCGGGTTCGCCCCGCAGCCTGAGGCTCCGAAGCTAGCGACCGCAATCCAGAAGATAAAGCGAAAAGCTCGATTTCCATCGAGTCCACGCGACCGCGGCCATAGCAATCCGATGCGGCGCCGGCACCTCATACTTCACGCGCCTGGCCGGGCTCGCCGAAAGCGCCCGGCTTTATGCCAACGCTGGCTATTTTCCAGGCATCAGGCGATGCATGGATTCCAGTTTAGCTCGCATATACCGCACCTTACGAGGGATTTTCCGGGGCGCGGCCGGCCCTCGGGCGAGGGCTGGCGGCCGTCCTGCCGCCCGAAAATTAGCGCCGCTCCTCCCCGGGCCGGTCATCGCGAAAACATTCCGGTGACAACTTGTTGACACCGCCGCAAGCCGGTGAAACAGTCGAATTGCTTCGGGTTTTTGACCGATCGCTTAAGACCAATCGCGACGGCGCGCCCAAGGGGGATGACCAATGAATCAACCGCTCAAGAGGCTGCTCTGCACCAGCGCGGCGGTCTGGACGATGTCCGCGGCGGCGGCGCTCGCGGCCGAGCCCGCCAACCAGATCGAGGAAGTCGTCGTCACCGCGCAAAAGCGCGCACAAAGCCTGCAGGACATCGGCGTCGCCGTCTCGGCCATCGGCAAGACCGGTCTCGAGGCGCTCGGGCGCCAGGACGTGACCGCCCTGGCCACGCAAGTGCCCAGCCTGCAGGTGAATCAATATTCGCCGACCATTACGGTCTTCAACATTCGGGGCGTGTCGCAGAACGACTTCGCCGATTCACAGGAAGCCCCGATCGCCTACTACAGCGACGAAGTCTACATCAGCTCGCTGGGCGCCATCAGCGGCACCACCTACGATCTCGAGCGCATCGAGGTTCTGCGCGGACCTCAGGGCACGCTGTTCGGCCGAAACGCGACCGGCGGCCTGACCCAGATCCTGTCGGCGGCGCCGACCCGAAGCCCCGAAGGCTTCCTGACCGTCTCCGCCCAGAGCCACGGCCAGTACACGACCGAGGGGGCGATCAGCGGCCCGCTGACCGACACGCTGCGCGGGCGCGTGTCGTTCACGACCAGCACCGGCGGGGCCTACATCCACAACCTTGCGGGCCGGGATCTGGGAAGGGCGGACTTCTATGCCGGCCGCATCCAGCTTGCCGGCGACGTCGGCAGCGACGGCGAATTCAAGATCAAGCTCGAAGGCCTGCGCAACAATCACGACCGCCAGGCCGGCCTATACACCCACGCGCCGGCCTTTCCGAATTCCCAGGGCCTCGGCGAGTTCATCGGGCCGACCGAAAATCCATGGAACACGTGCCCCGGATGCGACGCTCTCGGCTATCGCTCCCCGAGCGCCAACCCCTTTACCGGCGCCTTCAATGGCCCGAACTATTTTGACCGCAGCTACTGGAGCGCCACGGGGCGCTATGAACAGAACTTCGACTCGATCAAGCTGACGTCGATCTCCAACTACCAGTCGCTGGCGAAGAAGAATGGCGAGGACGACGACATGTCGCCCGTCAGCAACTTCCAATATTCTACGTCACAGCATCTCTACCAGCTCTCGCAGGAGTTCCGGCTTTCCCAGGACCTTGCGCATACCCACTGGGTCGCCGGCCTGTACGCGTTGAAGATCCACACCTTCAACTCCTATAACACCGACACGACCGGCGCCTTCGGACTCGACGAGATCTATCGCACGATCCTCGACACCGAAACGCTCGCCGCGTTCGGCCAGGGAGAGGTCGCCGTCGGCCACGGCTTCAGCGTGATCGGCGGGCTCCGCGTTTCGAAGGACTGGAAGAAGTACGACTATCTGCACCAGGAAAACGGGCTGACTGATTTCGTGTTCAACCCGACGACCTTCCCGCAGTACGCCAAGCTCGCGATGGGCGCCTATTCAGCCAAGGGCGAGATCGACTACCGCCCCGGGCTGAACCAGCTCTTCTATGTCAGCATCAACCGGGGCACGAAGAGCGGCGGCTTCGGTACGCCCGCGTTCGGCCCCTTCGATCCGGCGACCATCCCGTTCAAGAGCGAGACTCTGACGAACTACGAGGGCGGCATGAAGCTGACCTTGTTCGACCATACGTCTCACTTCAACGCGTCGCTGTTTCACTACGACTATCACAACTATCAGTCGTTCGAGACAGTCGGCGTCTCGCTCGTGGTGCGGAACAAGCCGGCCGAAGTGAACGGCCTGGAGCTCGAGTTCAACACCCAACCGATCTCCGGACTATATCTGCAGACATTCGCCACCTTCCTCGACGCCAGCGTGCGGGGCGTGACCTTGCCGTCTGGGGACGTCGTCAACCGGCGCATGCCGCAGGCTCCGAAGGTCAGCGTCGGGTGGATGGGCCGATACGCGTTCGCCTTGGGCCCAGGTCAAGCAGCCATCCAGACCGACTGGAAGTATGACAGCAAGCAGTACTTCTCGACCTTCAACGCGCCGGTGGATCTTGAGCCGTCTCGCGTCGTCGGCAATGTGAGAGCGTCATACAAGTTCGACGCTAGAGACATAGAAATAGCTGCGTTTGTAAACAACGTGACCAACAAATACTATAGACTCTACAATTTGGATCTTTCCGGACCCTTTGGATTCACGGAACAGACGTTCGCGCGGCCGCGCTGGTACGGCGTAAGCCTCAGCTACCACTTCCGCTGAATTTTGAACTGATAAGGTTTGAACAGATGAAACGCGAAATCGCTACGGCCCTCGCTGCGGCAGGCTTGGCTCTGACGGCGCTTGCCGCCGCCCCGGCGCAGGCCGCGCCACAGACGCGCGTGTTCGGCGCTCTTCCCCCCTCCGATCCGGCGGACGTCGCCGAGTTTCGGCAGCAGGCCGACGCGCTTTATCGGATGAAGGAAAAGGCGTTCGCCGCTTCCGACGCGGCCTCCGTGGTGAACGGCTTCTACGCCAAGGACGCCGTCAGCTTTGGGCCAGACGGCAAGCCGGTGATCGGTCGCGCTGAATTCATGGAGGAGTACGAGCGGGTCGTGAAGATCGGGTTCGTGAAAATCGAGCCGGTCGCCCACCACGTCGGCAAAGACGCCGCCTGGGAGTGGGCCAATTTTCACGTCACGCCGAAGAATCCGCAAGAAAAGCCGTTCACCTTCGCCATGCTCTTCTTGTGGGCCAAGGAAAACGGTCAGTGGGTGTGCGGCGGCGACACCTACGCCGTCGGCCAGTTCGTCAAGCAACCCTGAACATCCCCGCGCCACTGCCTGAAGGAGCAAGCGTCATGTTTCGCGCGATGTTGTTCGGCCTGGCGGCCGCAGTGGCGGTCTCCAGCGGCGCCCAGGCGGACGCCGGAGACGCCGCCGCCGGCGCCCAGGTGTTTCAGCGCTGTTCGATCTGTCATTCGGTCACCCCCGGCGCCGGATCGACGATCGGGCCGCACCTGAATGGCGTGATCGGCCGCCAGGCCGGCAGCGTGCAGGGCTATCAGTATTCCAAGGCGATGACGGCCTCGGGGCTCACCTGGTCCAAGACCAACCTCGACAAGTTCCTCGCCGGGCCGCAGGCGCTCGTCCAGGGCACCAAGATGAGCTTCATGGGCCTGCCCAACGCCAAGGACCGCGCGAATGTCATCGCCTACCTCGCAACCACCAAGAAGTAGCCGAGAGCCAAGTCGATGGTGAAGCTGAAGGCGCTTCTGGGCGTGTTGGCGGCCGCCTGCATGGCGGCGCCGGCCGCTGCGGAGCTCAAGCCGGAAACCCTTACGATGGTGGAGTTGCAAGATCAGATGCAGCCCCACTGGGTGTGGGTGAATGACGTCTCTTTCACCCACATGATCGACGGCCGCGCCTATTTGCTGGACGCAGACACAGGCGCCTTCCTTGGCATGGTCAGCGGCGGGATGGCGCACGGGGTGCTGCAGATCGCGCCCGACGCGCGCAGCTTCGCCGTTCCCTCGACCTTCTACTCGCGCGGCAGCCGCGGCGAGCGCACGGACGTCGTCACCTTCTACGACGTCAAGACCCTGCAGCCGGGTCCCGAAGTCGTCATACCGCCCAAGCGCTTCATGTCGCTTCCGTTCCTCAGCTCCATGCCCACGACGGACGACGGCCGCTTCTCCATCATCTACAATTTCACGCCTGAGCAGTCGCTCACCATCGTCGATCTCGCGCAGAAGAAGTTCGTCGGCGAATTTGCCACGGCGGGGTGCGCCCTGGCCTATCCCACCGGTCCGCGGTCGTTCTTCATGCAATGCCAGGACGGCTCGCTGCAGAGCGCGACCCTCGACGAGGCCGGAAAGGTGACGCTTGGCGCGGTCTCCAAGCCGCTGTTCGCGCTTGCCGACCCGGCCAACGAGAAACCGCTCCGCATCGGCCCGAAGACCTGGCTGTTCTTCACGTTCGATAGTCAGGTGCGGGCGGTCGATGCGAGCGGACCAACCGCCGTCGTTCGCGAAACCTGGTCCTTGCTGGGCAAGGGCGAGGAGGGCTGGCGGCTCGGCGGCCTGCAGCCCGTCGCCTACCACGCCCCGACGGGGCGAATGTTCGCACTCATGCATGCCGGCGGCCGAGACACCCACAAGGATCCCGGGACGGAAGTCTGGGTCTATGACGTGCGGACCCAAAAGCGCCTTCAGCGTTTCAAGCTTGACCGGCCGGCGAGCTCGATCGCCGTCAGCGGCGATGCCGACCCGCGCCTCTATCTGGTGCTGTTCGGCGACCCCAACCTCGAAGTGCTCGACCCGGCGTCGGGGCGCAAGCTGCGCACCATCGGCGGCCTGGCCAACGAGATGACGGTCATCCAGCCGAGCCCGGTCGGCCGCGCGGCGGGCGCGCCATGATCGACGTCCTCGTCCCCCTCGCGGCGCGCCTGTCGACCGGCGCGCTGTTCCTTGCGGCCGCCGCGCACAAGGCCAGCCAGCCCAGCCGCTTTCGCCGGACGCTCGTCGGCTATCGCGTCTTCGGGCCCGCCGCCGGCGGTCTCGCCATCGTGACGCCCTGCGTCGAGTTCGCCGTGGGCGCGGCGGCGCTGGCGCCGTCGCGCGCGCTGTTCGCGCCGGCGCTGGCGTGCGCGGCGCTGCTGCTGGTCGCCTACGCCGGCCTGCTCTGGACGTCCATCCGCGCCGGACGCCGCAGCATCGACTGCGGTTGCCTGAGCTTCGGCGCGCGAGGTCGCGAGCTGACGCCGGCCATGGCGGTTCGCAACCTGGCTTTCGCCGGGGTCGCGCTCGCCGGCCTCTTGGCGACGGTCGAGCGTCCGCTTGGCTGGCTCGACGCGCTCCAGCTCGCGCCGGCCCTGGTCAGCGCAGCGCTCCTGTACGGCGCGATCGAACTGGCGAGCGCCCTTCCCTCGAGGTCAACGACATGATCGCCGCCCTGACTGGCGCCCTCCTGCTGCAGTGGGTCGTGCTCATCGGCCTTATCGTCGTCGTCATCGCCTTGCTGCGACAAGTCGGCATGCTCCATGAGCGGCTCGGGCCCGTCGGCGCCCTGACGCTGCCGGGCGGCCCCAAGGTCGGCGAGCCGGCGCCGCGCTTCGACCTTGCGGCGATCGATGGCCGGCAGGTGAGCCTGGGAGGGCCGTCGGAGGCCTCGACGCTGCTGTTCTTCCTCTCGCCCGGCTGTCCGGTCTGCAAGGCGCTCGTCCCGGCGCTCAAGTCGATCGCCAAGGAACACGGCCCGACCCTGCGCCTGGTGCTGGCGAGCGACGGCGAGCCCGAGGCCCAGCAGCAGATGGTCACAGAGCACGGGCTCGAGAAATTCCCGCTGGTGCTGTCGACGGCGCTCGGCCTCGCGCACCAGGTTTCCAAACTGCCGCATGCTGTGCTGATCGACGCGGCCGGCCAGATCGTCGCCAAGGGCCTGGTCAACAATCGGGAACATCTGGAGAGCCTCTTCGAGGCGCAAAGGCAGGGCGTGGCCTCGCTCCAGGAGTTTCGCCAACGGAAGGTCCTCGCCTTCGGCGGGTGATGCAGGGATCATCAATGAACAGGTTCGATCGCATCGCCGAACGCGTCGCCCGGCGCGCGGCGAAGCAAATTTCCCGCAGAAGCCTTTTCGGTCGCCTGGCCGGCGCGCTTACCGCCGGCGTGGCCGTGACGCCGCTTTTGCCGGTGGCGAGGGCCTCGGCCCAGCGTCCCGCCAACCCTGTGCAGCCGGGCGAGACCGGCGATCCCACCGCCTGCGACTACTGGCGCTACTGCGGGATCGACGGTTTCCTTTGCGCCTGTTGCGGCGGCTCGGCGTCCTCCTGCCCGCCGGGCACGGAGCCGTCGCCGATCACCTGGGTCGGCACCTGCCGCAATCCGACGGACGGCAAGCCCTATATCATTTCCTACAACGACTGCTGCGGGAAGAGCGCCTGCGGCCGCTGCACCTGCTCCCGGAGCGAAGGCGACACCCCGGTTTATCAGCCCTCGACGACCAACGACGCCGACTGGTGCCTCGGAACGTCGGCGGGAGTCGTCTACAACTGCTCCACCGCTGTCGTCCTTGGACCCGCAGGTTGACCATGGCCGCGTCAGATCTCTCCAGCCCCGACCCGACCGCCGCGGAATTGGCGCACGCGCTCGCCGAGCTGCGCGCCGAGGTCGCCCTCCTCCGTTCCGAGGCGGACATCCGTCGACTGGTCGGGCGCTACATGTTCCTCTGCGACGCGCCGCTTCCGGAGCCGGAGAACGCAGCCCTTCCCCGCCACGAGGCGATCGCCACCCTGTTCACCGAGGACGCGATCTGGGAAGGCGTCGGTTCTGCGCACGGCGCCCAGTTCGGGCGCAAGCAAGGCCGCGGCGAAATCGCCGCCCATTTCGCCGACTTCTTCGGCGGGACTCCGCGGCAGGTGTTCAACACCCACTATCTGTGCAGTGAGCAGATCATTCCCGCGAGCGACACCGCCGAAGGCCGGTGGGTCCAGATGCAACCCTGGATCTTCGCCGACGGCTCGACCCTGGTCCGTTCCAGCCGGCTGCAGATCCGCTTCCGGCGCACGGGCGAGGGCTGGCGCATCAGCCACTATCGGACCGAAAACCTCTTTGTCGCGCCGCTTCCCGAGAACTGGGCCCCAACCCTGATCGAGCGTTCGAACCTGATCGGCGATGGCTAGCAAGCCGAACGCCCTTTGCGGCGAGCGCCGCGACGGCGCCGTCGGGCGTCGACGGGCCACGGCGTGGCTGCTCGGCCTGACCCTCGGCGCGGCCCTGGCTGGGCACGGCCTCGCGGCCGAGCCGGCGGCGGGCCCCGCGCGCTCCGCACGGCTGAACTACATCCTTCACTGTCAGGGATGTCACCTGCCGGATGGAAGCGGCAGCCCCGGAAAGGTTCCGGACATGCGCGGCGAAGTCTCACAGTTCCTGACGATCCCGGGCGGCCGCGAATATCTGGTCCAGGTCCCGGGCGCCGCGACCTCGCGGCTCAGCGACGGCGAATTGGCGGACCTGCTGAATTGGCTGGTCAAGACGATGGGACCGCCGCCGCCCAGCGGCTTCAAGCCCTATTCCCAGGCCGAGGTCTCGCGCCTGCGGCCAAACTGGCTTCAGGACCCGAAGCAGCTGCGCACCCGCCTTCTGTCAGCGTTCGCGCCTGCCCGACCGCCAGCCGCCACCGATTGACAGAATATAATCCGGACTGTAGTCGAGTTTGATCGGCCGACACGGAATTCGTCGCCGGCCTGCAGGTGGACCGCGCGCTGACGGCCGGCCTTGCCGACGAAGCCAGATAGGAGGCTGTCATGATCCCGGATCAAGAGTTGCTCGATCGTCGGCGGCGCGTCTTGGGCGCGAACGCCCCGCTCTTCTACGACCGGCCGGTGCATATCGTCCGCGGCGAAGGCGTCTGGGTCGAGGACGCCGATGGCCGGCGCTACCTCGACGTCTATAACAACGTGCCGCACGTGGGCCATTGCCACCCGCGGGTGGTGGAGGCGATCGCCCGTCAGGCCGCGACCTTGAACATCCATACCCGCTATCTGCACGAGCGCGTCGTCGAATACGCCGAGCGACTGACCGCCACGGTGGATGCGCCGCTTTCGAGCGTCATGTTCACCTGCACCGGGACGGAGTCCAACGAGCTCGCCATGCGAATGGCCGCCTACCGCAGCGGCGGCCAGGGGATCATCGTCAGCGACTTCAACTATCACGGGAATTCCCGCCTGCTGGCGTCGCTGACCACGGCCTTCCCGACGCCGGAGCCGTTTCCCGCCTTCGCCCGCGCCGTGCCGATCCCGGACCCCTACCGCGAGCAGCTTGCGGGCGAGGCGCTGGCCGAGGCCTATGCGAACAGGGTCGCTGAAGCCGTGGCGTCTCTCGCCGCCGACGGCTACCGCATGGCCGCCCTCCTCTTTGACCCGATGTTCTGCAACGAAGGCTTGGCGGATCTCACGCCGGGCTTTCTGGCGAAGGCCGTGGAGATCGTGCGCGCCGCCGGCGGCCTTTTCATCGCCGACGAAGTGCAGGCCGGTTTCGGCCGGACCGGCGAGCGGATGTGGGGCCACCAGGTGCAGGGGGTGACGCCGGACCTTGTGACCCTGGGCAAGCCGATGGCCAACGGACACCCCGCTGGCGGCGTGATCGCGCCTGGGGCGCTGGTCGACGCGTTCGGCAAGGATGCGAACTATTTCAACACCTTCGGCGGCAATCCGGTCTCCGCGGCCGCCGCCATGGCGGTCCTCGAGGTGATCGAGGAGGAAAAGCTCCTGGCCAATGCCGACGCCGTCGGCCGGTACGTCCGCCAGAAGCTCGACGGGCTGATGGCGAAGCACGCGGTCATCGGCAACGTCCGGGGCCGCGGGCTGTTCTTCGGGCTGGAGCTGGTGTCGGACCGCGACTCCAAGACCCCCGCCCCGGCCCTGGCGCGGACCGCGATCAATCGGATGCGCGAAGCCGGCGTGCTGATCAGCCGGATCGGCGTCCACGACAACGTCCTGAAGATGCGGCCGCCGATGGTCTTCAGCCGCGCGGACGCCGACATCCTGATCGAGACCCTCGACCACGTCCTGGAGTCGCTCTGATGCCGGCGGACGGTCTGCCGGACTTTTACGCAGTCTCGCCCGCCGAGCAGGCCGAGCGGCTGACGGCCCTCGCCCGCCGCGCGCTGCAGCGCTGGCCCGGCGCCTATGCCGACCTCAAACTCGTCAAACATCGCGAGAACGCGGTCTTTTCCGCGACCCGCGACGACGGGCGCAGGATCGCGCTGCGCGTCCATCGCCACGCCTACCATTCGGATGAGGCTTTGCGCTCCGAGCTGGCCTGGATCGGCGCGCTCGCCGATCACGGCCTGCAGGTCCCGCCGGTCCTGCCGCCGGCGCACGGCGACCTGTTCACCCACGTCGACTGCGAGGGCGTGCCGGAACCGCGGCAGGTCGACATGCTGGGGTGGGTGGAGGGCGTTCCGATCGGTTCGGTCGAGGACGGCCTCCAGCTCGACGAGGCGGATCCCGTGGGCCTCTTCCGGGACATCGGCGCGCTGGCGGCGCAACTGCACCAGCAGGCCGCGGCCTGGTCCCGGCCTGCCGATTTTCGCCGGCACGCCTGGGACGAGGACGGCCTGATCGGCCCGCAACCGTTCTGGGGCCGGTTCCTGGACCTTCCGCTGCTGACGGCGTCCCAGCGACGGCTGCTGGAGACGGCGCGTGACCGTGCGGCCCTGGATCTGGCCGACTATGGCAAAGCTCCGTCTCGCTACGGACTGATCCACGCCGACTTCGCCCCGGAAAACCTGCTGCGCAATGAACGCGGCCTGGTGCTGATCGATTTCGACGACTGCGGATACGGCTGGCATATGTTCGAGCTGGCGACCGTTCTCTTCCTGCGGTTTGGCGAAGGGCGCTACTCGGCCTATGTCGAGGCGATGTTCGCAGGCTATGATCAGGTTCGGCGATTGCCCGACGCCGACCGGCGCAGCCTGCCGCTTTTTCTCTTCCTGCGTGGAACGACCTATCTTGGCTGGATCCAGACCCGCTACGAGACAGAGTTCGCAAGGGAGCTCGCGCCGAGCTTCATCGGCCGCGTTTGCGACGTCGCCGCGGCATACCTCGACGGCGGCGCCTGACACGCCCAGGCGCCGGGCCGGCGAATAGCACGGGATGTTAGGACAGGCCCGACGGGGCACCACCCAAGCGCGCGGGCGCGCGCGCCGGCTGCAGCTCCTGGCGGCGGCGAAGGAGCTGCTGGCCGAGCGTGAGATCGATCAGATCACCCTCTCGGAAGTCGCCGCCCGCGCCGGCATTCCGAAGAGCTCCTCGTACCACTTCTATAACGACATGCAGGACCTCTACGCCGAGCTCGCCACGAGCCTGGACGAGGAGCTCCACCAGCTGTTCGTCGAGCCGGCGCGCGCCGCCGAGAACTGGGCCGGCATCGTTGAAGAATTCGTGCGCCGCGCCCACGGATATTTTGACGCGAACATCGCGGCCCAGAAGCTGATGTTCGGGCCAAAGGCCCCGCCATCGATAAAGTCTGAGAGCCGACGCGCCGACCGACGGCACAGCGAACTCCTTGAACGGCAGATCGACAGTCAGTTCGTCCTGCCGCAATTCGAGGACCGTGATCGGATCTTCTTCCGAGCGGTCGAGGCGATGGACCTGATGTTCAGCCTCTCGCTCATCGAATACGATCAGCTTTCACCGAAGATGGTCGACGAGGCCTATTGCATCGCCGTCGCCTATCTGCAGCTCTACATCCCTGCGGAGCTGCCTCGCCGAATGCTTTAGGCGCTGGCCTCGGCGAGCGCCGGGCGCGCTCGCGCCCGATGGTCGACGGCGATCAGCACCGGCAGCAGGATGACGAGCGCGGCAATATTGACCGCGACGGCCGGCACGGCGAGCTGGGTCAGGGGCCCGGCGCCCACCAGGCTGACGAACAGGCCCGGCCCCAGGGCGTAGGGGATCAGGGAGTAGCCCTGCAGGGCCGCGGCGATCCGCCCGCCCCTGTCCAGCACCGACGCCAGGCCGAAGAAGTAGGAATTGAGGCCCAGCTGCATGAAGCCGAACATCAACAGGCCCGGCACGAAGGCGCCGGCGTCCCGAGCGCCAAGCGTCAGATAGTAGGCCAAGGTGGCCAGCAGCATCACCACGACCGTCGGCAGCACCCGGCCCCATCGCACCCCGACGACGGCGACCAGCATCGACCCGGCGATGCTGAGCAGCGTCGCCGCGGACAGGGTGGCGCCCGCCTGCACGCTGGTCATCCCGACCTCCAGCGCCTTGCGCTCCGCCATTCCGAATATGCCGCCATAGAGCGGGAAGCCGATGGTCATCACCAGCGCGACGAGACCCGCCGCTCCCCAGCGGACCTGGCCCGCTGCGCCGTCGCCGGCCTCTTCGCCCTCGGCGGGCGCCGCGAGCTTCGCCAGCGCCAGCGAGGCGAGCGCGGCCGCGGCCGCAATGACCGCGAACAAGGCCCCCGGGCCGAACGACTTGTCCGCCATCGGCAACAGGAGAAGCAGCAGCGCGAACGCAAACCCGGTGCTCGCATAGATGTAGCCGTAGGCCTTGTCCGGGTCCGGCAGACCGGCGACCAGCATGGCCATGCCGGATATCAGGCCGCCGCTGCCGGCGCCGGCGATCACCGCCAGCAGGACGACGCTCCAGAGCGAACCGGCGGCGATGAGGCCCGCATAGCCCAGGATCAGCAGCAGCGCGCAGCATCCCATGGTCCGACGGAATGGCAAACGGTGCAGCGCCGGGGCTGCGATCATCGAGGTCACCGCGACAGCCCCGACCGAGGCGCTGCCCACCCATCCGGCCTGGGCCTGGGTAATCCCGCTCGATTCCACCACGGCGCTGATCAGGAAGGGCGCCGTCTCCATCGGGATCATCGCCACCGTGGTGCCGGCGATCACAGGCCAGATCCGGCGCAGCAGCTTCACGTCGATCATGAGAAACATCCCCAAATGGCGCGCCCATCTCCGGACGGCTTGCAGCATAAGTCAATCATAACTCGATATGAGTCGGGTTTTTCTTCGACTCTGCTTTTCGCTCAGGCTATGAGGGAGTTCGCCCGAGGACATGCGGCGAAGGCACAAGGGAGCAGCGAGAATGGCGCGTTCAGAGGTCTCCGATCGCCCGGTCGTGATCGTCACGGGCGGCGGCAGCGGCATCGGCGCGGCGACGGCCAAACGGCTTGCGGCCACCCACACGGTCGTCGTGTGCGGTCGCCGCGTGGCCTCGCTGGAGAAGGTCGCCGCCGAGACGGGCTGCATTCCGATGGCGCTCGACGTCGCCGACTATGCCGCCAGCGAACGGTTCGTGGGCGAGGTCGTGGACCGCTTCGGCCGTCTCGACGGCCTGGTGCTGAACGCAGGGATCGTCATCTCGGCCGCGATCGAGGAATGCTCGCTGGCAGATTGGGAAAAGCAGATCGCGGTCAATCTCACGGCGCCCTTCGTGATGACCAAGGCGGCGCTGCCCCACCTCCTGAAGGCGCGCGGCGCGGTCGTGGCGGTCAGTTCCGTCGGGGCGCTTCAGACCGGTCCAGGGCTGGCGGCCTATTCGGCGGCGAAAGCGGGGGTCAGCCACTTCATGGGGTCTGTCGCCTACGAATACGCCCGGTTCGGCTTGCGCGCGAACACCGTCGCCCCCGGCTGGATCCGGACCGAGATGTCGGACGAGGAGATGCGGATGCTTCCGATCGGCGACGATCTCGATGCAGCCTATGCAAAGGTAAGCGAACACGTGCCGCAGCGCCGCGCCGGATCAGCCATGGAGGCCGCCGAAGCCATCGCCTTCCTGCTCTCCCCGGCGGCGTCCTTCATCAACGGCGCAGTGCTGCCGGTCGATGGCGGTTCGCTGCTCGCCAACAGCGGCATGACCTATTTCGACGCAGTGCTGGCTTAGGGAAGCTGAGGTCCTGAGGTCGGGCAGCGCCCGGGCGTCACCGACCTTTGGGTTTTGGATGGGCGGTCGGGCGGCGGACCTGCTTGGGAAGTTCTGCAAAGCGCCGTCGGAACAAACGCGTAAAGTGGCTCGTGTCGTTGAACCCGGCCGAGTAGGCGGTGTCGCTGACCGAGAGTTCACCGCGGCTCAGCTGAGCTCTCGCATAATCAAGGCGAACGTCCCAGAGCCATTTCATTGGAGTCGTGCCGATTTCGTCAAACAATCTATATATTGTGCGACGAGAGATATGAAATTGTTGGGCGAGGATCTCGGGCGAAAGGTCAGGCCGATCGATGTGATGGATGGTCCAGTCGCGCATCTGCTCTATCAATATGCCATATCGGCCGGTTCCGAGCTCCAATGATTTCTGAATGGCCTGGCAAAGCAATTGCAACACCATGTCTTCAACCAGAGCCGCATCGTCTGTCGACGCATTCATCCAGCCAGAAAAAATGGTCTGCAGGATGTTGGCCAGCACGAGACTGATGTTCTCGCTGGCGGCGATACGGCGGGAAAACACGCAGTCCGCCGGAACGTGAAAGCGATTCAATGCAGATCGGGGAAGTTCCATAACGAAAGAGACGCTTTCTTCGGGCACCATCAATCTGCCGTCCAACTTCGAATCGATCAGCGTGAAGCATCCAGGCGCCAACCCCGCCGAACGCCCATTTTGTTCGACCATCAACTCCCCCCGTGTCGGCACCAGAAGAAACATCCGGTCTTGCCGATCGGCAGCCAGCGAGGGGCGTTGGCATCGAATACGCCTCGCCTCGATCTGCGCCAGGTTCATCGCGGCTAGGCGTTGAGTGGAGACCTTCCCATAACAATACTCGGCGCTTCCGATTGTTTCGACGCGCGGAATATCATAGTGGGTCTTCAGCGCGGTGGCGAAGAAATCCAGGGCGCCGCCCTGCCCCACGCTCATCGTCTCAGCAACTTATAGTCGCAATTGCAGGCCGAATGCTCGGCCGGGCGACGGATGCTGCGGTAGGCTGCCTGACGATCATTCGGCACGTCGAGACCATTCTTGGCACGGTTGGACGCGACACCATTCCCTCCTGCTTTATGTTCGCAACCCAACGGCGGAGGCGAAGTGCGTCGAGGAGCGAATGACGAGAACCCAGTACGGAAACTGTCCGATCACGATCGTAACGGGGTTCCTTGGGGCCGGCAAGACGACCTTGCTGCGACAGCTTCTCGAGCGCGCGGAATTCTCCGAAACCGCCTTGATCATCAACGAGGTTGGAGAAGCGGTCGTCGATCAACTGCTGTTTGGAGAAAAGCGCGTCGCGCCGATCATTCTCGCCGGCGGGTGCATCTGTTGTACGCTGGTGGAGGACATCGGCTACACGCTTCGCGATCTTCATGAACGCCGCGCGCAGGGCCTCATCCCCCCCTTCAAGCGGGTCGTCATCGAGACTACGGGGCTTGCCGACCCGGGCCCGCTGGTAACGCGACTGCTCACCGACGGCTGGATCGGAGATCGCTTCTCGCTAGGCCTGGTCATCACGGTCGCAGACGCAACGAACATCGGGCGCACGGTGTCCGTTTCGCCCGAAGCGGCGGTGCAGATCGCGTTGGCCGATCGGGTCGTTATCAGCAAAGCAGACCTTGTCGACGAGGCTGCGACGGCGGAGGCGATCGCGCATATCGTCAAGGTGAATCCGACGGCGCAGGTGATTAAAGCTGATCGCGGCGACGTGCCATCGGACGCCTTCTTGGCGGCCCGCTCCAGCGGAGCGATGGCGACGCCGGCGGCCCACTCACATCATCACGCGGCAGGCATCGAGACAGCATCCATGAAGATCAGCCAGCCGCTCGTCTGGTCACGGGCGGCCCGTGCTCTTGATGTTATGTTCGCCCGTCACCGCGATCGCCTTCTCCGGCTCAAGGGCGTGCTGAATATCGAAGGCTGCCCGAAGCCCGTGTCCGTCAATGGAGTCCAAGGCGTCTTCTACCCACCCGAGTTGCTGGCCAGCTGGAACCAGATGGAACGCGGCAGCCGGGTCGTTGTGATCGCGCGCGATGCGGATCCCCGCGCCATGCTTGGCGAGCTTCGCGAGCGCCTCGGCTCCATGCCGGACCAGATCAACCTTGTCAGTGAGGGCACGCTATGACGAAAGCCGGCGAGGCTTCGACCGCCTACATTAATGGACGCATCTACGCCGTCGATCCCGAGTGCTCCTGGCATGAGGCCTTGCTGGTGGAGGATGGCCTGATCGCGGCCATCGGGTCGACCGCGGACATCAGGCAAGCGGCCACCGCAGCGACCGAGTTCGTGGATCTCGGCGGACGAATGGTGATGCCGGGTTTGCACGACGCGCATACCCACCTTCTGCTCGCCGGCTTGAAATTCCGACACGAGTGCCGCCTCGGCCCCAATCCATCGCCGCAGCAGATCCTCGACACCTTGTGTGAGTGCGGCAAGTGCCAGCGCGGAAAGCTGAGCGGCTGGATCGTCGGGGGCGAGTATAACGCGCTCACCTTTAATGAGGGAGAACTCGACCGGGCATTTCTGGACGAAGCTTACCCCGACACGCCCGTGTTTCTTTACGACATTACGCTTCACCATGGTTTCGCAAACTCCCGCGCGCTGGAGCTTGCCGGAATCACGAGCGAGACTCCCGATCCGCATGGCGGACGGATCGTCCGGCGTGCGGGCTCGCGCGAGCCGACCGGCGAACTTGTCGAAACGGCCACGCGGCCCGTGCGGCGGCTCGCTGCGCAAGCTTCGCCCGACGTATGCCTGGACGCGGTACAATGGGCGCTGTCGATGTCAAATCGCTACGGCATCACCTCGTTGCAGGAGGCCGGCGCGACGCTCGCCGAGCTCGAGGTGCTGAACGCCCTCGATCAGCGAGGCGAGCTCACCGTTCATGTCGCGACACATATTATCTGGAGGGAGGAGGGCTTAAGCGGCGCCAGCGACGAGGACATGGAGGCCTTGATCGCCGCGCACGGCCGTTACGCCTCTGCCCATGTCCGCACGCATTTCGTCAAATGCTGGCTGGATGGCGCGCCCCTTCCGCCCCATTGCACGGAATCCCGGCTGGATCCGGTGACTGGCCGGCCGGACGCAAACCTCATCATCAGCGAGGACGAGCTCTTCGAGGGGTTGGCGAGGTTCGACCGTCGGCATCTTACGGTGAAGATGCATTGCGCCGCTGAAGGCGCCGTACGGGCGGCCCTAAACGCGGTGGAGCGGGTAAGAGCGCTGAATGGCTCCGACGGACCGCGGCACGATGTCGCCCACGCCCTGTTCGTTGCGCCGGATGACATGGGGCGCTTCGCCCAGCTGAACGTAACGGCCGAGATGTCGCCGGCGGTCTGGCACTACCGGCAACCCCCCTTCGAAGTTCTCGACGCGGGCTGCAAGTTCGGAACGCTGGAGCGAAACGGAGCGGCGGTGACGATCGGCTCGGATTGGGCCTTGACCGAGAACCCCAACCTCTTCCCTGCCCTGCAGGGCATGCTCGATCGAGGGACAGAGTCGGTCTCTCTGAAAAGCGCACTGGAGATGATGACGATCGCCGGCGCGCGCGCCGTGGGGCATGACAAGAAGACCGGATCATTGGAACCGGGAAAGTCAGCCGATTTTATCGTTCTGGACAGGAACTTGTTCGGCATTCCCGTCGCCGATGTGGGCCAAACCAGGGTCTTGATGACTGTCTTTGAAGGAAAAGTCGTCTATAGCGACGCCGACGCTTAAATATCTGGCATCCAAGCGCGAAATCGCCTTCGCCACGTATAAAACGAATTGATCAAAAAGCGGATTAAGCTTCCACCTGCAACAGCCTAGCGCCGTATTCACATACGGCTGGGCACATCACGAATACAACGGGGGAACCATGGGGAAAGTGAGAACGCGTAACGCACGGTGCGCGGCGTCAATTCTGGCGTTATCCTTGACGCCTCTGGGAACGGCTCATGCACAATCCGTTCCGCAGATTTCGGAGACCGAAGAGATCGTTGTAACCGCTCAAAAACGAAGCGAGAAACTTAACGACGTAGGGATGTCTATTACCGCGTCAAGCGGCGATCAACTCCTCGAGCATCGAGTTACAGACGTATCTCAGCTTTCCAAGGTCGTTCCTGGGTTCATATTCAATTCGACGGGCTATGGGACGCCGGTTTACACAATCCGCGGCGTTGGCTTTCAGGAGAGCAGCCTGGGCGCAAGCCCGGCGGTCAGCGTGTATGTGGACGAGACGCCACTGCCCTTTTCGGCAGAAACGCTGGGAGCGACGCTCGATCTTGAGCGAGTTGAGGTGCTGAAGGGACCTCAAGGCACGTTCTACGGCGAGAATTCGACCGGAGGCGCGATCAATTATATTGCGGCCAAGCCGCTTGATCACTTTTCCTTCGGAGTTGACGCCAGTTACTCTCGGTTCAATACCGTGGACCTTTCCGGATTTGTGACCGGCCCCCTCACCGATACGCTCAACATTCGCTTGGCGGCAAGAATATTAAATTCGGGCGATTGGCAGCGCAGTATTTCCAGAGACGCGACGTTGGGGCAAGCCAACCAGAAGATCGGCAGATTGCTGCTTGATTGGAGGCCAACCGACCGGCTCAAGGCTGAGCTCAACATCAACGGATGGCGCGACAAGTCGGACACCCAGGCCGCTCAGCTCATAGATGCGCATGTACCGCTTCTGCCGCCGTTCCCAAATGCTGCGTATGAGGCGTCCCCCTTGGCGCCGCCCGACGCGCGCGCGGCGGACTGGGATCCCGACAAATCCCTTCGGCAAAACACAAGCTTCTATCAAGCTACCGGCCGGATCGACTATGACATCGGGCGCGACACCACCCTGACTTCCATCACGTCCTACAGTCGATACGACCGTGACCTGCCGGTGGACACGGATGGTTCGGCGGTGCAGAACCTGTTTACCCAACAGGGCGGGCACACCGCGACCATTTTCCAGGAACTTCGCGCAGCGGGACGGTTGTGGGAGAGCGGCCACTGGCTTGTCGGGCTCAATTACGAAGACGACAAGATCTTCGACGTGACGAGGGTCCAGGTCTTCCAACAAAGCCAATCCATCCTCGGCGCGACGCCTGTGAACGAAGGTTCTCAGCGAGCCAAGACCAAGTCGGTGTACGCCAATGTCGACTTCCCGCTCGCCGATCGGATCACCCTGCTCGGCGGCCTCCGGTACACCGATGTAAAACGCGACTACCACGGCTGCACGCGAGATTCGGGCGACGGCCTGGTGGCGAATTCCGGCTTTTTCCCCGGGGCGACGCCCGGCGGCTGCGTCACCATCCTCGAAGACGGTACGCTGGGGGAGGCTCGCAACAAGCTCGATGAGGATAACGTTTCCTGGCGTGTGGGCTTGAATTACAAGCCGCTGGACGGCGTCCTGCTCTATACGACGATCAGCAAGGGCTGGAAGTCCGGCAGTTTCCCACTCCTCGCCATGGCTGTTGCGGCGCAATCCCGGCCGGTGACGCAGGAAAGCGTGCTTGCCTACGAAGTCGGCGCCAAGGCGAAGATCAACGGAAATCTGCAACTGAACGCCGCTGCATTTTACTACGATTACAGGGAAAAGCAGATCCGCGGCTTCGGCAGCTTCCCGCCGTTCGGGGTGCTTGAAGTCCTCGTCAATGTTCCAAAGTCTCGCGTCGTCGGGTTCGAGGCGAACGCGGTGTGGTCGCCCGTGCGCGGCCTCACCATTTCGCCGGCGATCACGCTCGTCGACTCCAAGATTCTGGATAATTTCACCAACTACAACCCGCTGGGCCAGCTCGCCAACTTCGGTGGAGAGGCGTTTCCCTACACGCCGCGCTGGTCTGGCAATACGGACGTCGAATATCGCTTTGCCGTGCGCGACGGTCTGTCGGCGTTCGTTGGCGGCAATGTGAGCTATCACACGAAGACGAACGCCGCCTTCGGCCAGTTGCCCGCCTTCGATATTGACGGATATACCCTGCTAGACTTGCGAGCGGGCGTCGAAGCGGACGACGGGCGCTGGCGCGCAAGCATCTGGGGCCAAAATGTAACCAACACCTATTACTGGATCTCGACGGACCACTTTAGCGACGGCATCACACGGTACGCGGGACGGCCGGCGACCTACGGGATCAGCTTCACGCGCCGCTACTGAGATCTCGACGCGTCGCCGACGCCTTGGTTTCGGCGACGATCACAGCCCGGCGAGACTATCACCGGAGCTTATCCTCGGGCCCGCGTTCAGCGGACCCGAGGACATCATCAGCAACATTTCGCGGAAGTCGTAAGCGGGCTTGCTGGCGCCGCCGCTGAAGCGCACGGCGCTTTAGTCAGATTTTGCGGCCCCGGGAACGCCGAAGGAGAATAAAATGGGTCGCGTCTTTCAACTCAACTTTCGCACGTCAGATCCTGAAACCGGGCTGCAGGAATCGTTGACCGATTTGAGCAGCGAGGACGCGGCGTTCGCGCGCGAAATACGGGCTCGCTACCAGATGCATGTGGCTACTCTCGGAAGCGCTGATCTCGACGGGATTCTCCGCTTTTTCACGCCCGACGCCATTTGGTTGGCGGCGGGCTATCCGCCCCGCATCGGATCAAGTGAATTGCGCGCGCTGTTTGCCGAGACGGCGCATATAGGATCTGTCGAGGTGGAATCCCTTTACGCGTACGTAAATCAGCAGACCGGGTGGAATATTGTCAATTACCACATCAGTCCTTTCGATCGAAACACCGCGCCTTGGACCTTCCGGACGCAAGTGACCTTTGTTCGTCCGAACGCAACCTGGCTTGCGAACTCCGTCATTTCGTACACGCTTCAGAGCGAGGCCTGAACACAGGCCGATCAACCATCGACAGAACCGCCTCGACTTCGCCCCGATGCTTTTCGCCGAAGAGGCGCCGACGGTGACGTGTTCCCACATGCCGCAGACACAAGGCCGAGCGCCGCCTCGACGAAGTCTTCACGCTCAGCCTGCGTCGAACGCGATCGGCCGTTGCGCGCCCCGCTGCTGACGAGCAACCCGTCCGTGAGCGCAAGAACGAGCTGCGAGGCGCGCTTCGCCGCGCCTCGCGAAGCCTGGGGATAGCAGTCCAGGATCAGCGTCGTCAGCAGTTCGCGCCCATAGGCGTAGAGGCGGTCGAGGCCGCGCCCCGCCGCCGGCTCCCGCTGCGCCAGCGCCCAGAGTTCCGGGAACAGCAAGGCTGTTTCTTCCGCTTCATTCCCCGCGACCATCGTCGCGATCGTGCGGCGGAGCCGTTCGGCGCTGCTGAGTTCGGCGGCGTCGGCATAGCGGCCGTAGGTGACGACGCACTCGTCGATCACCGCCTCCATCACCGCATCGATGAGCCCCGAGCGGTCGCCGAAATGATGCTGCACCGTCGAAAGACGCACATCGCACCTGCCCGCGACCGCCCGAAGGGTCAGGGCCGTATAGCCCTCACGCACGAAGATCTCTCTGGCCGCCTTGGTCATCTGCCTGCGGCGAACGTCGCGCTCAAGACGTACGCGGCCCCGCGCCGGGGTCCCACCTGCATGGTTCATTCGCCAATCATAAGCGGTCGCGGTCGCGCGCACAGCCGCCCTTTATAGGTCACTTGACCGGTAACGGATTCGGCAGTAAGCAGCGTTAGAAGCCGAGGAGTCCCGCGCGTGGATCTGAACATACTTCTGCAAAACGAACAGCCGGAACGGCCATTGGCGTCCGCGTTTTATGTCGACCCGCGCATCTTCGAGGTAGAGACTCGCGCAATACTGGAACGACAGTGGCTTTTGGCTGGCCACGTCGCGATGATCCCCAATCCGGGCGACTACTTCCTTTTCGACGTCGCGTCGGAGTCGTTGATCGTCTGCCGGCAGCGCGACGGGTCCGTCGCGGCGTTCTTCAACGTCTGCCGGCACCGCGGCTCGCGCATCTGCCGCGAGCCAAGCGGCCATGCGAACGCCTTTACCTGCCCCTACCACGCGTGGAGCTATCACCTCGACGGCGCCCTGCGGGCGGCGCCGCACATGCCTGCCGACTTCGATCCCGGCGACGAGCGGCTTGAGCAGGCCCACGTCGAAGTGCTCGAAGGCCTGATCTTCCTCTCGATCGGACAAAGTCCATTGTCCTTCGATCCGGTGCGGGAAGTCATGACGCCATTCCTTCGGCAAAGCGGAACCGGCGCGGCGCAACTGGCGGTCAGACGGTCTTACCCGACGGACGCGAATTGGAAACTCGTCGTCGAGAACTTCCAAGAATGCTACCATTGCGCGCCCTCGCATCGGCTCTATTGCAGCGTCCATTCGCGGGCCAAGCTCCTCGCCTTCGGGGCCGGCCCCGGCTCCGGCCCCGCTGAAGCCGTTGCGGAGTTCGCGCAGGAATTCAGCGATTTCCAGCAGGCGGCGGAAGCGCTCGGCACGTGGCTTCCGGTCCAGGAGGAAGCGGCGCCGCAAGAGCAGCTCTGGGTGGCGGGACGCTTCCCCATCGGCCGCGGTTGCCAAAGCGAGACCGCCGACGGCCGTCCGGCGGCGCCGCTGATCGGCGATTTCAAGACCTACGACGGGGGCCAGACGACGCTGGCGTTCTCGCCCTTTGGCTACTTCATGGGCAGCAACGACCATTTCGTGCTGATCCGCTTCACGCCGCGCGAGGTGCTGAAGACGGATGTGGAGTTCCTCTGGTTCGTGGCGCCGGGCGCCCAGGTCGACCGGGATTTCACGATCGAGCGGCTCACCGGGGTGTGGGACGTCACCACGCGCGAGGACAAGACGATTACGGAAGACAACCAGGCGGGCGTCTCATCCCGGCGTTACCAGCCGGGCCGTTATTCCCAGCTCGAAAGCCGGCTGGCGACGATCAAGGACTGGTACCTGCGCGCGCTCGCGCATCATCGGCACGACCGCCTCGAGGCGGTTTCCTGACATCCCTCAAGTCTTAAAGGAAGCGACACGACATGGCGCAGGCTCCCGACGGCGTTTCGATTGTCCAGGCATTCTTCCAGGCCCTGCTCTCGGGACGCCTGGAGGCGGGACTGGAGCTGATCTCTCCCCAGGCGGTCTGGCGCTACCATGGCCCGGAATCGCTGCTGCCGTTCGCCGGCGCGTTCAATGGCCCGGCGGGCGTGCGGCGCTTCTTCGAGACCGCCCTGCAGCACGTGGAGATCCTCGACATGCGCATCGATGCGATCGAGGCGGCTGACGGGGCGCTCTACATCCGCGGCCAGGAGCGGAGCCGCGTGCGCGCCAACGGAGCTCTGTATGACATCCCGTGGCTGCATCGTGTGGCGGTCCAGGACGGGCGGATCGTCAGCTACGACGAGTATCTCGACACCGCCGCCGTGGCCGCTGCGCTGGCCGCCTGAACGGGCGGCGGTCGGCGCCCTGGCGAACCAGCGGACGCCCACTGGGTCCGCGAT
The DNA here is from genome assembly GCF_035276905.1 of Phenylobacterium sp. Lineage (GTDB taxonomy): Bacteria > Pseudomonadota > Alphaproteobacteria > Caulobacterales > Caulobacteraceae > Phenylobacterium. The sequence continues at coordinate 9,945 of NZ_DATELG010000072.1, read as the reverse complement.
CTGGACGAGATCCAATTCGCGCGAACGATCCAAACATGCCTTGCAGCTCCCCCGCTTTCGCAGGGGAGGAACGTCCTAAAACCACCGACGCTCAGTGCGCGATGCAGACCGACTTGAGCTCGGTGTAGGGCTCAAGGGCGCGGATGCCGAAATCCCGACCGACGCCGGACTCCTTGTAGCCGCCGAACGGCATGTTGGGGTCGACGAAGACGTGGCAGTTCACCCACACGGTTCCGGCCTTGAGGCGCGGCACGTAGTCCATGGTCTTCTTCAGGTCGTTGGTCCACAGCGACGCGCCCAGCCCCATCGGCGTGTCGTTGGCCATGCGGATCGCGTCCCGCTCGTCATCGAACGGGGTGATCGTGACCACCGGACCGAAGACCTCCTGTCGGCAGATCGGCAATGACTCGGCGGCGTCGACGATCACCGTGGGCTCGATGAAATAGCCGGCGCCGGGCGGAGCCGCACCCCCGGCGATGATGCGGGCGCCGCCTTCGCGCGCGCGGCTCACGTGCGACAGCACCTTGTCCCTGTGCTCCGCCGAGACGAGCGGATTTATCTGGGCTGCGGGGTCCAGCCCCGGTCCCAGCGACATGCCCCGCGCCGCCGCCGACAGCGCGTCGACGAAATCGGAATAGATCTCGCGGGCCACGTAGAGCCGCGAGGCGGCGGCGCAGACCTGGCCATTGTTGAAGAAGGCCGCGACCAGCGCGCCGTTGACCGCCTGTTCGAGCGGGGCGTCCTTCAGGAAGATCGCAGGGTTCTTCCCGCCCAGTTCGAGGGAGGTGCGGGCCATTCGATCGGCGGCGGCGCGCGCGATCGCCTTGCCGGTGGCGGTCGATCCGGTGAACGTGACCTTCGAAACCAGCGGGTGGGCGACAAGCGCCTGGCCTGCCTGCCCGTCGCCGGTCACCACATTGAGCACGCCGGGGGGCGCGCCGGCTTCCAACGCCAGCTCCGCCAGGCGCAGGCTCGTCAACGGGGTCACTTCCGACGGCTTGAGAACGACCGTGCAGCCCGCCGCAAGCGCCGGCGCCACCTTCCACAGGCCGATCGCCAGAGGGAAGTTCCAAGGGGCGATCGCGGCGACGACGCCGATCGGCTCGCGACGCGTATAGGCGTTGAACCGGGCGCCCGGGATCGCCTGGATGGAGACGTCGAAGGTCTCGCCGGTGATCTTCGTGGCCAGGCCCGCGACATAGCGCAGATAGCTCGGCGAGGCGCCGACATCGATCATCCGGGAGATGTTGATCGACTTGCCCTGATTGCAGGTCTCAAGCTGCGCGAGTTCCTCGGCGTGCGCCTCGATCAGGTCGGCGAGCCGGAGCAGGACGCGCTCGCGCGTTGCTGGAGGAAGGCCGCTCCACACCCCGGATTCGTGCGCCCGATGCGCCGCCGCGACGGCCCGATCGACATCTTCGGCTCCGGCCCGCGGGACGCTGGCGATCTGGCTTCCCGTGGCCGGATCGAACACCGCGATCCGGGCGCCCGAGACCGCCGCCGACCATTCCCCGTCAATGAAGAGCCGGTGCTCCCGCGCCAGAAACGCCGCCACCTCCGGATTGATCTCCACGCGCATGGCGTTCATCGGCGAGTCTCCAATACCGGAATATTTTCGAGTCTTGTGGCGGCGCTGCGCCATACGTCAAGCGATTTCAGGGAGATCACCGAAAAACGCACGAATGGATTTGAATCTGGGGGCGGCCAAAATGCGCGCCATCGATCGCGGCCCTATTTTCCATCGGAGGTGGCGGCCCTATATGAGGACGATCGGATCAGGAGAGCACGCATGCAGAGCGGCGCGAGCAGGGTGGCGTCGGCGCGACGGCACACCGCCAAAGGGCGAGTTCGGCGGCAGGCTCTATTGCACGCGGCAAGGACGCTCCTGGCGGACCGCGCGCTTGATCAGCTCACCCTGCCCATGATCGCGGAGAACGCGGGCATTCCCGCCAGTTCCGCCTATCACTTCTATCCTGATCTCGTCGAACTCTACAAAGATCTCGCCGGCGCGATCTCGGAGGAGATGGCGGAGTACATTCCGTCCCAGTCCGAGGCGCAGAATTGGGAAAGCGTGGTGCGCGAGGTGACCTCGAAGGTCCGCGATTTCCTCAACGCAGACGGAGCAGCCCTGCAGTTGCTCAACGGTCCGAAGACGAACCCGGAGATCAAGGCCGCCGGATGCGGCAACGACCTCAGGTTCGGCGTCGCGGTTCGGCAGCTTATCGCGCGCAGCTTCGAACTTCCGACTTTCCCCAACCAGGACGAAGTCTTCTTCCGGGCCATCCAGATTTCGGACCTGCTGTTCTCGCTGTCTGTCGCGAAGCACGGCCTGATCACGGACGAATACTTCGAAGACGGCTCGAACGCCATGCTGGCGTACCTCAGCCTGTACATCCCCAAGCTGCTCGCACGCCGCCCGAACAAGCCGGTCCTCGTCGCGCTCGACGACGAAGACGGGCTGCGGCTGGGCTCCAGGGGCTCCTGATCCGGCTGCATCGGCTTCATCGCATGAACAGCCCGCCGTTGACGTCCCACGTCGCGCCCGTGGTGAAGGCGGAACGTTCCGAGGCGAGCAGGCACACCAGTTCGGCGACATAGGCCGGGTCGCCCAGACGGCGCACCGGGATGGATTCGACCAGGGCGGCCAACCGCTCCTTTGGCACCAGGCGGTGGACCGACGGCACGTCGAGCGGTCCGGGCGCGATCGCATTCACCGTCACCCCGTCCGCCGCCAGGTCGCGAGCGAACACCTTGGTCAAGGTGATGATCGCGCCCTTGGACGCGGCGTAGTGCGCGCCGGTCGCCGTGCCGCCGTTCTGGCCGGCAAGCGAAGCGATGTTCACGATCCGCCCGTAGCCGGCCGCCTTGAAGGCGCGCCCGAACACCTGCGAACCGATGAAGACGCCGCCGACGTTGACCCGCATCACAGCGTCGAACTCGGCCGGGCCGATCGCCAGGACCGGCTTGGCCTCGGTGACCACCGCATTGTTGACCAGCACCTCGGCCGAGCCCCAACGCGCGACCATGGCGGCGAGCGCGGCCTCGAAATCGCCTTGCTCGCGAACGTCCAGCCGCAGCGGCAGCGTTGATCCGTCCGATGCGCCCAGATCGTCCGCCAGGGCGGATGCGTGTTCGAAATCGACGTCGCCGATCGCGACCTTGAAGCCCTGGGCGTGCAGGGCCCGCACGATAGCGGCGCCCAAGCCCTGAGCGCCGCCGGTCACCAGCGCAGAACGAGCCATGCCAGTCATAGGAGGTAGGCGATCCCGGCAAGAGCTTCAGCGGCGTTCACCAGCCGGACGACTTTCCGCGCCAGCTTCAGCCCCTGTTCCTCGCGCACCAGGTCGTAGGTGACATCGGCCGCATAGCACCGCTCGACGTCGCGTTTGTGTTCGACGAGGAGTTGCGCGCACCGGACCTGCAGACGCGCGCCCTCGCCCCCCAGTCGCCGGAAGCGCGATACGGTCCGCACAGTGCGCGGCGCCGCCACCGCGGACATGGACGATCCGCCCATCAGACGATTGACCCGCGCCAGACGCATCTCGGCGTCGTCGTAGGCGTAGTTGAGCTGCGCCTCGAAGTCCTCGGTCGCCGGATCAATGGGGACGACATAGATTCCGTCCTGACGCCAGAGCGTCAGCCATTCCCTATAGTCCTTCGCATCGAGCAGGTCCGCCTCGGTCCAGATGAACTCGATGGCTTCGTTCAAGGTCGGCGCGCTCAGGCCGGCGTCCGTCGAAAGGCTCATGCGCACATCATCCTCTTCCACATCTGGTAAGCCGCGCGCATTCCCGTCTCGGCGCTGACGTCGCCCAGGCCGGGGCCCTGGTTGTCGACGCCGTCGACGCCCAGGCTCCGATTGAGCATGATCCACAGGTCCGGTCCCGCCTCGGCGCCCCGCTGCACGCGGGTCCAGGCCTCGGCGTCGTCGGGACTGCCGAAGCCCATCGGGCCCTGGAAATGCTCATGGATCCGCAGCCGGGCGCGATTGGCCGCCTCCGGGCCGCCGTCCATGCCGATGGCGATGTGGCTGATCTCGGTCTCGCTGACCGAGACCGGCCGCAGCACGCGGAAGAACGCCATGGAGCAGGCCAGGTTCGGGAAGAGGTTCAGGTTGAAGCCCGTCCCGCCGACCGCCCGGACGACCCGGCGGACCACGTCTTCCGGATGGCTCCGCCGCAGCTCGTCAGCCAGAGCCGCGAACCGTTCCGGGATCGGCGCGTCGAGGCCCTCCTCGAGGTCCACCAGGTGCGGGATCATGACCATGACGCTGTGGCCGTTGCCGAGATCCTGGACGAAGCCGCCTTGGTTCATCAGGTCGAAGGTCTGCCCGGTCTCGTCGTCCACCGAATTGAGGAACGAGCGATGCACCAAGGGAAAGTGATAGGCGTCCGTCGTGTTCTCGAGCTGGATCTTCCAGTTGCCGGGAAAGCGGAACTTGTGCTCGCCGGCCGTCTTCACCCCGAAGCCGGCGCCCTGCTTCATGAAGAGATCGATCCAGGTCTTCGCCGGCCCCAGGAAGTCGCTCAGGGACTCGATGTCGTCCTTGGAGGTGGCGAACACGAGGCCGGCGTAGGATTCCACCCGCAGCGAAACCAATCCGTAGTTGGACTTGTCGAAGTCATTGTAGCCCTCCGGGTAGGGCACCCCGCGCAAGGCCCCGTCCAGGCCGTAGGTCCACCCATGATAGGGGCAGACGAAGTTCGAGGTCTTGCCCGTGCGGTTCTCGCAGACCGTCGCGCCGCGATGCCGGCAGCGATTGAGCAGGACCCGGATCTCGCCCTCGCGCGTGCGAACGACGATCACCGGCTGCAGGCCGACGTAGGAGGTCTTGAAGGCGCCCGGCTGGGGAATTTCGCTTTCATGCGCGACCCAGACCCACGTCTTCTGGAAGATCTTTTCCATCTCGTCCCGGAAGATGGCTTCGTCCTTGTAGAGCGCAGTGTGAACACGATCCGGCTTGACCAGCTCGGAATATGGCTTTGGGCCGTTTGCCTGGGCCGTTGTCATCGTCGTTCCTCTCAAGGCGAGGGTGTCGGTTTTGCCGGGGTGGATCTGGAGACCGCGCTCAGCTTGAAGGGCCGGCGCGCACGGCCTCCGGAATCGCCAGCTCGCGGCCGATCCGCGCTTCGACGCGCATGTAGCGCCACAGCCGGTGCTCGCCGACTTCGATCGTGCGGAACAGGTTGCACGCCGCCACGACGCTTTCGCGATCGGGCATGTCGGCCAGCACATAGGCGGTCCACGGCCAGCCGCTGGGCGAGGTTCCGACCATGGTCTGGTCGTCGTCCAGAGTGCCCAGGATCTCCACGCCCGGCAGGTCGGCGATGCCGCGAAGCATCCGGCCGGTGGCTTCCCAGACCTTGCCGATCTCCGAGGCCGGAAGATCGAAGAAGTTCTGCAGCACCGCCACGCAGAAGAGGGTTCGAAGCTTGGGTTTGGTCTCAGCCATCGTGAGGCTCCTTCCAGGAGGCTGTGCTTAGGGAAAGCCCGGCTGCCCCTCCCCGCCCATCAGGATACGGCCGGCCGTCTGGCAGTGTCCCATGGACAGGAAGGCGTGCTGACCGACGACCAGGGCGTCGCACAGCTGGCGGGACAGCGGATGGGCGCTGTAGATGCCGCTCGTCCCGGCCAGCCGGAACATCGACTCCACCACCTGCGCCGCTTCGTGGGCGGCGTTGATCGCCGCCAGGCGCAGGACGGTGGTGGTCCGCAGGCCGACGGGCCGGTCTGCATGCGCCTCGGCCCAGACCTCCTCGGTCGCCTCGTAGAACCAGGATCGGGCGGCGCGGAGCCGCATCTCCGCCTTGGCGACATCGATCTGCACCTGCGGCCGGTCGGTCAGCTTGGCCCCGCCGGCGATTGAGACCTTGTCGCCGAGCCGTCCCGTCAGCTCGTCGATCGCGGCCCGCGCCACGCCCAGGCCGACCACCGCCAGCACCTGGGCCGCGAGCGCCATGGCGGGATAGCGGTTGATCGGCTCGTCGAGGCTCGCCGGACCGCCGCGGATGAAGGTCCAGCTCTCGGGCACCAGAACGTCCTCGACGATCAGGTCGTGGCTGCCGGTGCCCCGCATCCCGATCACGTCCCAGTTTTCCCGGATCGTCACCTTGCTGGCCGGCATCACCGCCATGCGCGGGAGCCCGCCGGTCTCGTCGTCCTTCACGAAGACGCCGACGCCGATGAGGTCGGCGCCCGGACTGCCGCTGCCGAACTGCCACCGCCCGGATACGCGCAGGCCTTCAGCCGTCCGTTTGGCTTCCTGCGGCGGGAAGAGGCCCCCGGCGAAGACGACGTCCGGGCCGTCGGCGTAAACCTCCCGCAGGATCTGCGTGGGCAGGCTCGCCAGATAGGTCGCCGCCGCACCGAAGCTCGCCACCCAGCCTGCGGATCCATCCGCCGTCGAGATTTCCTCGACCATCCGGCAGAAGTCGGCCGGGCTCTTGCCGTCGCCGCCGAACTGGGGCGAGACCAGGGCGCGGTAGATCCCGATCTGGCGGAACTTGTCGACCATGTCCCGCGGGACGCATTTCTTCTGCTCGAATTCGCCGCTCCGCGCGCGAACCTCGGCCAGGACGGTTTCAAAGGTTGGTTCTGCGTCGCCGGGCGACTTGGCCAACTCGCTCACGGTCTCCATCAGGCGTTCTCGCTCATGTCCGTTATGACGGAGGGAATGGTCTGTTCGAGCATCTCCGCCAGCCCGCAAAGACGCGCGTCCTGGCCCTTCCTGCCAATCACCTGAAGGCCGGCCGGCGCGCCGGCGGGGGTGCGCAATGGAATGGTGAGCGCCGGATGGCCGCTCAGGTTGAAGGGCCGTACAAGCGCCGTGATCGCCACCACGTTGCGCGCCTCGCCGACCTCGGCCCGCTTCGGCGGCAAGCTCGGAAGCGTCGGAAGGACAATAGCATCAACCGTATCGAGCAGCCGCTCGACTTCAGCGGTGAAGGTCGCCCGGATCCGCTCAGCCTCGGCCACGTCCGCGGCGCTCACCGACGCCGCGCCCCGAAGCCGCTCGGCGACGTCACGGCCGACGCGCGGATCCTCGGCGTAGCGCCCAAAGGCCTGCCAGGCCTCGGCGGCGATCAGCTTAAGTCCGGCCTGATATGCGGCTTCAAAGCCAGGCAGGACGGCGTCCGACACTTTGAGCGGCGTTTGCCCCAGCGCCCGATCGACCGCGGTTTCCACGGGCGGCTCGGCGGCGGCCCGAAGCCGGGCGACCTTGCCTATGTCGCAACCTTGCAGGTGAAAATCGCGGTCGAGCGCGGCCATGGCGGCGGCGAGGGCGCGCGCGCTCCGCGCCAGCACGCCGACGCAGTCGAGGGAGCTGGCGGCAGGCGCGACGCCCTCGCGGCTGACCCGGCCGAACGTGGGCTTGACGCCGAAGACGCCGCAGCACGCCGCCGGGACGCGGACAGATCCGCCGGTGTCGGTCCCAAGCGCCACCTCGGCTTCCCGCGCGGCGACCGCGACGGCCGACCCGCTGGAGGAGCCGCCCGGAATCCGGTCGGGGAAGAGCGGATTGAGGGGCCCCTGGCCTGCGGAATCCACCCCCGTCACGCCGTAGGCGAACTCGTGCATGTGGGTCTTCCCCACCAGGCGGTAGCCTCTGTCGAGCAGCGCGCTCACGACGGCTGCGCTCCGCGCCGCAGGCGCGGCTTCCGCCAAGGCCCGGCTCCCCAGCCGCGTGGCGAAGCCCGCGACGTCGATGCAGTCCTTCACGGCCAGCGGGACGCCCGCTGACGGTCCGATCGACATTCGCTCGACGAAGGCGTCCACGGCGGCCCCGCTCAGTTCGACAATGTCGGCAGCCTATCCGCTTTACGTGAATGTTCAAGTAGTTTATGTGAATATTCACGTAATTTCGAAAACCCGGTCCTGCTCCGGCTGGAACGCATTTCGAAGGGAGAGGCGCGATGGTCACCGGCGACATGTTCCGCGAGGGAATGGCGCGGCTCGGCGCGGCGGTGACGGTGGTGACGACCGACGGACCAGCCGGACGGCGGGGCCTGACGGTCTCGGCGGTCTGCAGCGTGACCGATTCCCCGCCCAGTCTGATGGTCTGCATCAATCGTCGGTCGCGGTCGCACGGCGCCGTCCTGGAAAACGGCGTCCTGTGCGTCAATGTGCTCGCAGGCAGCGACGAGCCGCTCGGCGCGGCCTTCGCCGGTCGCGGCGAACCCGGCGATGATCCATTCCTCGGCGCCGATTGGGGGGTGTTGGCGACCGGCGCGCCGGCGCTCGCCTCGGCCGTTGTGGCGCTCGACTGCAGAATCAGCCTGGCTCGCGATATCGGCACGCACAGCGCGATCCTCTGCGAGGTGCAGGCGATGAGCCTCGGCGCCGGCTCGGACGCGCTCGTCTATTTCAATCGCCGCTTTCACCACCTGCACTGGCAGGCGAGCGCATGACGTTCCGAACCCATCTACGCCCGCGGCGCCGGGATGCCGGCCCGCGCGCGTGCGTACGTTCACTGGGCGGATGCGCACATCCGTCGTAAGGGAGCCGCCATGAAATCGACCGACACCGCGCCAGCAGCCGTGGAAGCAGCTCCAGCCCCGGACCACAAACTTCAGTTGGACGCCTGGCCGTTCTATTGGATCACGCGCGTGACCAACCTCTATCTGGAGCGGCTGGAGGTCGAACTGAAGCGCATTGGCCTGGACGTGCCCCGCTGGCGCGTCCTGATGTCCCTTCATGCGAAGGACAGCAGCAGCGTCAGCGAAATCGCCGAGCTGGCGATCGTCAAGCTGCCGACCATGACCAAGATCGTCCAGCGGATGGTCGGCGATGGGTTGGTCACCTGCCGCACCAGCGCGGCGGACGGGCGCGTCACCGAAGTGCTGCTCACCGAAACAGGTCACGAGGCGCGCCGCCGAGCCTGGGCGATCGCCAGGCAGGTCTATGCACAGGCCTTCGAAGGCGTCACGGCCGCGGAAATCCGGCGCTTGAACGCGGTCCTCTCCCGCGTGTTCGAAAACCTCTATTGAGGCCCGCGGCCGCAATTTGGTTGAATTTTCAACTTGACGTGGCAGATCCGATTGGCGAGTATCGCGTCAGGATATCGATCGCGGCGGGCCTCGTATTCGCAAGAATTCGGGGTGAGGGCGTGAAAGCGTGACTTGCCGTTCGTAGCTGCGAACAGCAAGCCGCTTACGTCGTGAATTGACTCCTGATCATTGCTATACTGTCGTCTCCGCCTCCTCCCTTTCCATGGAGCGGCAGTAGACTTGGGGTGGTTTCGCCCAGCCACCTCTATTTTTCACCTGTCGATCCCAATCTGTGACGGACGTCCTTGGGGCGTCGCGTGCGCCGCCTGGAGCGTTCGGCGGTTCGAATGAACCGCCGAACGGTCATAAGTTCTTGAAGTTAGACCATTCGCTGCGCCGAACCGGCCTCCACTTCGGCGGCGAATGGTCCTGTCTGCGCGATCCGGCGAGCAAGAAGATCTGCGCCTACACCTCCACCGCGGCCCAGGTTCAAGATAGCCATAGCGCATCTATCTTTTCTGACGCGCCTCCCAAGACTTGGGGATGCGGGCCAAAGCGTCGATTTGAAGACGAACCAAACAACGACCCGCCGCCTGTTCCTGGCCATTTTCACGCGGACGTGCGCGGGCGCCTGTCAGAATCCGGGCAATCTTCTCTCATCTGATAAGTGTCTGGAACTCGTCGCGTGAGAGCCAAGTTAAGTCGATGTTCCGCGCCGGCCATCCCCCCGGACGTCGAACGGACCGGCCCTTCAAAACGAGCCCCACTCCAGTCGGGCCGGTCCTCCTGGGGGCGCCCTCCCCAAACCCTCTAGGAGCGGCGCCCCTTAGTGTCTGCCCCGAAAAGAAGTTGGGTGATATCAGAGGCTTGTGATTCTGTCGGTGTTGCGAAGCATCGACGGAGCGACACATGTGGACCGATACCACCCGGGCAAAGCATGCCCGCAAGGGATTGCGGT
>NZ_DATELG010000071.1:0-13152 GCF_035276905.1 Phenylobacterium sp. | reverse complement strand
CTCGCGTCCGGTGTAGCCCATGCCCTCGGTCGTCGTCGCCTTGACGCTGACCCGGTGCACGGGCAGCCCCATGAGGTCGGCGACGCGCTGGCGCATGGCTTCGCGGTGCGGCTTGATCTTCGGCCGCTCGCAGACCAGCGTAACGTCGGCGTTCAGGATTCGGCCGCCCTGGGCCGCCACCCGTTTCACCGCGTGGATCAGGAACTGGTCGGAGGAGGCGCCCTTCCACTTCGGATCGCTCGGCGGGAAGTGGTCGCCGATGTCGCCGTCGGCGATGGCGCCCAGCACCGCATCGGTCAGGGCGTGCAGGCCGCAGTCGGCGTCGGAGTGGCCGATCAGGCCCAGGTCATGCTCGATGCGGACGCCGCACAGCCAGACCACGTCGCCGGGACCGAAGCGGTGGGCGTCGATGCCCTGACCCATGCGCACGATCCGCTGCGACGCGGCCAGGTGTTCGGCCATCAGGAAGTCCTCGGGATAGGTCAGTTTCATCAGCATCGGATCGCCGGCCGCCATGGCGACGCTTCCGCCGGCGCGCTCCATCACCGAGGCGTCGTCGGTCGGCTCCTCCGACGCCGGCCAGCGCCGATAGGCGGCCTTCAGCCGGCCGAAGCGGAAGGCCTGCGGGGTCTGGGCGCGCCACAAGCCCTCGCGCGACACGGTCTCCTCGACCAGGCCCTCGCCGCGCTTCAGGGTGTCCGGGACGGGCAGGGCAGGCACCGCCCCGTCCGCCACCTCCAGGGCGGCCAGCAGCCGCTCGACGTGGGCGCGGGTCACGAACGGACGCGCCGCGTCGTGGATCAGCACCGGCTCGTTGCGCCCGCAGCTGAGCGCGGCGAGCCCCGCCTGCACCGATTCCGCCCGCGTCCGGCCTCCCGTGACCGCGCGCCAGCCGGCGAGGCCGTCGAGGGCGGCGTCCACCTGTGAAAGCCGATCGCGGGCCACGACGACGACGACCTCGCCCGCGCCGGCCGAGAGCAGGCCCTCCACGGACCAGCGCACGATCGGCCGCGAGCCGAGGTTTCGCCACGCTTTGGGTTCACCCGGTCCCGCCCGCAGACCCGAGCCGGCCGCCACGACAACTGCTGAGAACGCCATGGGCCTTCTTTAGGGCGGCGCTTGCAAACGATCCAGCTTTACGCAGCCGCGAAATGTGCCTAAAAACAGTGCTGTGAGGTTGACTATAAAATGAGCAGTTCGCTGAGGATCGGCTCCGTCGACATCGGCGGCCGGGCCTGGATCGCGCCGATGACCGGTGTGTCCGACCTGCCGTTCCGGCTCGCGGCCAGCCGGTTGGGCGCAGCTTACGTGGCGACGGAAATGGTGGCCTGCGCCGAGCTCTCGCGCGGCCGGCCGGACGTCGTGCGCCGCGCCGCGGTCGGCGAGGGCCTGCCGCTGATGGTGATCCAGCTGGTCGGCCGCGATCCCGTCCACATCGCCGAGGGCGCGCGGATGGCCGCGCGCGCCGGCGCCCAAATCATCGATCTCAACTTCGGCTGCCCGGCCAAGGAGGTCACCGGCGCGCTCTGCGGCTCGGCGCTGATGCGCGAGCCGGAGCTTTCCGCACGGCTGATCTCGGCGGCGGTCGACGCGGTCGACGTGCCGGTGACCGTCAAGATGCGGCTGGGCTGGGACGACGCCTCGCGCAACGGCCCGCAGTTTGCGGCCATGGCCGAGGGCCTGGGCGTCGCGGCGGTGACCGTGCACGGCCGGACGCGCTGCCAGTTCTACAAGGGCCGGGCCGACTGGCGGGCCGTCGCCGAGGTGAAGTCCGCAGTCTCCATCCCCGTCGTCGTCAACGGCGACATCGCGGACGGCGCGAGCGCCCGGGCCGCTCTGGAGGCGTCGGGCGCCGATGCCGTGATGATCGGCCGCGGGGTCTACGGGCGGCCGTGGATCGCCGCCCAGATCGAGGCGGAACTGGCCGGCCGGCGCTATCGCGAGCCGGAGCCCGAGGCGCGCCTCGCCATCGCGGTCGAGCATTTCCGCGACAGCCTCGCCTTCTATGGCGAGCGTCTCGGCCTGAAGATCTTCCGCAAGCACCTGGCGGCCTACATCGAGCAGGCCCCCAGGCCCGCGAGCGCCGAGGCCCGGCGCGAGGCGCGCGCTCGCCTTTGCCGGTTGGAGGAGCCGGCCGCGGTCGAACGCGGCCTGGAAGAGCTATGGATCCGCGATCAAACCAGGCTCGCCGCATGACCAGCCCGAACAAGAGACAACCGCCGGGGGTCGGCGCCGACGCGCTGAAAGCCGCCGCCTTCGACCTCAGTCCCGATCCTGCCCTGGTGGTCGACGCCGACGGCGCCCTGGTGGCCGTCAACGAAGCCGCCGAGGCCCTGTTCGGCCAAGGGCTCGGGCTGCTCGCGCGCGGCCGGTTCCGCGCCGCCTTGCCGCCGGGTTCGGCGCTGGTGTCGCTGCTCAACCTCGCCATCGAGCAGGATGCGCGCGTCCGCGAGCGCGGCTTGCAGATCAGCCTGTTCGGCCTGCCGCCGTTCGAGGCGGATGGCGCCGCAGCCCCGCTCGGCGACGGCTCGGTGCTGCTGACGCTCTCGGTGAAGCTGGGCCTCAGTCCCGAGCGCGCCGGCGCCGAGGCCGCGGGCCTGCGCTCGATCGTGGGCCTGGGCCGGATGCTGGCGCATGAGATCAAGAACCCGCTGGCGGGCATCCGCGGCGCAGCGCAGCTGCTCAAGAGCAGCGCCAAGGCCGAGGACGCCCCGCTCGCCCAGCTGATCGTCGATGAGACCGACCGTGTGCGCCGGCTGGTCGAGCGGATGGAGGCCTTCTCCGACGACCATCTACCGAATCGCACCCCGATCAACATCCACCAGGTGCTGGACCGGGTCCGGGCGCTCGCCGCCAACGGCGTCGCCGACGGCCTGGGCCTGAAGGAGAGCTACGACCCCTCGCTGCCGCCGGTGCTCGGCGACGAGGACCAGCTGATCCAGATCTTCCTCAACCTGGTGAAGAACGCCGCCGAGGCCGCCCATGGGCGCGGCGACGGGCGCGGCGAGATCTCGATCGCGACCGCCTATCGGCACGGGGTGCGGGTGCGGGCGGCGAAGGGCCAGTCGCTGCGCGGCGCGCCGCTGGAGGTGCGGGTGCAGGACAACGGGCCGGGCGTGCCCGCGCACCTGCGCGAGCACCTGTTCCAGCCGTTCGTCACGTCCAAGGCCAATGGGGCAGGCCTCGGCCTGGCTCTGGTGGCCAAGCTGGTCGCCGGCCACGGCGGCCTCATCGATTTCGAGTCGGAGCCGGGGCGGACGGTGTTCCGCGTGCTTCTGCCGATCGCTTCCGAGGGGGACCTGTCCGCATGAACGCCGTTCAGAAGAAGATCCTGATCGCCGACGACGACTCGTCGATCCGGCTGGTGCTGAGCCAGGCTTTCACGCGGTTGGGCTATCAGGTGCGGGCCACCGGCAATGCGACGACGCTGCTGAAGTGGGTGTCCGACGGCGACGGCGACCTCGTGGTCACTGACGTGGTCATGCCGGACGAGAACGTCTTCGACGTGCTGCCGCGCATCCGCAAGGAGCGGCCGAAGCTGCCGATCATCGTCATGAGCGCTCAGAACAACCTGGTGACGGCGGTCAACGCCGCCGAGGTCGGCGCCTTCGACTATGTGCCCAAGCCCTTCGACCTCGACGACATGACCTCGGCGGCGAAGCGGGCGCTGTCCAGGCCGGCGGACGCCGAGGCGGCGAAGGCCCAGGCCCGGGCGGTGCGTGACGACCGCCTGCCGCTGATCGGCCGCTCGGCGCCGATGCAGGACGTCTATCGCACCATCGCCCGCCTCGTCGGCGCGGACCTGACGGTGCTGATCACCGGCGAATCCGGCACCGGCAAGGAACTGGTGGCCCGCGCCCTGCACGACATGGGCCGCCGCCGCGACGGCAAGTTCGTGGTGATCAACCTCGCCGCCACCCCGCGCGAGCGGGTCGAGACGGAGCTGTTTGGCAAGGAGGACGGCGACTACGGCAAACTGGTCGAGGCCGACGGCGGCACGCTGTTCCTCGACGAGATCGGCGACATGCCGCTCGACGCCCAGACCCGGCTGCTGCGGGTGATCGACGGCTCCGAACCGGCGCTCAATCCGAAGACGGGCCGCCGGCCCAACGTGCGGATCATCGCCGCCACCAACCGCGACCTGCGCGGCCTGATCCAGCAGGGCCTGTTCCGCGAGGACCTGTTCTTCCGCCTGAACGTCGCCCCGCTCCGGCTGCCGCCGCTGCGTGACCGGGCCGAGGACATCCCCGACCTGGCGCGCGCCTTCCTGCTGCGCGCCAACCGCGAGGGCCTGCCGGCCAAGACCATCGATGCGGCGGCGCTGGACCGGCTGAAGCTGCACCGCTGGCCGGGCAATGTGCGTGAGCTGGAGAACCTGATCCGCCGGGTCTGCGCCCTCTACGGCGAGGATCTGATCACCGCGCGCATCATCGAGCGCGAGCTGGCCGACCAACAGCCGATCATCGAAGGCCAGCAGGGGCCGGAGACCCTCTCGCAACTGGTCGAGCGCAAGCTCGCCACCTACTTCGCCGACGAGCCGGACGGCCTGCCGCCGGCCGGGCTCTACGACCGGGTGCTCGAGGAGGTGGAGCGGCCGCTGATCCAGCTGACGCTGGCCGCCACTCGCGGCAACCAGCTGCGCGCCGCCGAGATCCTTGGGCTGAACCGCAACACCCTGCGCAAGAAGATCCAGGACCTCGGCGTCGAGATGGCCCGCGGGCGGCGGTAATCCTTTGAGCGTCACCGCGGAAGCCGCGCAGCGGCTATCCAGATGACGCGGGAGCGGCGGCGCGTAGGATCAAACTGACGCACCGCCGCAACAACGCTGTTGAATTCGGGGCACAGGGGCTTAGGCTCCCCGGCGCATGTCGTGGCTTGTGGATCACATCCGGGGGAACCCCACGATCCAGCGCATCTGGCGCGTGTTGCAGGCGCGCGTGGTGCTGGGCGCAGGCTACGGCATAGCGATCGCGCTGACCGCCATCAGCATCATGCTCGCCGCTTCGCCGCCGGCGAGCGGGCCGATCGGCCCGGCCAGCCAGCTGATCCTGACGATGCTGGGCTTCAACCTGGTGTTGATCCTGGCGCTGTCGGCCGTGGTCGCGCTGCAGTTCGTGGGCCTGGTCAAGGCGCGCGCCAGCGACGCCGGCGCGCGCCTGCACCTGAGGTTCGTCACCCTGTTCGCCCTGGCCGCCGTCGTGCCGGCCGTGGTCGTGGCCCTGTTCATGGGGGTGCTGGTCAACCAGGGCGTCGACCGCTGGCTTGGCGGCCGCGTGCAGACGGTCGTGGAGAACTCGGCGATGGTCTTCCGATCCTATCTCGACGACCAGACGCGCTACATCGGCGACCACGTCACCGTCATGGGCGCGGACCTCAATCGCGAAGGTCCGCGGCTGCGCGCCAATCCGATCAGCCAAAGCCGATATCTGCAGCTCCTGGCCTCTTACCACGCGTTTCCAGCCGCATACCTCATCGACCGCGAGGGGCGCGTCCTGGCGCGCGCCGAGAGCGGCGATACGCCGCCGTACGTGGTTCCGCCGCCCTCCAGCTTCAAGGCCGCGGACGAGGGCGACATCTCGGTGCGGCCGGTGGAGCAAGCGGACCTGATGCGCGCCGTCTATCGGCTTCGCGCCTATCCCGACGCCTACCTCTATGTCGTCCGGCCGGTGGAGAAGGGGATCCTCAACCACCTGCGCGAGGCCGAGGGCTCGCTGGTCGCCTACCGCGAGGCGGCTTCCAGCCGGGCGCGGATCCAGGCCATCTTCGCCCTCAGCTACGCCGAGACGGCGCTCTTGGTGGTGCTGGGCGCGGTGTGGCTGGGCATGGCCGCGGCCAGCGCCATCTCCGCCCCCGTCGCCCGTCTGGTGCAGGCGGCCGGGCGGGTCGCCGGTGGTGACCTGAGTGCGCGTGTCGATGCTGAAGCAGATCCTGAAGAGATCGCTGTCTTGTCTCGTGCTTTCAACAGCATGACGCATGATCTTCAGGTTCAGCAGCAAGCCTTGCGCCAGGCGCGGGAGGACGCCGAGAGCGACCGCCAGTTTATCGAGACCGTGCTGGCGGGCGTCAGCGCCGGAGTCATCGGCCTGGATCGCAAGCGGCGGATCTCGGCCGCCAACAGCCAGGCTTCGGTGCTGCTCGGTTTCCACGGCGATCCGCGCGGGCGGGAGCTGACCGAGGTCGCGCCCGAGTTCGCCGCCGTGCTGGCGGAGGCCGGGACCGGCGCACGGGCCGAGGAGGAGGTCGACGTCGTGCGCGGCCGCGAGAGCCGCCGCCTGCAGGTCCGCGCCAGCCGGACCGAGGAAGGGCTGGTGTTGACCTTCGACGACATCACCCGCCTGGTCACCGCCCAGCGCAACGCCGCCTGGCGCGACGTCGCCCGCCGCATCGCCCACGAGATCAAGAACCCGCTGACCCCGATCCAGCTGTCCGCCGAACGGCTGCGCAAGAAGTACCGCAAGGACGTGCCGCCGGCGGAGATCGAGACCTTCGACCGCTGCACCGACACCATCGTGCGCCAGGTCGGCGACATCGGCCGGATGGTCGACGAGTTCTCCGCCTTCGCCCGCATGCCGACGCCGAAGTTCGCCGAGCACGACGCCGCCGAGCTGCTGCGCGCGGCGGTCTTCGCCCAGCGGGTCGCCAGCCCCGAGATCGAGATCGTGCTGGAGGAGCCGCCGCCGGTGACCCTGCTGGCGGACGGCCGGATGCTCGCCCAGGCGCTCACCAACGTGCTGAAGAACGCCTCCGAGGCGGTCGAGGCCAGGCGCGCGGCGGCGCCGAAGCACAAGGGCCGCATCACCGCCAGGCTCGTCGCTGACGACGGGCGCGTGGCGTTCGAGGTCGAGGACGACGGCGTGGGCCTGCCCGACAAGGACCGCGACCGCCTGACCGAGCCCTACGTCACCACACGCGAAAAGGGCACGGGCCTGGGGCTCGCAATCGTGAAGCGAATCCTTGAAGACCACGGCGGCGAGCTGGACCTGACCGACGCCCGCGTCGGGTCCGGCGCGCTCGCCATCCTGAGCTTGCCCGCCACCGCGCGGGTGCGACCGCAATCCGCGGCCAAGACCGTGACCGCTTAGAGGACCTAGTTGCATGGCGTCTGACGTTCTTGTGGTCGATGACGAAGCGGACATCCGCGAGCTGGTCGCGGGGATCCTTTCCGACGAGGGCTATTCCGTCCGCACCGCGGCGAGCTCCGAGGAGGCGCTGGGCGCCGTGCGGGCGCGCAAACCGGCGCTGCTGATCCTCGACATCTGGATGGCCGGCGGCGGCATGGACGGCCTGGAGCTGCTCGACATGGTCAAGTCGCTCGACGCCGACCTGCCGGTGATCATGATCTCCGGCCACGGCAACATCGAAACCGCGGTCTCGGCGATCAAGCGCGGCGCCTACGAGTTCCTGGAGAAGCCGTTCAAGTCCGACCGGCTGCTGCTGGTGGTCGAACGGGCGCTGGAGGCGACCAACCTGCGGCGCGAGAACCGCCGGCTGCGCACCCAGGCGATCACGCCGGAGGGGCTGATCGGCCGTTCGGTTCCCGCCCAGCAGCTGCGCCAGACGATTTCGAAGCTCGCCCCGGCCAACAGCCGCGTGCTGATCTCCGGGCCGCCAGGCGCCGGCAAGGAGACCGTGGCGCGGCTGATCCATGGCGGCTCGCCCCGCGCGCGGGGCGAGTTCGTGGCGATAAGCGCCGCCGGCATGACGCCGGAGCGGATGGACGTCGAGCTGTTCGGCCAGGAAGGCGAGGGCGGCCGTCCCGCCAAGATCGGCGTCTTCGAGCGCGCCCACGCCGGCACCCTCTATCTCGACGAGGTGGCGGACATGCCGCGCGAGACGCAGGGGCGGATCCTGCGCGTCCTCGTCGAGCAGCGCTTCCGCAGGGTCGACGGCGACGCCGACGTGCAGGTGGATGTCCGGGTGGTGTCCTCCACCTCGCGCGACCTGCGCGAGGAGATCGCCGCCGGCCGCTTTCGCGAGGACCTGTTCCACCGTCTGAACGTGGTGCCGGTCAACGTGCCCGGCCTTTCCGAGCGGCGCGAGGACATTCCCGAGCTGGTGGAATATTTCATCGACCGGATCTGCGAGGCGACCGGCATGCCGCGGCGGATGCTGGCCGACGACGCGCTGGCCGCCCTGCAGGTGCGCGCCTGGCCCGGCAACCTGCGCCAGCTGCGCAACAACATCGAGCGGATGCTGATCCTGGCCTCGGGCGCACCGTCCGAGCCGATCACCGCCGAGATGCTGCCGGCCGAGGCGTCGGTGAACCAGGCCAGCACCACGCTGGGCGCCGAACGGATCATCGCGCTCCCGCTGCGCGAGGCGCGCGAGGTGTTCGAGCGCGAGTACCTCAACGCCCAGATGCTGCGCTTTTCCGGCAACATCTCGCGCACCGCCGCATTCATCGGCATGGAGCGCTCGGCCCTGCACCGGAAGCTCAAGTCCCTCGGCCTGACCAGCGGGCGTTCGCTGGAAGAAGAGGTCGGTTGATGGGGCGCATCGCCTATGTGAACGGCCGCTTCGTCCCCCACGCCCAGGCCACGGTCCACATCGAGGACCGCGGCTATCAGCTCGCCGACGCGGTCTACGAGGTCTGGTCGCTGTTCGACGGCAAGATGGCCGACGCCGAGGGCCATTTCACCCGCCTCGAACGCAGTCTCTCTGAGTTGCGGATCGCCATGCCGATGAGCCGCCGGGCGCTGACGCTGGTGCTGCGCGAGGCGATCCGGCGCAACCGGGTGCGCGAGGGCCTGCTCTATCTGCAGGTCAGCCGCGGCGTAGCGCCCCGCGACCACGCCTTCCCAGGCGACGAGGTGCGTCCTTCCGTGGTGATCACCGCCAAGTCGTTGGACCGGGCGGCCGTCGAGGCCAAGGCCGCCAGGGGCGTCGCGGTCGTGACCGCGCCGGAGAACCGCTGGGGGCGCTGCGACATCAAGACGGTGGGGCTGCTGCCCAACGTGCTGGCCAAGCAGAAGGCCAAGGAGGCCGGCGCGGCCGAGGCCTGGTTCGTCGACGAGCTGGGTTTCGTGACCGAGGGATCGTCCTCCAACGCCTGGATCGTCGACGCCGACGGCCGGCTCCGGACCCGCGACACCAACGCCAACATCCTGCGCGGCGTCACCCGGCGAACCCTGATGGACGTGATCGCCCGGGAGGGGCTCGCCGTCGACGAGCGGCCGTTCACGCCGGCCGAGGCGGTCGCCGCGCGCGAGGCCTTCGTCACCGGGGCGGGAACCCTGGTGCTGCCGGTCGTGGCGGTGGACGGCAAGCCGATCGGAAATGGGGCGCCAGGACCGCTAGCGATGCGGCTCCGGCGCCTCTATATCGATGAGGCGCGGGCCGGGGCCGTCTGAGCGCAGCGAGTTTATTGCGTCGCTGACACAACCTAGCCTAGCGTGACCTTGCGTGTGTGGGCGGCGCGTGGCCGCTCGAACCCAATAAGAGGCGGAAAAGCCGATGAGCGAGAAGAAGCAGAACCTGCAGGACACGTTCCTGAACAGCGTGCGGAAGTCCAAGACGCCGCTGACCATCTTCCTCGTGAACGGGGTGAAGTTGCAGGGCGTCGTCAGCTGGTTCGACAACTTCTGCGTTCTGCTGCGCAGGGACGGGCAGTCGCAGCTCGTGTACAAGCACGCCATCTCCACCATCATGCCGGCTCAGCCTGTGCAGCTGTACGAGCCGGCCGAAGACGATAACGATTGAGTTCATCCAAGCTCGTTGACCGCGGGGCGCCTGTTCAAGGCGCCCTCGTCATCCACCCCGATCGGGAGGGTCGCGGCGCCTCGCGGGGCGCCGGCGCGCGCCTCGAGGAGGCCTGCGGCCTGGCGCTCGCCCTCGACCTCGAGGTGCGCGACGCGATGGTCGTGACCTTGCGCAAGCTCACCCCGGCCACCCTGTTCGGCAGGGGCAAGGTCGAGGAGATCGCCCATTTGGTGGACGACCGCCAGGCCGACGTGGTCGTCGTCGACGACGCGCTGACGCCGGTGCAGCAGCGCAATCTCGAGAAGGCCTGGACGGCCAAGGTCGTCGACCGCACCGGGCTGATCCTGGAGATCTTCGCCCGCAGAGCCCGCACGCGCGAAGGCCGCCTGCAGGTCGAGCTGGCCCGGCTCTCCTACGAACGCTCGCGCCTGGTGCGCACCTGGACGCACCTGGAGCGCCAGCGCGGCGGCTTCGGCGTCATGGGCGGCCCGGGCGAGACCCAGATTGAGACCGACCGGCGCCTGCTGGCCGAGAAGATCGGCAAGCTGAAGCGCGAACTGGCCGAGGTCGGCCGCACGCGAACCCTGCAGCGGTCGGCGCGCAAGCGCGTGCCCTATCCGGTCGTGGCGCTGGTCGGCTACACCAACGCCGGCAAGTCGACGCTGTTCAACCGGCTGACCCAGTCGGAGGTGCTGGCCGAGGATCTGCTGTTCGCCACCCTCGATCCGACCCTGCGCTCGCTGAAGCTGCCCGACGGGCGCCCGGCGATCCTGTCGGATACGGTGGGCTTCATCTCCGACCTGCCGCACGAACTGGTCGAGGCCTTCCGCGCCACCCTGGAGGAGGTGCGCGAGGCCGACGTGGTCCTCCACGTCCGCGACATCGCCTCCGAGGAGACCGACGCCCAGGCCGCCGACGTCCGAGGGGTGCTGGAGCGGCTGGGCGTGGACATGGACGAGCGGCGGATCCTGGAGGTGTGGAACAAGCTGGACCTCGTGCCGCAGGACGAACGCCAGACCCTGGTCGGCGACGCCCGCCGGGCGCACCCGCCCGCCATCCTGGTGTCCGCCGCGACCGGCGAGGGCTGCCGCGAGCTTCTGCAGGCGGTGGCGGGCCTGGTCGACGAGGCCCCCCCGGTCGAGGTGCGCACCCACGCAGGCGACGGCGCGGCGGTCGCCTGGCTCTACCGCAACGGCCGGGTGTTGGAGCGCCAGACCGGCGAGGACGGCGGCGTGCGGATGGAAGTCAGCCTCTCGGCCCAGGCGCTCGGGCAGTTCGAGCAGCTGTTCCCGAACGCGCAGGTAAGCGCGTCCCTCCCTTGATCAAGGGAGGGATTTCTCTGCCGCCTTCGCCTCGTCCCACAAGGCGTCCATCTCCGCTAGGTCGGACTGCTCCGGCGTCTTGCCGCGTTCGCTAAGTTTCGCCTCGATGTAACGGAATCTCCTGGCGAACTTGGCGTTGGCGAAGCGCAGCGAGTCCTCCGGGTCGACGTCGAGCGTGCGCGCGAGGTTCGCCACCACGAAAAGCACGTCG
Organism: Phenylobacterium sp.; assembly: GCF_035276905.1. Classification (GTDB taxonomy): domain Bacteria; phylum Pseudomonadota; class Alphaproteobacteria; order Caulobacterales; family Caulobacteraceae; genus Phenylobacterium. The sequence continues at coordinate 1,920 of NZ_DATELG010000071.1, read as the reverse complement.
CCCATCTCCTGGCGCGCCTTCTCGACATCGCCGGCGGCGAGCTCGCTCTCCAGCTCGGCCACTTCCTCGTGCAGCTTCTCCATGACCTCCTTCACCGACGGCCAGACGAAGCCCACGCGGGCCGCGCGCTTGGAGAGTTTGACGGCGCGGGTCAGCGCCGGCAGGCTCACAGGAACATCGTCCAGGAGGCTCGCGGCGCGTCCCTTCAGGTCGCGTTCCTCGGCCTTCAGGGTCTCCCAGCCGGCCTTCTGGTCGGCCAGGGAGGCGTAGGATTCCTCGCCGAACACGTGCGGGTGGCGGCGGATCATCTTGTCGTTGATCGCCTGGGCCACGTCGTCGAAGGCGAAGGCGCCCTGTTCCTCGGCCATCCGCGAATGGAACACCACCTGCAGCAGCAGGTCGCCGAGCTCGTCCTTCAGGTCGGCGAGGTCGCCGCGCTCGATCGCGTCGGCCACCTCATAGGCCTCCTCGACCGTGTAGGGGGCGATGGTGGCGAAGGTCTGCTCCTGGTCCCACGGGCAGCCGGCGGCGGGGTCGCGCAGCCTGGCCATGATGGCCAGCAGCCGCTCCATCGGCGACAGCGACTCAGGCGGGGGAGGGGCGCTCATCGCAGCCATCATAGGCGCCGTCGCGTGACAGTCACAGCCTGGGCCGACACTTGCAGCCGCGCCGGTCGAATCTCGACCGCTGGATCAAACTGGAGCACCTCCCCCGTGTCCGCCATCCAACTCCGCACCGTTCCCGGCCTCTGGATCGGCCGCCGCACCGTCCTGCTCGCCGAGCGTGAAGTCCGCGGCGGCCAGACCGCCTTCCACTGCGGGGCCTGCGACGACGTCGTGCTCGGCGCCGACGAGGCGCTCGACCTGCGCGACGTGGTCGTGAAGTGCCGCTGCGGGGAATACAATCAGGTCTGAGCCACGCCCCGGCGATCACTGCCGCGGGCGCTTTGCAAGCGCGATCGCTTTCGCACTAATCACCCCGGATGCGGTCGGACCCATCGCGCGGATGGCGTCCCGACGTGATGCGGAGGAAAGCGATGGACCTTACGAACGCCTCGGTTCTCGTCACCGGCGGCGCCGGCGGTTTCGGCGGTGCGACTGCGCGCAGGCTCGCCAAGAAGGGCGCGAAGGTCGTCATCGCCGACGTCGCCGACGAGCGCGGCCAGGCGCTGGCCGAGGAACTGGGCAACGGCTCGGTCTACGTGCGCACCGACATCATGGACGAATCCTCGATCGCCCGCGCGGTCGAGACCGCCGCGGGCCTGGCCCCGCTGCGCGCCGCGGTGATCGTGCACGGCGGCCCGCCGCCGCCGGACGCCGGCGGCCGGGTGATCAACCGCGAGGGCAAGCGCCTCTCCATGGCGCATTTCACCCAGCAGGTGCACGTCTTCCTGTCGAGCGCCTTCTGCGTGTCCAGCTACGCCGCCGAGGTCATGGCCAGGAACGAGCCGCTGGCGTCCAACCAGCGCGGCGTGATCATCAACACCGCCTCGATCGCCGGCTTCGAGGGCCAGCCCGGCCAGACGCCGTACTCCGCCGCCAAGGGCGGGATCATCGGCATGACCCTGACCATGGCCCGCGACCTGGCGCCGCTTGGCATCCGCTGCATGGCCATCGCGCCCGGCGCCTTTTTCACCTTCGCCTACGGCAAGATGAGCGAAGAAGAGGCGTATGAGCGCTGGGGCAAGCTGGTGCCCAACCCCAAGCGCATGGGCGACCCGGACGAGTACGGCATGCTGGCCGAGCAGATCGTCCAGAACGACTTCCTGAACGGCACGACCATCCGCCTGGACGGCGCCCAGCGGTTCTAGGCCTTAAGCGACGGCGCTCCGCTATCGCGGCTGGCCATTCTCCCAATAGTACCGGCCTGTGTCCCGGTCGTAGTAGTAATAGCGGCCGGCGCGGTCGTCGTAGTACTGCC
>NZ_DATELG010000070.1:0-7243 GCF_035276905.1 Phenylobacterium sp. | reverse complement strand
ACGGCTCGTCCATCAGCAGCATGGCGGGCTCGGCGGCGAGCGCGCGGGCGACGCCGACCCGCTGGCGCTGGCCGCCGGAGAGCGCGGCCGGCAGCCGGCCAGCGGTCTCGCGCGGCAGGTCGACGAGGTCGAGCAGGGTCTCGACGCGGGCGGCGATCCTGCCTGCGTCCCAGCGCATCAGCCGCGGCGTCACGGCGATGTTCTGGCCGACCGTCAGGTGCGGAAAAAGGCCGATCTCCTGGAAGACGTAGCCGATCCGCCGGCGCAGCTCCGCCGCCGGCCTGGCGCGGGCGTCGGCGCCCTCGATGCGGACCAGGCCCTCGTCCGGCTCCTCCAACCGGTTGATGGTCTTCAGCAGCGTCGTCTTGCCGGAGCCGGAGGGCCCCACCAGGGCGACGAACTCGCCGCGCGCGATCGACAGCGAGACGCCGTCCAGGGCGACCTGCGCGCCATAGCGCCTGGCCAGCCCCGCAAGTTCGATCATCGCATCGCCCATGGCTCAGCCTAACATGGCCAGCAGCGAAGCCTCAGATCGGCATGCGCATGATTTCCTGGTAAGCGCTGATCACCTGGTCGCGCACGGCCATCACCGTCTGCAGGCTGGTCTCGGCCGCGGACAGCGCAGTGGCCACGTCGACCAGCTCGGCCTTGCCCTGGACCTGGGCGACCATCTGGCTCTCGGCGGTGCGCGAGGACTGCACCACGTCCGTCATCGCCGACTTCAGGATGTCGCCGAAGCCGAGGCCTCCCGAGACCGCAGCGGCGTCGCCGCCGGCCCCGAGGTTCGCGGCCTTCTGGACGTTGGCGTAGGCCTTGGCGGCGGAAAGCGCGTCGATCGCCATCTAGGCCTGCCTACTTCTTCAGGAGGTCGAGGGTGCGCGCGTCCATCACGCGCATGGTCTCGATCACGTTGAGGTTGGCTTCGTAGGCGCGCTGCGCCTCCTTCATGTCGAGCGCCTCGACCAGCGGATCGACATTGGGCTCCTTCACATAGCCCTTGGCGTCCGCGGCCGGGTTGCCGGGCTCGTAGGTCGACTTGAAGTCGGTCGGGTCGGGCTGGACGCGGGCCATGCTGACGCCGATCGCGCCCGAGACCTTGGTCTGCTGGAAGACGGGGATCTGCCGGCGATAGGGATCCCCGCCGGGGGCGCGCGCGGTCGAGTTCGCGTTCGCCAGGTTCTCGGCGATGATCCGCATCCGCGACTGCTGGGCGCGCAGCGCCGAGGTGGCGATCGCCTGGGTGATCCCGCCCATCGACTTCATCTCGGCCATCTAGGGATCCCTTCGGCTCACTTGCCCGGCGCGCGGGCGGCCATCGTCAAGAGGCTCAGCGACTTCTGGTAGAAGCTGATGGCCGCGTCGTAGTTCATCCGCGAATCCGTCAGCTTCATCATCTCCTCCTCCAGGACCACCGAGTTGCCGTCGAGGCGCATCTCGGAATCCCGCGACGACTTCGTCTTAAAGCCGGACCGCGCCGAGCCGTCCTTTTCAGCGCCCGGCAGGGCCATGTGCCCCGGTTGGGTGACCGCCGGCGTCGCCCCGTCGGGGCCGCCAGGCGCCCGGGTCTTGGCGGTGAAGCTGAAGGGCGTCAGGTCCTTCGGCGTGAACCCGGGGGTGTCGGAGTTGGCGACGTTCTGCGCGATCACCTGCTGGCGCTCCGAGAGGTAGCCCAGGCGTCCGCGCAACATGGCGAACAGGGGAATCTGCGCGAGGTCCATGCGGAACATGGTGAATAAACAGGGTTAATCAGGGCTTAATCGACTCGCGCGACCGTGCGATGGAAGCCGCCTCCACGAGACGCAGAAGCGCTTATGAATCTTGCAGATTTCGCCCGCGCCATTTTCGCGCTCGCGTTAACCCTGGGCCTCTTGGGCCTCTGTGCAGCGGCGCTGCGGCGCTTCGGCCCGGACGTGCTGGCCCGCCTGGCGGCCCAGAAGAAAGAACGCCGCCTGGCGATCGTCGAGACCCTGGTCCTCGACCCCTCGCGCCGGCTGGTGCTGGTGTCCTGCGACGGCCGCGAGCGCCTGCTGCTGCTGGGCGACGGCCGCCTGCTGGATGGGCCGACGCCCGAGGAGAAGGCCTGATGCTGCGCGATCTCGTGAGGGCGATCCGCAGCCTGCCGGCGGACGAGTGGCGGCGCGCCGCGGGGCTGGCGGCGCTGACCACGCTGGCCAGCCTGGTGTTCCCGGCGGCGGCCGTGGCCCAGGCGGTGAACATCAACCTCGGCACCGGCGCGGGGCTGACCGACCGCGTCGTTCAGCTGATCGGCCTGATGACGGTGCTGTCGCTGGCGCCCTCGATCGTCATCATGACCACCTCCTTCGTGCGGATCGTGGTGGTGCTGAGCCTGCTGCGCACCGCGCTCGGCCTGCAGCAGAGCCCGCCCAACTCGGTGATCATCTCGCTGGCGCTGTTCCTCACCGCCGTGGTCATGGGCCCGACGCTCGATCAGTCCTACCAGCAGGGCGTCAAGCCGCTGCTCAACCACACCATGGAGCTGCCGCAGGCCTTCGACGCGGCGGGCGCGCCGCTCAAGCGCTTCATGCTGACCCAGGTCAACCGCGACGACCTCGCCCTGTTCGTGCGCCTGTCGAAGATCCCCCGCCCGGCCCAGGCGATCGACACCCCGATCCGCATCGTCACCCCCGCCTTCATGATCTCGGAGCTGAAGCGCGCCTTCGAGATCGGGTTTCTGCTGTTCGTCCCCTTCCTGGTCATCGACCTCGTCGTCGCCAGCGTGCTGATGAGCATGGGGATGATGATGCTGCCGCCGGTCACGGTCTCGCTGCCGTTCAAGCTGATCTTCTTCGTGCTGGTCGACGGCTGGCGGCTGGTCTGCGGGAGCCTGGTGGAGAGCTTCCACCCGCGGTAGAACTATAAATCCCGCTCATCCCGGCGCCGGGATGAGCGGGATTAAGGGCGGGCCGGCCTGAGGCGAACTATTTGACGGTGATCGTGGCGCGCATCTTCGGATGGATCGTGCAGATGTAGCTGTAGACGCCCGGCTTGCTGAACTTGAACGTATAGGTGTCATCCTCGTCCAGCGCGGCGGAGCGGAAGCTGCCGTCGGTGCTGGTGACGGTGTGCGGCTCGCCGTCGAGGTTCTTCCAGGTCACCGATCCGCCGACCGGCACGGAGACCGCCATCGGCTGGAAGTCGAAGTCCTTGATCGTCACCTGGACCGCGCCGGGCGCGCCGGCCGCTTGTCCGGCCAGCGCCAGGCCCAGGCCGGCGATGAGGGCGAAGCTTGCAGTGCGGAGCCTCGCCTTGAGGGGCGTGAAGCGCATCGGGATCATCTCTCTGCTCGAGGATCAGGCCAGTGTCGTGTCGGCCAGCTGCAGCGGCTTGTGCAGCGAGGCGAGGCGGACGCTGGTGACGCCGATCATGCGGGGCAACTGGTCGGCCGGAACCGTCAGCGGACCGGGCGCCGGGGCCGCACCGGGGGCCGGCTGCGGATAGGCGGTGGCGCGGGCGGTGTGGAAGGTGACGTGGCCGTCCACCTTGGAGACAATCTGGTGGATGTGGCCGTTGAGCACCGTCACCGAGCCGAAGCGGGCGAGCAGGGCCATCAGCTGGTCGTGGTCGCTGGAGCCCCAGCCCCAGGGATCGTAGACGCTCCACATCGGCATGTGGGCGAAGAGCGCGATCGGCTGGCTCGCGGGCCGGCCGGCCAAGTCGTCCTTCAGCCAGGCCAGCTGGTCCTGCCCCAGCGAGGCGAGGCCGCCCGGCTTGAACTGCATGACGTTGACGAGGCCGACCAGGTGCACGCCCTTGTGGTCGAAGCTGTAGTAGCCCTTGCCCTTCGAGGCCGCGCCGAAGCGGTTGAAGTACTCCGCCCCGACGCCGTCGGTGACGTCGTGCTCGCCCGGCGTGGTGTGGATCTCGGCCACCTTGAGCTGCTTCATCATCTGCTCGGCCTGGTCGAATTCGGCGGCCTTGGAGAGATGGGTGATGTCGCCGGTGTGCAGGACGAAGGCCGGCGGCTCGGGCAGGGCGTTGACCAGGCCGATGGCGCGCTGGAAGGCGCCGGCGACGTCGGGATTGGCGGCCTTGTTGAAGCCGATGTGGCTGTCGCTGAGCTGCACGAACAGCGGCGCGCCGACCATGGCGCCGGCGCCAGGCTGGGCGGCTTGAGCCAGATCGAAGCCGCCGAGCACGCCGCCCGAGAGGGCGAAGACGGTTCCGGTCCCTACGCCCAGGCATTTCAGGGCGCCGCGGCGGGTGGTGTCGTAATCCATGTCGAGGACCTCCAGATGCTTCTGGCGGACCAGACCGGACGGCCTGTCGATTTATTCCTTGGGCGCTAGGTAGCTAGCCCTTGGCCGGCCCGGGCCCCGCCTGCGCCTGCTTGGCCGAAGCCGCAGGCCTTGACGGCGGGCCGACCGGGGCGCGCGCGGTCTTGAAGCGGTTCTTCATCTTCGCCACCCAGCCGGCGAACATCTCGTTGTCGGCGGTGACCCGGCCGAAGTCGCCGACGCCCATCTTGCCCGTGGGCTCGCCCGAGAGCGCGATGCGCAGGGCCTCCGGATTGTGCGCCTGGTCGTAGAAGCCCTGGTAGCGGCTCTGCAGGCGCGCCAGCGAGCCCGTGTCGCCGGCCAGGCTGTAGGCGACGCCGGCGCGCAGGAGCCTGCCCTCCTCCTCGCTGGAGAGCGGCCCCGGCGACTTGAAGCGCTGGCCCAGCGCCTTCTCGAACAGGGGCGCTGCGGCGGCCCAGTCCTTCTGCTTCCAGGTGATCTCGGCGCGCAGCTCCTGGGCTTCGCTGGAATTGTCCTTGCCGAGGATCTCCAGCGCCGAGTCGTAGCGGCCGAGCGCGCTCCAGGCGCGGGCCTCCACCAGGCGGCGCTCGGCCGTCAGCGCCGCGGGCAGGACGGTGGTGCGCGAGGCGTTGATCGCCTGCAGCGCCTGTTCGGGCTTGCGGTCCATCAAATAGATGACGGCCAGGTCGGTCGAAACCTCGGCCCGCGGCGTCCCGTCGAGGCGGTTGTCGGCCTGGTACTTCAGGAGCTCGGCGGCCTGCGGCAGGAGGTCGACGTCGACCAGGCGCTTGACCAGCTTGCGCACCATCAGGTCGCCGTCGGCGCCCAACGGGGTCAGCTCCTTGAAGTCGTAGAACAGCGCCAGCGCCTGGACCGGCTCCAGACCGTCGGCCTGACCATCGAGGAAGAGGGCGCGGAAGGCGGTCGCCAGGTCGGTCTGCAGCGCCACCGCCTCGGGCAAGTCCTGGCGTCCGCCGCTGGTCGAGCGCAGCGCCTCCAGCGCCTCGCGATAGCGCCCCTGGGCGAGATAGAGGCGGCCCAGCGCCCGGATCGCCTCCAGCTCGGTGGCGTCGCCCCGCCAGCGGTAGCGCAGGTTGTCGTAGACCACCGCGGCCTGGACCGGGGTGATCGAGCCCTGTTCCTGGCGGATCTGGGTGGCGCGCAAGAGCGCCGGCGCCGACAGCGACTCCAGCGGCGCGCCGCTGATGGCGGTGTAGATCCGCAGCGCCCGGTCCTTGTGCCCCTCGGCCTCGATCACGCGGGCCTGCACCAGGCGGGTGGCCAGCTCCTCCAGCGGATCGACCTTCTCCTGCAGCGCAAGGTTGATCCGCGCGTCGGCCCCCACGAGGTCGTCCTGCCTGAGCGCCGCTTCCGCATCGGCGCGGGCGAAGCGGGCGCGCCAGACCGGCGGGAACAAGGCGTAGGCCTCGCCGCCCTTGGCGAACTGGGCGCGAACCTCGGTCCACTGCGCCTGCCTGGCCGCGCTCAGCGCCCGCCACAGCGCGCTCGACGGATCGTCCGCCAGGGCGGGCGAGGAGAAGTCGGCGTCGGCCTCCTTGTAGCGCCGGGCCATCATCCGGGCGACGCCGCGCAGGCCGCGGAACTCGGCGTTCTCCAGCAGCTCCGGGTGGCTGCGGGCGGTGTCGTTGAGCACCCCGATCGCCTCGAACGCCAGTTCCGAGCCGACCAGGAAACGGGCCAGCGCCATGCGCGCGGCCACCGGGCCGTCGCGGTCGCGGTTTCCCGATTCCGCCGTGGCCGCATCCAAGAGGGCGTCGTAGCGGGCGAGGAAGCCGCCCTCCCCGGTTCTCGGCCAGTGATCGTAGTCGACCAGCGCCGGCATGGCCGCGGCCTGCGGCGCGCCCAGGCTGTCCTGCGCCCGGCGCTGCGAGGCCCAGGCCGGCGAAAGCGTCAGGCCCCCCGGCCGGCCCAGGCGGACGATGTCGCCCTCGCGCTGGACCGCCAGGTCATCGACGTAGGGCTGGATCGCCAGCCCCTGGACCGACGGCAGGAAGGCCAGCTGCACATAGTCGCGCCGCGAGGCCAGCCCCTTGGCCGGGCCGAGCGCGGTGACCACGGTCAGGGTGTCGCCGGCCTCGGCGTCGGGCATGCGGATGATGCGCGTGGCGCCGGCGACGGGCGCCTTCAGGGCGGGCGGGCCGCTCTCCGGATCCCGCTGCAGGCGCACGATCGAGGGCTGGCTCTGCTGGCCGGGGCCGAAGGCGATCGTCCAGGTCGAGCCCTCGGCGACGGCGAACAACGGGGTGTCGCGCGAGGCTTCGATGCGCACCGCCGAGTAGTCGGTCCCGCGATACGCCTGGATGGCGCTGAACTGGGTGATCCCGCGCGGGGCCTTGGAGATATCGAGCGTCGCGGCCGCGTCGAACACGATCCAGACCGCGTCGCCGCGGCGGAAGACGGCCGCGCCGGCCGGATTGGCCCAGGTGAAGCTCAGCGCGACCTGGCCGTTGGCGACCTTGGAGTCCATGTGGACCACGCCGCCGGCCGGGACCGGGTTCGGCCGCGGCGGCTCGGGTTCGGCCGGCGCGGTGACCACCTGGGCGGTCTGCACGGGGGCCGCGGGCGCGGGCTTGGGGAAGACGTTGACGAAGGTCGCCCCGTCGGAGGCGCCCACCTTGGCGTCGGCGTCCTCGGTCAGCGTCAGCACCAGCTCGAGCCTGCCGCCGACGTGACGCGTCTCGGCGGTCTTGATCCAGCGGGGCGGGGCGGTGCGCAGGCGCGCGATGTCCGGATCGGCGTCGCGGCCGAAGCGGAAGGTCAGGATCTGGCCGTCGCGCCGGGTCTGGGCCTGGGCGCCCTTTCCGGCCCAGTGGAACTCGATGCGCGAGAAGCCCTCGGCCTGGGCGACGTGGACGTCGAGCCCCCCGGTCGGCGCGGCGGGCTTCGGCGGACTGGCCAGCACCGCAGGCGCGGCGACGCCGGCGATGCAGATCGCCGCGACGCCCGAGCGCAAGGCCTGGCGCAGG
>NZ_DATELG010000069.1:0-22833 GCF_035276905.1 Phenylobacterium sp. | reverse complement strand
CAGGGTCATCGCCCAGCGCCTGGCGCGCGCGGGCGCGGTTCGCCAGCGCCAGGGCGTAGCCGGGCCGCAGCGCCAGCGCCTGGTCGAAGTCGGCCTTGGCGCCCGCGAGGTCCCCCAGGCTCAGGCGCGCATCGCCGCGATTGTTGTAGGCGGCCGGGTCGCGGTCGTTACGGGCGATGGCCTCGCCATAGGTCTGGACGGCGGCTTGATACTCGCCGTGCAGCGACTGCAGATAGGCCTTGTCGAACCAGGCCCGCGCATCGTTCGGCGCGGCCTGCCGGGCGGCTTCGCTGTCGGCCTCGGCGCGGGCGAGGTCGCCCTTTGAGGCCCGGACCGCCGCCCGGCCCAGCAAAGCCTCGGCGAAGTCCGGCCGCGCCTTGAGCGCCGCGTCGTAGTCGGCCAGCGCCTTGTCTCGCTCGCCGAGCCGGGCCGACAGCGCTGCACGGTGGGCGAGGGCTGGGGCGTAGCCGGGCTCCAGCGCCAGGGCCGCCGCGAAGTCGGCCCGCGCCCGCTCGACGTCGCCGAGGCGCTCGTAGGCGAGTCCCCGCTCGTCCAGCAGCCCTGGCGTGGGCGGCGCCAGGCCGACCGCGCGGTCGTAGTCGGCGAGCGCGCCCGCCGCATCGCCTCTGGCCGTGCGCGCCGCCGCGCGCCCCAGCCAGCCGTCGACGAAGGCGGGCTTCAGCTGGACCGCCTGATCGTAGCCCGCTTCGGCCGCGCCGTAGTCTGCTTTCGCGAAGGCGATCCCGGCGCGCCCTGCGTAGGCCTCGGCCAGCGCCGGGTCGTGGCGGATGGCGGCCTCGTAATCGGCGAGCGCCCGGTCGAGCGCGCCCCAGTCCTGGTAGCGGACGCCGCGGTTGAAGTAGGCGACCCCCAGGTAGCCGGCGTCCTCGCGAGTCGACTGGATGACCCCCGTGCAGCCGTCGATCTGGACGAGCGCGGTGGAGCCGTCGGCGCCCAGGCAGCTGTTCCAGTTCGCGCGCAGGGTCTGCGCGTGCGCCGCTCCGGCCATGGCCGAAAGAAGGGATGTCGAAAGAAGAGCTGCGGTCGTGATCTTCGGACGCACGCCGGACCTCCGGGCTGAAGGGCCTCCCGACAGAAGAATAACCGTCTCAGGGCTGAGTGGCGATGGGGACGTCCTCGGAAGTGAGCTTGGCGATTTTCAGCGCGCTGTCGAGGTCGCGCGGTCCGTCCTCGTGGTTGGTGGAGAACGCGAGTTGGGCAGGGACGGCGGTGGAGCCGGCGATGTTCCGAAAGCCCTCCTTGGGCGTGGCGTTGAAGGTGATGGCGTAGGTTTGGTCGGGCGCGGTCGTGCAGAGCAGCACGAAGGTCTTCTCGTCGTTCAGCAGCCTGGGCGTCTTCAGGCAGTTCGGCATCCGGCCGCCCGCCGCGGCGGTGAACGCGAACCCGCCGCCGTCCATCTTCTGGTCGAAGGTGATCCGCATCACCAGCGCGCCGGGGGCGATCTGCTCGCCCGCCGCCGGAAACGAGGAGACGATCTTCGGCGGGTCCGTCCGCGGGATCACGGTCAGGGGCGCCACGACGTTCGGCGGCGAGGCGGGCGCGCTGGCCGCAGCTCCGCCGCCGAGAAGAAGCGCGGCCCAGACAAGACTCCCTCCCGCCAGACGGCGGAGCGAATGGCGGCTCATCAAGGTCCCTCAAGCCGAGCACCGGACGGAAGCATAGCCGGCCTGCCGCCTGACGACGACATCCTTGTCGCGCTTGAGGCGCAGGCCGGACCAGGTCGATCTGGCCGGGCGCGCGCCGAGCGCGCATAACGATGAGCGGAGCGAATTGAAGGAGGCCCGATGGGCGATCCGAACCCTCTGCCGACGACGCTCGCCGCCGCGCTGCACGACCGGTTCGGCGCGCGGTTCAGCACCAACGCCCAGGTTCTGCTGCAGCATGGGCGGACGGAGTCGCACCACGCCGTGCGCCTGCCGGACGGGGTGGTGCTGGCGCACACCACGGAGGAGGTCCGCGCGGTTGTCCGCTTGTGCGCCGAGCACCGTGTCCCGATCGTCCCGTTCGGGGCCGGGACCTCGATGGAGGGCCACACCGTCCCCGTCCGCGGCGGGATCTCGCTCGACCTGTCGGAGATGAACCGCATCGTTGCGGTGAACGCCGACGACTTCGACTGCACCGTCGAGGCCGGGGTGCGCCGCCAGCAGCTCAACGACCACCTGCGCGATCAGGGGCTGTTCTTCCCGATCGATCCCGGCGCCGACGCCACCCTCGGCGGCATGGCCTCGACGCGGGCCTCGGGCACCAATGCGGTGCGCTACGGGACGATGAAGGACGCGGTCCTGTCGCTGCGCGTGGTGACGCCGGACGGACGGGTCATCCGCACCAGCCGCCGGGCGCGCAAGTCGGCCGCCGGCTACGACCTGACGCGGCTCTACGTAGGCGCGGAAGGCACGCTCGGCGTGATCACCGAGGTGACGCTCAGGCTGCACCCCATCCCCGAGACCGTCTCGGCGGCGGTCTGCGGGTTCGCCAGCCTCCACGGCGCGGTGAGCACCGTGGTCCAGACGCTGCAGTATGGCGTGCCGATCGCCCGGATCGAGTTGCTCGACGACGTGCAGATGATGGCCGTGAACCGCTGGTCGAAGCTCGACTATGCCGAAGTGACGACCCTGTTCTTCGAGTTCCACGGCAGCGAACGCTCGGTCCAGGAACAGGTCGAAACGGTGGCCGCGATCGCGGCGGAGAACGGCGGCGGCGAGTTCCGCTGGGCGAGCAGCCAGGAGGAGCGCTCGCGCCTGTGGAAGGCGCGGCACCAGGCCTATTACGCCGCGTTGGCCCTGCGGCCCGGCGCCGTGGGCTGGCCGACGGACGTCTGCGTGCCGATCAGCCGGCTCGCCGAATGTATCGAAGCCACCAAGGCCGACCTCGCCCGGGCCTCGATCCCGGCGCCGATCGTCGGCCACGTGGGCGACGGCAATTTCCATGTCGTCTTCATCCTCGATCCGGACCGGCCTGATGAGCGGGCCGAGGCCGAGCGGTTGAATGCGGCGCTGGTCGAGCGCGCGCTGTCCCTGGACGGCACCTGCACCGGCGAGCACGGGATCGGCCTCGGCAAGATCGACTGCCTCGAGCACGAACTCGACGAAGGCGCGCTCGACGTGATGCGCACCATCAAGCGCGCGCTGGACCCTCAGGGGATCATGAACCCTGGCAAGATCGTCCGGCTTTAGGGTTGCAACCGACAGGACAAGCCGATGAGCGAGGACTTTTCCGCCTGGGTGGGACGACGCGAGGAGTTCGTCGATGTCCTCGAGCCGGGGCGCACCAATGCGCTGCGCGTCGCGCTGGGCCAGGCCGAGCCGCTCGCGCTCGCCGACGACCTGCCGCTGCTGCACCACTGGCTTTACTTTTGGGACGTGAAGGCGCCGGAGCGCCTGGGCCCGGACGGCCACCCGGCGCGGGGCGGGTTCCTGCCGCCGACGCTGCTGCCCCGACGGATGTGGGCCGGCGGACGGCTGAAGTTCCTGCAGGCCCTGAAAGTCGGGGAGCAGGCGACCAAGACCTCCACCATCCTCAAAATCGAGGCCAAGAGCGGCAAGAGCGGGAAGCTCGTGTTCGTCACCGTCGAGCACCGCCTCGCCGGCGAGGCGGGCCTGGCGGTCGTCGAGGAGCATGACATCGTCTACCGCCAGGCCGCGGCGCCCGGCTCGATCAAGGGGCCGGCGGGCGAGGGGAGGGCGCCCTCCGCGCCCTGGCGGCGCGAGATCTTTCCCGACCCGGTGCTGCTGTTCCGCTATTCGGCCCTGACCATGAACGGCCACCGCATCCACTACGACCGGCCCTACGCCGTGGACGAGGAGGCCTATGCGGGCCTGGTGGTGCACGGGCCGCTGCAGGCCACCTTGCTGGTCGACATGGCCGCTCGGAACCTGAAGGCGCCGATCACCGGCTTCGATTTCCGGGCGATGTCGCCGGCCTTCGACGGGACCACGCTGCACGTCTGCGGCGAGCCGACTAAGGCGGGCGCCCGCGTCTGGACCGAGCAAGGCGGGACGACGAACATGGCCGCGACCGTCACCTGCGGGTGAGGCTGGTCTGCGGCAGGTCGGCGATCTCCCGCTGTTTTGGGCGCCGAAACCTGAACCGCAAGGCGCTTTCGGAGATCTCACTACACCTGCGGTCCACATCGACGGGAGCCAAGATGCGCAAGTTCCTCACCTCGCTCGCCGCTGTGACGGCCGTCGGTTCGATGGCGGCGGTCGCCCACGCCCAGAGTCCCGGCGTCGCCGATCCCGCCGCCGTCCAGGCCGGCGCCTATGCCGTCGAGCCGGACCACACCCAGGTGGGCTTCAGCGTGCTGCACCTGGGCTTCACCCGATATGACGGGGTTTTCTCCAAGGTTTCCGGCCAACTGACGCTCGATCCGAAGACGCTGGAGACCACGGCGCTCGACGTGACCGTCCCGGTGGACACGGTTCAGACCACCAGCGCCAAGCTCGACGGCGAGCTGAAGGGCGACCAATGGCTGAACGCCGGAAAGTTCCCGACCATGCGCTTCCGCTCCACCAAGATCACCCGCACCGGCCCGAATACGGCGACGGTCGCCGGCGACCTGACGCTGCACGGCGTCACCCGGCCGGTGGTGCTGAAGGCGAAGTTCGTCGGCGCCGGGGTCAATCCGCTCGACCGGAGCTATACGGCAGGCTTCTTCGTCACCGGCGTCATCAAGCGCAGCGACTTCGGGGTGACGGCCTATGTCCCGATGGTCAGCGACGAGGTCGGGCTCACCATCAACGCCGCCTTCCACAAGGCCCGCTGATCGCGTGCGCCAGCGCTGAAACCCGGTCGGTCGACGCCGGTTGAGACATTCGACGCCGAGGCCGGTCGGGCGGAGGCGGGCCCGACATTCCTTGCTCGCCGCCGGCCTGATCCTGACGCGGAGGATGACCATGGCTCTCGATCCAAGCGCCAAGGCGAGGGAGGTGCGGATCGATCCGCCCGGCCTGTTCGCCTACCTCGGGACGCCGCCCGGTGCGAAAGGCGTCGTGCTCTTCGCCCACGGCAGCGGCAGCGGCCGGAGCAGCCCGCGCAACAACTTCGTCGCCGAACACCTTCGGCGGGCAGGGATCGCCACCCTGCTGCTGGATCTGCTTACGCCGGCGGAGGAGGCAGATCGGCGCAACGTCTTCGACATCGGGCTTCTGGCCGCCCGCCTCGAGGCGGCGACGGCGTGGATCGAGCAGCGCCGCGACACGCAAGGGCTGCCGATCGGCTACTTCGGCGCCAGCACCGGCGCGGGCGCGGCCCTTCTCGCCGCCGCGGGACGAGCCGACATCGCCGCCGTCGTGTCCCGCGGCGGACGGCCCGATCTCGCAGGCGACGCCCTGGCGCATGTCCGGGCCCCGACGCTCTTGATCGTGGGCGGCCTCGACACGCCGGTGATCGAGCTGAACCGCCAGGCTCTGGCCAAGCTCAGGTCGGACTCGGACCTGGTGATCGTCGCGGGCGCCGGCCACCTTTTCGAGGAGCCTGGCACGCTGGAAGAGGTGATCCGGCATGCGCGCAACTGGTTCCTGGCGCACTTCACCGGAGCCGCTCAACGGGAGGCGCGGGATGAGCGTCCGTCAACGCATCTTCGCTGACCGCCACGACGCCGGCAGGCAGCTGGCGGCCGCCCTTCGCACCCACGCCGACCAGTATCCGGTGGTCCTCGCGCTGCCGCGGGGCGGGGTCCCGGTCGCCTACGAGGTCGCGATGGAGCTGCTCGCTCCCCTCGACCTGTTGTTCGTACGCAAGATCGGCGCACCCGGACATCCCGAGCTGGGTATCGGGGCGGTTGTCGACGGAGCATCTCCCCAGGTTGTCATGAACCCGGAAGTCGCCTTTCTCGAACCGTCGGCCGCCTACATCGCCGAGCAGGTCCGCCAGGAGCTGCTGGAGATCGAGCGCCGCCGCGCAGCCTATCTGCACGGCCGCCAGCCGATCGACGTGCACGACCGCACCGTGATCGCGGTCGACGACGGCGTGGCCACCGGCGGGACGCTGCGCGCCGCGTTGCAGGGGCTGCAGAAGGCCGAGGTCGGCCGGCTGATTGTGGGCTTGCCGGTCGGGCCGCCCGACGTGGTCATCAGCCTCGCCGAGCAAGCCGACGAGATGGTCTGCCTCTATACCCCCGAGCCCTTCCATGCGGTCGGGCTCTGGTACCGCGACTTCCGTCAGACGACCGACGAGGAGGTGGTCGAGCTGCTCGAGCGCGCCGACCGCCGGCGGGAATCCCCTGCCATTCGGCGTCCGTCGGCGAACTTGCCGCCCTAGGCTCAGAGGCCCATGCAGAGGTACTTGAGCTCCATGTAGTCATCGAGGCCGTGTCGCGAGCCTTCGCGGCCCAGGCCCGACTGCTTGACGCCGCCGAACGGGGCGACCTCGGTGGAGATCAGGCCGGTGTTGATGCCGACCATGCCGGCCTCCAGGGCCTCCGCCACGCGCCAGACGCGCGAGAGGTCGCGGGCGTAGAAGTAGCTGGCCAGGCCGAACGCGCTGTCGTTCGCCTGCCGCACCGCGTCGGCTTCGTCGGCAAAGCGGATCACGCCGGCCAGCGGGCCGAAGGTCTCCTCGCGGGCGATCTTCATCTCCGCGGTGACGCCGGAGATGACGGTCGGCTGGAAGTAGCTGCCGCCCAGGTTGCTGCGCTCGCCGCCGATCAGCACCTTGGCGCCGTGGGCGACGGCGTCCTGAAGGTGCTCCTCGACCTTTTCCACCGCCTTCTTGTCGATCAGCGGGCCGACGTCGGTCCCGGCCTCCAGGCCATAGCCGACCTTCAGCTTGGCGACGCGGGCGGTGAGCTTTGCGACGAACTCGTCGTAGACGCTGTCCTGGACGTAGAAGCGGTTGGTGCAGACGCAGGTCTGGCCGTTGTTGCGGAACTTGGAGATCATCGCGCCTTCGACCGCCGCGTCCACGTCGGCGTCGTCGAACACCAGGAACGGGGCGTTGCCGCCCAACTCCAGCGAGAGCTTCTTGATGGTGGCGGCGCTGTCGCGCATCAGCTCAGCGCCGATCTCGGTCGAGCCGGTGAAGCTGATCTTCTGCACCACCGGGTTGCGGGTCATCTCGCCCGCGATCGCGCCGGCGCTGCCGGTCACCACGCTGAAGACGCCCGCCGGCACGCCGGCCTCTTCCGCCAGCGCCGCCAGGGCCAGGGCCGAGAACGGCGTGACCGAGGCCGGCTTCAGCACCACGGTGCAGCCGGCCGCCAGCGCGGGGCCGACCTTCCGCGTGATCATCGCCGAGGGGAAGTTCCAGGGCGTGATGGCGGCGACCACCCCGATCGGCTGCTTCAGGACGACGATGCGCTTGTCGGCGGCGTGGCTGGGGATGACCTCGCCGTAGGCGCGCCGGCCCTCTTCGGCGAACCACTCGATGAAGGCCGCGGCGTAGGCGATCTCGCCCTTGGCCTCGGCCAGCGGCTTGCCCTGCTCGCGGGTCATGATCTCGGCGAGCGCGTCCTGGTTCGCCATCATCAGGTCGAAGAGCTTGCGCAGGATCTTGGCCCGCGCCCCGGCGGTCAGCGCCCGCCAGGCCGGAAGCGCGGCCTCGGCCGCCGCGATCGCCCGGGCGGTCTCCGCCGCCCCCATCTTCGGCACGGTCCCGATCGTCTCGCCCGTGCCCGGATTGGTCACGGCGATGGTCGCGCCGTCGTCCGCACCGCACCAGCGCCCGTCGACGTAGGCGGCTTCTCGCAGCAGGGTGCGGTCGGTCATGGGGACGGCCTCCTCAAGTCTCGGTTGGGGCGAACGCCAGAAGCGGCGCAGATCGCTGCTTATGTAGTGACGATGCGCGCCTCGATCGAGGGCCGTCAGGCGGCCGCCCCCCAGGTCGCGAGCGCCGCGGCGCGAGCCTGCCGGCTCCCCCCGCCGAGCTCGCCGGCCAGCGCACGCAGGCGGTAGGTCCAAAGGTGCAGCGGGAACTCCAGCGTCAGGGACATGGCGCCGGCGAACTGGTGCAGGTCGTAGGCCAGCTGGGCGGTGCGGGTCTGGGCGAAGCCGGCGGCGATCGCCGCGTCGCTCTCCAGGTCCGACCAGGCGGCGCGGAAGGCGAGGTATTTGGTCGCCTCCGCCGTCTCCGCCGCCATCGCCAGCCGATGCTGAATGGCCTGGAAGGCGCCCAGCGGCTGGCCGAAGGCCTGGCGGGTCTTCACGTGCTCGAGGATGGCGTCGATGGCCGAGGCCATGCAGCCGGCGGCCTCGGCGGCCAGCGCGATGCGCCAGCGGCGGCGCAGCGCCGCCACGTCCTCGATGCGGGTCTGTTCGAGACCGTCGAGCGACTTCAGCTTGCCGTAGGGATAGGCGAACAGGGTCTCGACCGTCTCGACGTTGTCCGGCTCGACCTTGATCATCAGGGCGTGGTCGCCGCGATCGGCGAGCAGCACCCGGGCCATCGGCAGGTAGCGCGCGGCCCGGGTCAGCGGACCCGACAGCAGCGCCACCGGTCGGGTTCCGGCGGGGACGCCTACGGCGGGGGCGACGATCGAGGAAGCGGCCGCCTCGACCACCTGCGGCAGGCGCGCCAGCCGCTCGACGATCAGCGCAGCGTCCAGCGGGCTGAAGCCGTCCTCGCGGGCGATGTCGAGGAAGCCGGACTCCGCCAGGGTCTGGTCCAGCGCGGCCGCGTACTCGAACAGCACAGGCTCGGTCGGCGGAGCCGAATCGAAGCCGCCCAGCAGCTGGTCGAGACCGGCGAGGACGCTGGCCTGGTCGTCGGTCAGCGCGTATTTCATCGTCTCTTCTCCCCCGGCAGCTGCAGCCAGCGGCGGGCGGTCAGGTTGAGCTGGATCTCGGCCGCGCCCGAGGCGATGCCGGCGGAGATGGCGCGCTGGTGGTGGGCCTGCTGGACCGGGTCCTCGCCGAGGAGCCCCTCGGGCAGGAACTCGGTCATGAACTCGTTGACGCCGTTGTCGGCGACCACCACCGACCAGCGGGCGAGGCTGCCGAAGGCGTCCGGCGGCAGGTCGCGCGCCTTGCCGTCGACGATCCGGTAGACCAGCATCCGCGCCGCCTCGCAGAGCATCAGCGCGCGGCCGGCCTTCTCCTGCACGATCGGGTCGTCCCAGCGGCCCTCGGCCTTCAGCTTCGCCACGGCGCGGTCGAGGATGCGGCGCGAGAACTCGTAGCGGGCGATGCCGACGCGCTCGTGCTGCAGGACGTAGTTGATGATCTCCCAGGCCTGCCCCTCGGCGCCCAGCCGGTCGCTCGCCGGCACGAACACGTCGTCGAAGAACAGCTCGTGGATGTCGCCCTCGCCGATCAGGGCGGGGATCTGCTTCACCTGGACGCCCGGCGACTTCATGTCGGTCAGCAGGATGACGATGCCTGCCTTCCCCTCTGGGCCGCCTGCGGCGGCCGGGACACGCGCCAGCAGGAAGCAGGTGTCGGCCAGGCCCGCGTAGGAGGTCCAGACCTTGGCTCCGGAGACCTTGTAACCGCCCTCGACCGGGGTGGCGGTGGTGCGCAGCGCCGCCAGGTCAGAGCCCGCGCCCGGCTCGGAGAAGCCCTGGCACCACAGCGACCGGCCGGCGCGGATCGGCGGCAGGTGCTTCTCCAGCTGGGCGGGCGTGCCGTAGCGCATCAGCACCGGCCCCACCCAGTTGATGTTCATGTACTGGCCGCCGCGCGGCTCGCCCGCGGCCCACATCTCCTCGCCGAGGATGAACTGCAGCCAGACCGGCGCGTCCTCGCCGCCGTGCGCTTTCGGCCAGTTCGGCGTCAGCAGGCCGTGCTCGGCCAGGATCGCGCAGAACTCGCGCGCATAGGCTGTCTGGGCGGCGCTGCCGGGGCCGTGCAGGGAAATCTGCTCCCAGTCCGCGGGCAGGGTCCGCGCCAGGAGGTCGCGGATGCGCGCGCGGTGCGCGTCTTCTTCGGCCGACCAACCGAATTCCATGCGTTCAGACCTTCTCGTGACAGAGCACAGGCGCCTGGCTCAAATGACCTCAAGCTCCTCGAACTGCGCCATGCGCGCCTCGTCGTAGCCGAGCTCCACCAGGATCTCGCGCGTGTGCTCGCCCAGCATCGGCGGCGGCCGGCGGATGGCGGCCGGGCTCGCCGACATCTGCGCCAGCGGGCTGGCGATCAGGTCGACCGAGCCGGTCTCGGCAAAAGGGTGCGGCGTGGTCGTACGCAGCTTGCGGTGCCTGACCTGCGGTTCCTCCCAGACGTCGGGCAGCTCGTTGTAGCGCGCCGCCGGGATCCCGACCTCGTCCAGCGCGGCCATGATCTCCGCCACCGTGCGCTGGCCGGCCCAGTGGTTGATGATGCCCATCAGTTCGGCGCGATTGGCCTTGCCGCGCTTGAGATTCGAGTCGAAGCGCGGGTCGGTGAACAACTCGGGCTGTTCCATCAGCACGGTCAGGCGCCGCCAGTGCTCGTCGGTGCCGGCGGTGAGATAGACGATGCCGTCGCGGCACTGCATGAGGTCGGCCGGACCGCCGCCGTTCCCACCATTGCCGAGCCGCGGCGGGGCCGCGCCGCTGATCAGGTAATCCTGCATGATGTGGCTGACCATCGCCACGGAGCTGTCGAGCAGGGCGATGTCGATGTACTGGCCCTGGCCGGTCCGGTTCCGGTGCATCAGCGCGCCAAGGATCGCCAGGGCGGTATTGTGGCCGGTGACGAAGTCGACCAGGCTCGGTCCGGTCTTGAGCGGCCCGGCGCCGGGCTGGCCTTCGGGAATCCCGGTCACCGCCATCATTCCGCCGGTCGCCTGGAAAAGGCCGTCATAGCCGGGACGGGCGGCCATCGGTCCCGTCTGGCCGAAGCCGGTCACCGAGCAATAGATCAGCCGCGGATTGATCGCCTTGAGGCTTTCGTAGTCGAGCCCGAAGCGCTTGAGGTCCCCGACCTTATAGTTCTCGATCAGCACGTCGGCCGTCTCGGCCAGCCTGCGGATGATCTCCTGCCCCTCGGGCTTGGAATGGTTGAGCGTGATCGAGCGCTTGTTGCGGTTCGAGACGGTGAAGAAGCTCGAGTGGCGGGTCTCGATCCCGTCCTTGCCCTTGATCCACGAGAAGCCATAGCCGCGGCCGTCGTCGCCCACGCCGGGACGTTCGATCTTGATCACGTCGGCGCCGAGATCACCGAGGATCTGGGCGCCCATGGGCGCTGCGAACACCCGGCTCATGTCGATCACGCGGATGCCTTCGAGGGCGCTGGGTGTCGTCGTCACGGGCTGCCTCCAGGTCTCCGCCGATCCGGAATTGTCTGGTCCGTACTGGCGCCGAGGCCTGGACCCCGCAGGGCTCGCTCGGTACGGAGACGCGACGCATCTTGGTTCGGGAGGCGAATGTCGGTCGCGGGATCCTATCATTTCAACCCAGGCGCAGCTGGGGATCGCCGGGGCGATCAGATCGTGTTCACCGGCGACGGCGAATGGTCTAGGCCAGTGACTGCGGGCGACGACGCCAATCGCGGGACGGACAGAATGACGATGCAGGTTGCGATCATCACCGGCGCCAGCAGCGGGATCGGCTGGGGCACGGCCGTCAAGTTCCACGAGATGGGCATGGCGGTGGTCGGCGTCGGCCGCGACGGCGAGAAGCTGGCGCGGCTGGAGGCCGAGATCAACGATCCGGCGCGGCTGGCGACCCTGGCCATCGACATCACCGCCGACGAGGCGCCGAGGAAGATCGTCGACCTGACGCTGACGAAGTTCGGCCGCATCGATTTCCTGATCAACAACGCCGGCGCCGGCAGCCCCAAGCCGCTGCACGAGACCGACGACGAAATGCTCGACTACTTCCTCGGGCTGATGCTGCGCGCGCCGTTCCGCCTGGCGCGGGAGGCGATCGTGCACATGAAGCCGGGCTCGGCGATCATCAACGTCAGCTCGACCTTCGCGGTGATCGGCGGCCGTCGGGGCGGCGCCTATTCGGCGGCCAAGGGCGGGCTGACCGCGCTCACCACCCACATCGCCACCCAGTACGGACCCGAAGGCGTCCGCTGCAACGCCGTGGCCCCGGGCGTGACCGTCACGCCGATGGTCGAGCACCGCCTGGAAGACGAGACGTTCAAGCGGATCAACGTCGAAATGACGCCCTATCCCCGGCTCGGCACCGTCGAGGACGTCGCCTCGACCATCGCCTTCCTCTGCTCGCCGGGCGCCGAATTCATCAACGGCCAGACCATCGTCGTCGACGGCGGCTGGAGCTCGACCAAGTACATCTCCGATCGCGCGCTCACCACCGACTGGGTTCCGCGCAAGGCCTGAGACCTCAAGACAAGGAAGACGATTAGATGGCGAGCCAAGGTGAGGTCTTCAGCGCGCGGTCGTGGCTGTTCGCGCCCGGCGACAGCGACAAGAAGATGGAGAAGGCCGCCGCCGGCCCGGCCGACATCGTCATCTTCGACCTCGAGGACGCGGTCGCGCCCAGCGAGAAGCCCAAGGCCCGCGCCATGGTGCGCGAGTTCCTGCAGAGCCAGGCGGGCTGCCACGAGCGGCTGTGGGTGCGGATCAATCCGCTCGACGGCCCCTATGCGGTGGACGACCTGACGGCGATCATGCCGGGCCGTCCGGGCGGCGTCATGCTGCCCAAGGCCTATGGCCGCCAGGACGTCGAGCGCTTGGACAACTACCTGACCGCGCTGGAGGCGGCGTTCGGGGCCGAGCAGGGCTCGACCAAGGTTATCGCCCTGGTCACCGAGACCGCCGAGGCGATGTTCACGACCGGCGACTACAAGGGCGCGCCCCGGCTGGTGGCGATGACCTGGGGCGCGGAGGACCTCGCCGACGCGCTGGGGGCCAGCGAGAACCGCGGTCCGGACGGCGGCTACGGCTTCACCTACGAGCTGGCGCGCAGCCTCTGCCTGATCGGGGCGGCGAGCGCGGGCGTGGCGCCGATCGAGACCATCCAGGGCGACTTCCGCGACCTCGAAGGCCTGCGCAAGCGCGCCGAGAAGGTCCGCCGCGACGGCTATCGCGGCATGCTGGCGATCCATCCGGCCCAGGTCGACGTGATCAACGCCGCCTTCACGCCGAGCGAGGAGGAGGTCGCCGCCGCCCAGGAGATCGTCGACCTTTTCGCCGCCAACCCCGGCGCCGGCACGATCGGCCTCAAGGGCGCCATGGTCGACCGCCCGCACCTGGCGCGGGCGCAGGCGCTGCTGAAACTGGCGGGGCGGGGTTGAACGTCTCTCGCCAAATCCCGATCGCTGCCGGACTAGCTGCCTCTCCCCGCCTCGCGGGAAGAGGGAATTGATTTACCCCTCCGCCCGCTTCAGCAGCGCCGTCCGCTTGCAGCGGCAGACCAGCTCGTCCTTCTGGTTGTAGGTGCGGTGCTCGAAGACCACCAGGCCCTGGTTGGGGCGTGACTTGCTGGGCCGCTTCTCCAGCACGGTGGTTTCGACGCGCAGGGTGTCGCCGACGAACACCGGCTTGGGCATCACCACCTCGTCGTAGCCGAGGTTGGCGACCAGGGTGCCCAGCGTCGTGTCGCCGACCGAGACGCCGATCATCAGGGCGAAGGTGAAGGTGCCGTTGACGACGATCCGGCCGAACTCGGTCCCGGCGGCGTATTCGGCGTCCAGGTGCAGCGGCTGCGGATTGTGGGTCAGGGCCGAGATCATCAGGTTGTCGGTCTCGGTCACGGTCCGGCGCAGGTCGTGCTGCAGGACCTCGCCGATCTCGAACGCCTCGTAGAGCCGACCGGCCATCACTTCACCTCGCTGGCTTCGAGCTTCACCAGGGCGACGTGCTCGGCCACCCGGTCGCCCTTTTTCACCGAGAGCGACGCGACCTTGCCGTCGAACGGCGCGGTCAGCGTGTGCTCCATCTTCATCGCCTCGAGCACGACCAGGGCCTGGCCCTTCTTCACGACCTCGCCGGCGGCCACCATGACGTCGATGATCAGGCCGGGCATCGAGGATTCGACCACCCCGTCGCCGCCTTCGCCTTCGGGACCGGCCTCGGCCCGGGGCAGGGTGAGCGCATAGGGCTCGCCGTCCTCGAAGACCACGAAGTCGCGGCCGCAGACGAAGACCGACAGCCCCGGCGGCCCCGCCTCGGGCGTGAACTGGACGGTATGGCGGCTCCCCTCGTGGTCGAGCTGGACGCGGAACGACGGATCGGCGTTCAGCCTAAAGCCGGTCAGCGCCGGCTGGATGCCCGCGCGCTTGACCATCTCGCCCACCGCCGCCTGCAGCACCGTGTCGGAGGGCTCGGCCGGCGGGACGAGGCTTGCGATGCGCTCGCCGATGAAGCCGGTGTCGACGGCGCCGGCCAGGAAGTCCGGATCGCCGAGGCAGCGGGCCAGGAAGCCGGCATTGGTCTTCACCGGCCAGACTTCCACGGCCCGGCAGGCGGCGGCGAGCCTGGCGGCGGCTGCCTGCCGGGTCGGGCCGTAGGCGATCAGCTTGGCGATCATCGGATCGTAGAAGGGGGTGACGACGCCGCCTTCTTCGACGGCGCTGTCGACGCGGATGTCGCTCGGCGTGCGGAAGTGCTCCAGCCGGCCGATCGAGGGCAGGAAGCCGGTGTGCGGGTTCTCGGCGTAGAGCCGGGCCTCGATGGCATGCCCCCGGCGAGGAATCTCGGCCTGGGCCAAGGGCAGGGGCTCGCCCGAGGCGACGCGCAGCTGCCACTCGACGAGGTCCTGGCCGGTGATCGCCTCGGTCACCGGATGTTCGACCTGCAGCCGGGTGTTCATCTCCATGAACCAGATGCGGTCGGCCTGCAGGCCCTGGCTGGTGTCGGCGATGAATTCGATCGTGCCGGCGCCGACGTACCCCACCGACTTGGCGGCCAGCACGGCGGCCTGGCAGACCGCCTCGCGCACCGCGTCGGACATGCCGGGCGCCGGGGCCTCCTCGACGACCTTCTGGTGGCGGCGCTGCAGCGAGCAGTCGCGCTCGAAAAGGTGCACCACATTGCCGTGGGCGTCGGCGAACACCTGCACCTCGATGTGTCGCGGCCGGGTGGCGTAGGTCTCGAGCAGCACCCGGTCGTCGCCGAACGAGGCCTTGGCCTCGCGCCGGCACGAGACCAGCGCCGCCTCGAAGTCCGCGCCGGCGTCCACCCGGCGCATGCCCTTGCCGCCGCCGCCGGCGACCGCCTTGATCAGCAGCGGAAAGCCGATCTTCGCCGCTTCGGCCGCCAGCCGCGCGTCGGACTGGTCTTCGCCCAGGTAGCCCGGCGTCACCGGCACCCCGGCCTTGGCCATCAGCGCCTTGGCGGCGTCCTTCAGGCCCATGGCGCGGATCGCCGAGGGCGGCGGCCCGACCCAGATCAGGCCCGCGGCGGTCACGGCCTCGGCGAACTCGGCGTTCTCGGAGAGGAAGCCGTAGCCCGGGTGGATGGCCTGGGCGCCGGTCCGGCGCGCGGCGTCCAGGATCTTGGCCCCGACGAGATAGCTCTCGGCCGCGGGCGCGGGCCCGATGGCCACCGCCTCGTCGGCTTCGCGTACGAAGGGCGCGCTTGCGTCGGCCTCGGAATAGACCGCGACGGTGCGGATCCCGAGCCGGCGGCAGGTGCGGATGATGCGGCGGGCGATCTCGCCGCGGTTGGCGATCAGCAGCGATTCCAGCATGGTCACATCCGGAAGAGGCCGAAGCGCGGAGCCTCGGCGACGGGGGCGTTGAGGGAGGCCGAGATGGCGAGGCCCAGCACGTCGCGGGTCTGGGCCGGGTCGATGATCCCGTCGTCCCACAGCCTGGCGGTCGCGAAGTAAGGATTGCCCTCTTCCTCGTAGCGCTCGCGGATCGGCGTCTTGAAGGCGGCTTCCTCCTCGGCGCTCCAGCTCCCGCCCTTGGCCTCGACGCCGTCGCGGCGGATGGTGGCCAGGACGCTGGCGGCCTGTTCGCCGCCCATCACCGAGATGCGGCTGTTCGGCCACGTGAACAGGAACCGCGCGCCGTAGGCGCGGCCGCACATGCCGTAGTTGCCGGCCCCGAAGCTGCCGCCGATCAGGACGGTGAACTTGGGCACGCTGGCGGTGGCGACCGCGGTCACCATCTTCGCCCCGTGCTTGGCGATGCCGCCGGCCTCGTAGCGCCCGCCGACCATGAAGCCGGAGACGTTCTGCAGGAACACCAGCGGGATGCGCCGCTGGCAGGCGAGCTCGATGAAGTGGGCGGCCTTCTCCGCGCTCTCGGAGAAGATCACCCCGTTGTTGGCGAGGATCGCGACCGGATAGCCCCAGATGCGGGCGAAGCCGGTGACCAGGGTCGTGCCGTAGAGCGGCTTGAACTCCTGGAACTCCGAGCCGTCGACGATGCGGGCGATGACCTCGCGCACGTCATAGGGCTCGCGCACGTCGGTCGGCACGATGCCGTAGAGCTCGCGCGGGTCGTAGCGCGGCGGCCGCGGCTCGGCGATGTCGAGGTCGGGCTTCTTGACCGTGTTGAGGTGGCCGACGATCTCGCGGACGATCGCCAGCGCCTGCTCGTCATTGGCCGCCACGTGGTCGACCACGCCGGACTTGCGGCCGTGGACGTCGGCGCCGCCGAGGTCGGTGGCGCTGATCACCTCACCGGTGGCGGCCTTCACCAGCGGCGGGCCGGCCAGGAAGATCGCGCCCTGGCTCTCTTCGCCCGCGCCGCGGACGATCACCGCCTCGTCGCTCATCGCCGGAACATAGGCGCCGCCGGCGGTCGACAGGCCCATGACGCAGGCGATCTGCGCGATGCCCAGGGCGCTCATGTTGGCCTGGTTGTAGAAGATGCGGCCGAAGTGGTCGCGGTCGGGGAACACCTCGGCCTGGTGCGGCAGGTTCGCCCCGCCCGAGTCGACGAGGTAGATGCAGGGAAGGCGGTTCTCCTGGGCGATCTCCTGGGCGCGCAAATGCTTCTTAACCGTCATCGGGAAGTAGGCGCCGCCCTTCACCGTCGCGTCGTTGGCGATGATCATCACCTCGCGGCCCATCACCCGGCCGATGCCGGCCACGACGCCGGCGCCGGGCGCCTCGCCGTCATAGAGGCCGAAGGCCGCCAGCTGGCCGATCTCCAGGAAGGGCGAGCCCGGATCCAGGACATATTCGATGCGGTCGCGGGCGAGGAGCTTGCCGCGCTTCTGGTGGCGGGCGCGGTGTTCCTCGGGACCGCCGCGCGCGGCGGTTGCGGCGCGCTCGCGCAGCTCGGCGACGAGCTGCAGGTTGTGCGCCTGGTTGCGCTTGAAGGCCTCGCTGGCGGGGTCGATGGCGCTGGGAAGAACGGTCACGGAAGCTCCCCGATCAGGTCGCGGCGGCCCGGCCGCGGGCGTCGCTGCGCAGGCGTCGCACGGCTGCGGCGCCGATTTCAATCTTCGAAGCTTCTAACGGTCTGGTTTAACTGACGGAAATTGAAAGATTGCCGGGCTGGTGATAGATGCCGTCTATGACCGATCGCTATATGCTGCGATATTTCCTGGCCGTCGCCGAGACCGGCAACTTCAGCCGCGCGGCCAAGCGCGTCGGCGTCACCCAGCCCACGCTGTCGGCCGGCGTCGCCAAGCTGGAGAGCCAGCTCGGCGCGCGGCTGTTCGACCGTGACAAGCATAGCGTCGCCCTGACTCCCGCCGGCAGCCGGTTCCTGGTGCGCGCCCGGCGGATCGCTGCGGAGTACGACGCCGCCATCCAGGACGTGCAGCAGGCGCCCGAGCCGCGTACCTTGCGGGTGGGCGTCCTCGCCACCATCCCGACGAGTCTTCTGGAAACCATCGTCGTCCGCCACCGGGGGAACAGCGCCCACGAGGTGCTGGAGATCGTCGAGGGTTCGGAGCGGGACCTCACCGAGCGTCTGGACCGCGGCCGCCTCGATATCGCGCTGACGGCGGTTCGGCCGCACCACGCGCGCTTCCATCCCGAGCTCTTGCGGGGCGAGCGGTACCTGATGGTGCTGCCGCGCGACCATCGCCTGGCGGAGGCCGAGTTCGTCCAGGCCGAGCAGCTGGCCGGGGACCGGATGGTGGTGCGCCGCCACTGCGAAGCCCTGCCGCAGATCAGCCGCTTCTTCACCGACCGCGGCGTGCGGCCGCGCTTCGTGCTGAAGACCACCAGCGACCAGCGGATGCTGGCGGTGGTCCGCGCGGGCCTCGGCATCGGCATGATGCCGGAGAGCTTCGACGATCCGCTGGTCCGCTTCGTCCGCGTCGTCGACTTCGACCTGCAGCGGGAAGTCGGCCTGCTCTACGCGCCGGAAAGGGAGGGCCTGCGCTACGAGGCGAGCCCGTTCATCTCCCTCGTGCGGGAGCAGTACGGCCGCGCCCGGCCCACCTGACCTCATCGGCATGCCGCGCGCTGAGGGCGACGGCGCGTCCATGGGGGTCCTGCGGGGGGCCGCTCAGGCCGTCGGAACCCCGCCGGCCTGGTGCAGGCAATCCACGAAGGCCTCGAACAGGCGGCGCATGGCGGGCTTCTTGTAGGGATAGACGTCCGCCGGATCCATGGCGTGGACGATCATGGCGACATCGGCCTCGAACACCACGAGCCGGCCGTCCGCGGTCTCCGCGCAGTCGATCCCGAAGTAGTCGAGCGGATAGGTCTCGCAGAGCGCCTTGAAAGCCTCGGCGTGGCGGGCCGCGAAGCCATCGTCGAAGCTCGCCATCATGGCCGCTTCCTCGGCGCGCTTGGCCTCGCTCTCGTCCATGCGGGCGTTGAGGTAGTGGACCATCCAGTTCTCCGAGACCGCCATGTGGGCGAGGAACGGCCGTCCCTGGATGAAGACCACCCGCAACTTGCGGAAAAGGCCGTCGGCGCCGCTGTAGTCGTGGAAGGCGGTGACGTAGTACTCCGCCGCCATGTGCTCGGCGAGATAGGCGCCGATCTCGGCCGGCGACGACAACTTGGCCATGCCGTGGCCGGCGTGAGTGCCGACCGGGCGCAGGATGACCGGAAAATTGAGGCCCTGGGCGACGTCGGCGAGGGGGCGTGTCCCGTGCGCCAACGCCTGGACCGTCTCGCGCCCGACGCGGCGCACGGTGGGGCAGAAGACGGCGGGATGGCCCACGAACCGATCGGCCACGCCGTCGCGCGTCATGCCGGCGATCAGGCCGGGCCGGGCGTTGAGCACCGGCCGCGGCCATGCCGCCAACGCGCCTTCGAGCCGCTGGAGCAGCGGCTCGGCCTCGGCGGATTCGCCGATCGCCAGGAAGGCCACGTCGTGCTCCGGAGCGGCGCCCGGCGAGGGCGGCCCGTCCACGTACCAGTTGATCAGCTCGACGCCGGAGTCCTCCAGCAAAAAGTCGAGCGGCGCGTTGGCGGTGAAGTCGCCCAGGGTCGTGAAGGCCAGGAGCCGCAGCGTCGGCGTCCTGGCGGCGGCGCGCCGGTAGAGCTGGTGGTCGGCGACGGCGGCGGCCTGGACTTCAAGCCCTTTCTCGCGGTCGCCGGTGGCGATCAGCAGGGTCGCAAGATCCAGGAAGGCGGCGGAGTCGCCCGGGTTGGCGGTGGCCCGCGCGACCAGGCCTTCCCAGATCGCCTGCGCGCGCGGCGGGTCGCCGACCGCGCGCGCCAGATGGGCGAGCCCCAGGCTCTCGGCGACCAGGACGTGGGTATCTTCCGCCGTCGCTAGGCGGCGCGTCGATGTTGACATTGGCGTCCGGTCTCCAGGGTGGCTTCGACCAGCGCGGCGATATCGCGCGCCTCGGTGCGGTGGTTGACGATGGCGGCGCGGATCGCGACCTGGCCGTCGATCCGGGTGAGCGAGGGGGCGACGCGGCCGGCTTCGTGCAGGCGCATGACGATCTCGGCGTTGAGCGCGTCGGGCTCTGGGGCGCGGAAGCGGAAGCAGACGATGTTCAGGCCGACCGGCGCCAGCAGCTCCAGCTCCGGTTCCGCCTGGATCCGCACGGCGAGGTCCTGGGCCAGGGCGCAGGTTCCCTCGATCGCTGCGCCCAGGGCCGCGGCGCCGTAGGTCTTGAGGGTGAACCAGGTCTTCAGCGCCCTGAAGCCGCGCGACAGGTCCGGGCCGTAGTCGCAGGGCCACCAGTCGCCGCCGGCCAGGCCGCGCTCGGCCCGGCGCAGATAGTGGGCGTCGGCGGCGAACGTCGCGCGGTGCAACTCGGGATCGCGCACCAGCAGGAAGCCGGCGTCGTAGGGCGTCTGACC
The DNA here is from genome assembly GCF_035276905.1 of Phenylobacterium sp. Lineage (GTDB taxonomy): Bacteria > Pseudomonadota > Alphaproteobacteria > Caulobacterales > Caulobacteraceae > Phenylobacterium. The sequence goes on along the minus strand of NZ_DATELG010000069.1, from coordinate 2,807 downwards.
CCATTTGTGCCAGTCGAAGGCGATGGAGTCCGCCCGCTCGAGCCCCGTCAGGCGCGGCGCGATCGACGGCGCCAGCACCCCCAGCGCCCCGAAGGCGCCGTCGACGTGGAAGTGCAGGCCCTCCGCCTGGGCGAGGTCGGCCAGGGCCGCCAGGTCGTCGATGGCGCCGACATCCACGGTTCCCGCCGTGCCGATCAGCAGGAAGGGCGAGCGCCCGGCCGCACGGTCGGCGGCGATGGCGTCTCGCAGGGCGGACAGATCGATCCGCTGGGCCGCATCGACCGCGACCCGCCGCAGGGCGTCGGCGCCGAGCCCCGCCATGTCCATCGCCCGGCCGACGCAACCGTGCACCGCCGCCGAGGCGTAGGCGGCGAGTTGCGCCCCCGCCGGGCCCAGGCCTTGGCTGCGCACCTCAGGCCCCAGGGCCCGCCGCCGCGCGATCAGGATGGCGAGGAAGTTGGCCTGCGAGGCGCCGGTGAGGAAGAGGCCGCTGGCCTCCTTCGGGAAGGCGAACATCTCCCGCGTCCAGGCCAGCACCTGCTGCTCGACCTCCAGGGGCATGTGGTCGCGCCCGCCGAGGTTGGAGTTCATGCCCGCGGCCAGCATCTCGGCCAGCATGCCGACCGCCGTGCCTCCGCCCTGGACCCAGCCCATGAAGCCCGGATGGGCGTTGCCGCTGGAGTAGGGCAGGATGCTCTCGCGAAACTGCCGGTGGACCGCCGCCAGGTCGGCGGGCCCTTCCGGGAACTCGGCGCGGAAGGCTTCGCGCAGCGCCTGCGGCGGCTCGCGCCACAGGGGCTGGGCGCGCAGGCCTGCGAGATGGTCGAAGACGTCGTCGAGCATCCGGTGGCCCTGGGCGCGGAGCGCGGACCAGTCGTCGGGATCGAGCGTGCGGCCGGCCATGCGCTTCAGCCCAGGGCGGCGGCGCGGGCCGCGACGAAGTCGAAGGTCTCCTCGATCCGGGCGACGAGGGCCTGGGCCGCGTCCGGTCCGTGCGTCGCCTCGACCAACTGGCGCGCGCTGATCGCCAGCCGCAGGGCGCTGGCCGGCTGGCCGCCGCGCCGGCCGACCGGGACCGGCTGGCCCAGCAGGACGCGCTCGTCGGACAGCGCCTGGTAGAGCGCCTGGGTCCGGGCGGCGGGCAGCAGGCCCTGCGCGCCGTGGACGAGGAACGGGAACAGGGTCGGCGTCGCGTCCCAGCCGGCGCGCCCGGAGCGGTCGATCCGCGGAACGGGAAGGGCCTCGAACGCGCGCGTCGCCAGGCGCGCCTCCACGACCGCGGCGACCTGTTCCAGGGCGGCGTGCAGCCTCTCGGACGGGATCCGCCGGAACGCCTCCAGCTCGTGCAGCGCCGCCTCCCAACGCAGCAGCAGGCCGAAGCTCTGCACGTCGGGCAGCACCGAGCGCGCGATGAATCCGGCCGGCCAGTCGGCGCGGGCGCAGTAATCGCCGAGCGCCGGCGAGATTGGAGCGCGGTGCAGGTGGGCCGCCTCGGACGGCGGCAGCAGCAGCGCGCCGGAGAAGGGCGGGCCGCCGACAAACTTCGAGCCGGTGACCGCGACCAGGAAGCCGGCCGCGAGATAGTCGCCGAGGCTCTCGGCGCTGAGCCGGAACTGGCAGGCGTCGACCATCACGGTCAGCGCCGCGCCGTGGCGCGCCTTCAGCCGGACCGCGCATTGCGCCGAAGGCGCGGCGAGGCCGGTCTTGGAGACGTCGACCATGATCAGCAGCACGGCGCCGCGCGTCGCCACCGCCTTGCCCACCGCCGCTTCGAAGTCGGCGTCGACAGTTGCGGCGTCGCGCGGAGCGCCGCAGGCCTCGCGCAGCGGGACGGCGAGGAGGCCCGCGGCGGGGGCCTCGGACAAGGGGGCGTCGACGCTCGCCGCCGGGCCGTAGGGCGAGGCTGTGGCGTAGCGCCGGCTGCGCAGGGCGTTGGCCACGCCGCGGCCGGTCTCGCCGGGCTCGGCCATGACGCTCACCAGCTGGCGCGAGCCGTCGCCGCGCGCGAGGTCCGCGGCGATCAGGTGCAGGTCGGTGCCAGAGGCGGCGAGGATGATGTCGTCCGCCGCGGACGGCGCCAGGGCGCAGAGCCCGGCCAGGCGCGCGCGGATCTCCGCAGCCCCCGCGTGATAGGCGGCGCGCGGCGAGGCGCAGCCCCGGATCGCCTCCAGGCGCGCGCGGGCGGCCTCGAAGGCGCCCGCCGAGATCGTCGAGGCGGTCGACGAGCCGAAGCTGAGACCGCCCGTCTCAGGCATGGGGCCGACGCCGTAGCGATTGCGGCCCAGGGCGTCCAGGCGCAGACGCTCATCGCCGCCGTCGACGAGCCAGCGCGCGACGTCGGCGTCCGCCGTCAGGGTGCGGAGAGGGGGCCCGTTCGCGCTCGACTGGTGCCTCGACTGGTACAATGCACATGCCACGGCGCGCCTTGCGCCGGTCCCGAACGACTTGGGTCGAGGCGAGGTTGATCCGATTCGCCGCCCGGAGCCGAACGGCGGTCGTGTCTTCTGGGCATTATCCCGAACGCAAGGCCGTGGATTACCCGGATCGGCATAGCTGGACCCCGGCGCTACGGTCGCCTGGCGTGTCAGTGAGGATCGACAGATGATTCTCCACCTCCGGCCGACGCATCTGATCCCCCTCGCAGGCTCTGCCTGGGTCCTGTCGGCGACGCTTGCGCAGGCGGGGCCCGCGGCCGGCCGCGCCGATGCGCAGGTCCCGGCCGTTTCGCCGGCCGATCCCGGCAAGTGGAGCTTTTCGATCTCCCCCTACCTGTGGATGGCGTCGGTGAAGACCTCCGGCTCCTTCAC
>NZ_DATELG010000068.1:0-5466 GCF_035276905.1 Phenylobacterium sp. | reverse complement strand
TGACCGTGAAGGTCGAGATGCCCTTGTGGCCGTTGACCGCCACCATGTCGGTGGGCTCGCCGACCACGACCAGGGCCGGCGTCGGCGCCTCGCCCGCCATCTCGTCGATCATCGACGGCGCGCCCAGGCAGCCGATCTCCTCGTCGTAGGAGAAGGCCAGGTGCACCGGCCGCTTGAGTTCGCCCGCCGCCAGCTCCGGCACGGCGGCCAGCGCCAGCGCCAGGAAGCCCTTCATGTCGCAGGTCCCGCGGCCATAGAAGCGCCCGTCGCGCTCGGTCAGCTTGAACGGGTCCGAGCGCCACTTCTGGCCGTCCACCGGCACCACGTCGGTGTGCCCCGACAGCACGACCCCGCCGTCGACCGCCGGTCCGATCCGCGCCATCAGGTTGGCCTTGGTCGCATCGTGGTTGGGCACCCGCCGATGCGTCACGCCGTAACGGTCGAGATAGGCCTCGACCCATTCGATCAGCGCCAGGTTGGAGCCGCGCGAGGTGGTGTCGAAAGCGATCAGCCGTTCGAGGATCTCGAGGGCGGCGGGCGTCAGATCCGTGGCCATGGCTAAGGGATAGACGATCCTCCCTCTCAGGGGGAGCTGTCCCGAAGGGACTCTCCGCTCAGATGCTGATGAAATCGGCGGCGCCGGACGCCCCCTCAGTCGCTTCGCGACAGCTCCCCCGCAAGCGGTGGAGCAGCTCGGCGCTCAGATCCTCCACCGCGAAGCGGGGGAGGTGGCTCGCGAAGCGAGACGGAGGGGGCGTTTCGGCCTCACCCCTGCTGCACGCGCCCTTCCGCCGGCAGCACGCCCAGCAGCTCGATCCGGAAGATCAGCGCCGCGCCGGGCGGGATCTGGCCGCCGGCGCCTTCGTCGCCGTAGCCGAGGGCGGGCGGGACATAGAGGATCCACTCGTCGCCCGGCCGCATCAGCTGCAGCGCCTCCTGCCAGCCCTTGATCAGGCCGCGCAGCGGCATGGCTGCGGGCGTTCCGCGCTCGTAGGAGGAATCGAAGACCGTGCCGTCGACCAGCTTGCCCTCGTAGTTGACCTTCACCTCGTCGCCGAGCTGCGGCCGCAGGCCGTCCTTCGGACCGGACTTGACCACCTTGAACTGCAGGCCGGACGGCAGCGTCGTGACCCCCGGCTGCTTGGCGTTCTGGGCCAGGAAGGTCTGGGCCTTTGCGCTCTGGTCCGGCAGGTTCTTGTGGCAGGCTGCAAGGCTCAGCGCCGCGGCGGCGCAGATGATCAGTCGTCTGAACATGTTTCCTACACCGCGCGCGGCGGATAGCCCTGCTGGCGCAGGGCGTCCATGATTTCCTGGGTGTGTTGGGCGTCGCGGGTCTCGATCATGATGTCGAACTCCGCGCCCTTGGCCGGGACGTCGAGCGCCAGGCGGTTGTGGGCCACCTCGACGATGTTGCCGCCATGGGCGCCGATGATGGCCGAGACGGTGGCCAGCAGGCCCGGCCGGTCGTCGCCGACGATCCGCAGGCTGACCAGGCGCTGCTCGCGGACCAGCTCGCGGGTCAGCACCGAGGCCAGCAGCCGGGTGTCGATGTTGCCGCCGGTGATGATCAGGCCGCACTTCTTGCCGCGAAACCGCTCCGGATAGGCCAGCAGCGCCGCCAGCGAGCCCGCGCCCGCGCCCTCGGCCACGGTCTTCTCGACGTTGCAGTAGAGGGCGATGGCGCGCTCGAAGAACGGCTCCTCGACCAGCAGCACGTCGTCGATCAGCGGCCGGGCGATGGCGTAGGTCAACTCGCCGACCTGCTTCACCGCGATGCCCTCGGCGATCGTCGCCCCGCCGGTGGTGACGCCGGCGCCAACCCCGCGCATCTTGGCGGTGAACGAGGGGTACATGGCGGGCTCCAGGCCCACGATGCGGATGTCGGGCTTTACGTGCTTGGCCGCGGTCGCCATCCCGGCGATCAGCCCGCCGCCGCCGATCGGCACCGGCAGCACCTCGAGGTCGGGCACGTCCTCCAGCATCTCCAACGCCACCGTGCCCTGGCCGGCCATTACGTCGACGTCGTTGAACGGGTGGACGAAGACCAGGTCGCGCTCGTCGCACAGCTTGCGGGCGAAGGCCGAGGCCTCGTCGTAGCCGTCGCCGTCCAGCACCACCTCGGCGCCGTGGTTGCGGGTCTGCTGCACCTTCACGAAGGGGGTGCTGCGCGGCATGACGATGGTCACCGGAATGCCGAGCCGGGCGGCGTGGTAGGCCAGCCCCTGGCTGTGATTGCCGGCGGACGCGGCGATCACCCCGCGCTTCTGCTCGGCCTCGGTCAGCTGCAGCAGCTTGTTGAGCGCGCCGCGCTCCTTGTAGGCGGCGGTGAACTGCAGGTTCTCGAACTTCACCCAGACGTCCGCGCCGGTGATCTCCGACAGCGTCTTCGACGGGCGGCAGGGGGTGCGCTCGATATGACCCTTCAACCGCGCTTGGGCGGCGAGGATGTCGTCGAAGGTCAATGTCATGATGGGGATAAGCCGGGCGATGCGAAGGGGCGCAAACTAGGAGGTCGGACGGGTTATCGCAATGGAGGGCGCTGGATCGAACTCCGCCGCCAGGTGTCCCGGCGCAACCTCCTTCAGCTGCGGCGGCAGGCCGGTCTCGAGCCGCGAGGGGGCGAAGCGGAAGGCGGCCTTGGGGTCGAACGGGCTCGGCGGGTCGCCCTCGATGCGGATGCGCGGGCGGCTGCGCTCAATCGCCGGGTCCGGGATCGGCGCGGCCGAGAGCAGGGCTTTCGTATAGGGATGCTGCGGCGCGCTGTAGAGCCGCTCGGCCTCGGCGGTCTCCACCACCCGGCCCAGGTAGAGCACCAGCACCCGGTGGCTGATCTCGCGCACCACCGCCAGGTCGTGGCTGATGAACATCATCGCCAGCCCCATCTGCTTCTGCAGGGCGATCAGCAGGTCGATGATCTGCGCGCGGATGGTGACGTCGAGCGCCGAGACCGCCTCGTCGCAGATGGCGAGCTTCGGCCCCAGGATCATGGCCCGGGCGATGCCGACCCGCTGGTTCTGCCCGCCGGAGAGCTCGTGCGGGTAGCGGTTGATCAGCGCCGGGTCGAGCTCGACGCGCTGCATCATCTCCGTGACCGCGCGCTCGCGCTCGACGGCGCCGAGCCCCGGCTGGTGGACCCGCAGGGGCTCGGCGATCGACTGGCCGACGGTCATGCGCGGGTCGAGGCTGGCCAGCGGGTCTTGGAAGACGATCTGCAGGTCGCGGCGGGCGGCGCGCATCTGCGCCCGGTCGGCCTCGGTGACGTCGCGCCCCATCACCAGCACAGCGCCTCCGGTCGGCGCAACGAGGCCCAGCACGGCGCGCGCCAGGGTGGACTTGCCCGAGCCGCTCTCGCCGACCACGCCCAGCGTCTCGCCCTGGCGTACGGAAAGGCTCACCCCGTCGACGGCGCGCAGCATCCGGGCCCTGCCGAACCAGCCGTCGCGGACGGGGAACCAGACCTTCAGGTCGCGCCCTTCGATCACCACCGGCGTCTCGGGCTCCGGCGGCGCGCGCGTCGGCCGGCCGCCGCGATCGGCGCGGTCGAGGCGCGGAATCGCCTCCAGCAGGGCGCGGGCGTAGGCGGTCCCGGGCCGGCGAAAGATCTGCTCGACCGGGCCCTCCTCGACATAGGCGCCGTCCTTCATCACGCACACCCGGTCGGCGAGGCGGGCGATCACGCCCATGTCGTGGGTGATCAGCGCCAGCGCCGCGCCGGTCTCGCGCGTCAGCTCGGCCATCAGGTCGAGGATCTCGGCCTGGACGGTGACGTCGAGCGCGGTGGTGGGCTCGTCGGCGATCAGCAGCTCCGGCCCGACCGCCAAGGCCGCGGCGATCATCACCCGCTGGCGCATGCCGCCGGAGAGCTCGTGCGGATACTGCCGTAGCCTGCGACCGGCGTCGGGGATGCGCACTCTGTCGAGCCATTGTCTTGCGCGCGCCATGGCCTCGCGCGCCGAGAGGCCGAGGTGCAGGCGCAAGGGCTCGGCGATCTGCTCGCCGATCCGCACGTGGGGCGTCAGCGCCGTCAGCGGGTCCTGGAAGATCATGGTGATCTTCGAGCCGCGCACCCGGTTAAGGCGCCGCGGCTTCAGGCCCAGCAGCTCCTCGCCGTGGAACTTCGCCGAGCCGCCGGCGCGGCCGTTGGGCGCGAGCAGGCCCATCGCGGCCATGAAGGTTTGGCTCTTGCCCGAGCCGCTCTCGCCGACCACGCCCACGGTTTCGCCGCGGCCGATCCGCAGGCTGACGCCGCGCACCGCGCGCACGTCGCCGTCGGCGGTCTTGAAATCCACCGTCAGGTGGTCGAGGGCCAGAACTGGCGCGGCGGGGGTCAAGCTCGGCTCTTGCGGCGGCGGGACGGAGCGTCAGCCTAGAGCGGTGACAGGCGTTTTTGAAATCGCGCTTCGTCACGCGATCACTATATTCGCCGCCGTGCCCGACAGTGCTTCATCCCCGGCCCTGCGCCCCGCCCTGTTCCTCGACCGCGATGGCGTGCTGAACGAGGACCAGGGCTATGTGCACCGCTGGGAAGATTTCCGCTGGATCCCCGGCGCGCGCGAGGCGGTGGCCGCCTTCAACCGCGCGGGCTGGCTGGTGGTGGTGGTGACCAACCAGTCGGGCGTCGGCCGCGGCTACTACACCGAGGCCGACATGCACGCCCTGCATGCGCGGATGGCGGAGGACCTGGCGGCGGCGGGCGCGCGGATCGACGCCTTCTACTTCTGCCCGCACCATCCGGAAGCGCCGGAGGCCGCCTACCGCCACCCCGATCCGCCCGACCGCAAGCCCAACCCCGGCATGATCCTGCGCGCCCTGGCCGACTGGCCGATCGACCGGGCCCGCTCGGTCCTGGTCGGCGACAAGGACTCCGACCTCGAGGCCGCCCAGCGCGCCGGCGTGCGGGCGCTGCACTTCCGGGGCGGGGACCTGGCGCAGTTCCTGGCGGCGAAGTCCCTCCCTTAACGGGGCCGGACAGCGCGCGGCTCACGCGGCCCGGGGCATCGGTCCAACGTAGTGCGACTGCGGGCGGATCAGCCGGCCGCCGGCCAGCTGTTCGCGGGCGTGAGCCATCCAGCCGGCGGCGCGGCCCATGGCGAAGACGCAGGTGAAGGCGGCCGGCGGCAAGCCCAGCGCCTCCAAGAGCAGCGCGGTGTAGAACTCGACGTTGGTCTCCAGCGCCCGGTCGGGCTTGCGGTCCTTCAGGATCGCCAGCGCCGCCGCCTCGACCGCTTCCGCCAGCGCCAGCCGGCCGGGGCGGGCGCTGGAGGCCAGGTCCAGGCGGCGCAGCGCGGCCTTCAGCGCGTCGGCGCGCGGATCGCGCACCCGGTAGACCCGGTGGCCAAAGCCCATCAGCCGGTCGCCGCGGTCGAGCGCCGCCTCGATCCAGGTCCGCGCGTTCGCCGGCGCGCCGATGGCGTCGAGCATCTCGATCACCGGCCCCGGCGCGCCGCCATGCAGCGGACCTTTGAG
>NZ_DATELG010000067.1:0-3795 GCF_035276905.1 Phenylobacterium sp. | reverse complement strand
TGGCCAGGCCCGCCGCCAGCGCCACCACGACGCCCGCCGCGCCCAGGTGCAGCGCCAGCCGCATCTCCAACCGTAGGACTCGCTGGGCGAGCAGCCGCTGCAGCTCCGCCCGGCTCGCGCCGAACACGCCGTCGATGCGCGCCTGCAGCGCCTCGCCGGAGGGGACGGAGAAGGCGAAGCCGCTCAGCACCATGGCCGCCTCGTGGTCGGTCTGGGCCACCGCGTCCTTCAGCGCGGCGACCTGCGAGGCCAGGGCGGCTCGGACCTTGGGGTCGTCGTTCTGCCGGATCGCGATGGCGAGCGAATGCTGCAGCTCGGCGTTGGCCGCCACCAGCCGCGCCCGCGCGAGCAGCATCGCATCGTGGTCGCCGCGCTGCGCCGCGTCCTCCAGCGCCGCCTCCGCGCCCGCCAGCGCCGGCGCCCGCGCCACGGCCGCGTCCGCCAGGTAGAAGGTCGCCAGCTCCGGATCGAGGGTCAGGTTCGAGCCGTCGGCCACCGCCCCGATCAGGGCGACCGCCGCCGCCGTCCGCGCCGCGCCTTCGGGCGCCGCCGTAAAGGCCTTGTAGGCGCCGGTTTCGCCGAACCCGTCGTTCGCCGCCAGCCGCGCCTTGCCGCGCATCGCCAGCCAGACCTGCTGGGCGTAGGCCGCGCCCGCGCTCTCCTTGCGCGACAGCTGGATCTGGCCGACCTGCGCGGCCAGGAACAGCCCCGCCAGCAGGAGGATCGGAGCGCTGAAGACCAGGCTCACCAGGGTGAGCCGCGCGCCGAGGGAGAGCCGGGAATTGATGAATTGGAACATGCTGCACCGTGCTGCGGTGCAGCAACGGCTAAGCCGCGAGCGCTTTCTCAAACCTTCCCGGTGCGTGACGCTTTCATGAAATTTCGGCGTCGCAAGCAGCCGCCAACGCAGGCTCGTCCGCTCACGCTCGGCCCATGGGCTTGAACGGGACTGGGGTTTGAGCGGGACTGGCCCGCGTGCTACCTCCCGCGCCTTCGAGAAGGACCCCGAAAGACAACATGGCCCTGAAAGTCGCCATCGTCGGCCTGCCGAACGTCGGCAAGTCCACGCTGTTCAACGCGCTGACCCAGACGGCCGCCGCCCAGGCCGCCAACTATCCGTTCTGCACCATCGAGCCCAACACCGGCGACGTGGCCGTGCCCGAGCCGCGGCTGGACAAGCTGGCCGCCGTCATCCCCTCGAAGGAGATCATTCCGGCCCGGATCAACTTTGTCGACATCGCGGGCCTGGTGCGCGGCGCCTCCAAGGGCGAGGGCCTGGGCAACCAGTTCCTGGCCAACATCCGTGACTGCGACGCGGTGGCCTTCGTCGCCCGCTGCTTCGTCGACGACGACATCACCCATGTCGAGGGCAAGGTCGACCCGCTGGCCGACCTCGACACCATCGAGACCGAGCTGATGCTGGCCGACCTGGAGAGCCTGGAGAAGCGGGTCGTCAACCTGGAGAAGCGCGCCAAGGTCGGCGACAAGGAGAGCGCCGCCACCCTGCGCCTCGTCCAGCTGGCGCTGGCCGAGCTGAACGCCGGCCGTCCCGCCCGCAAGGCCAAGGTCGCGCCCGAGGACGAGAAGGGCTGGCGGATGCTGCAGCTGCTCACCTCCAAGCCCGCGCTCTACGTCTCCAACGTCGACGAGGCTTCGGCCGGCGCCGGCAACGGCCTCTCCGCCCAGGTGGCCGACCGCGCGCAGACCGACGGCGCCGACCATGTGGTGATCTCCGCCCAGATCGAGAGCGAGATCGCCCTGCTCGATCCCGCCGAGCGCGCCGAGTTCCTGGAGACCCTGGGCCTGGCCGAGCCCGGCCTCAACAAGCTGATCCGCGAGGCCTATCACCTGCTGGGCCTGCAGACCTACTTCACCGTGGGGCCGAAGGAGGCGCGCGCCTGGACGATCCACAAGGGCGACACCGCTCCCCAGGCCGCCGGCGTGATCCACACCGACTTCGAAAAGGGCTTCATCCGCGCCGAGACCATCGCCTACGACGACTACGTCCGCCTGAAGGGCGAAGCCGGCGCCCGCGAGGCCGGCAAGCTGCGCCAGGAAGGCAAGGAGTATGTCGTCCAGGACGGCGACGTGATGAACTTCCGGTTCAACGTCTGAGGGGGCGTTCGCCCCGAGTCAGGGAGCAGCCCGATGGGCGAGACCATCACCTTGAAGAGCCGCTTCGACGGTTTCGAGCTCGCCGCCTATCGCGCCGCGCCCGGGGACGCCCGCCGCGGCGGCCTGGTGCTGGTGCAGGAGATCTTCGGGGTCACCGAGCACATTCGCGAGCTCTGCGAGGGCTTCGCCGAGGATGGCTACGAGGTGATCGCGCCCTCGTTCTACGACCGCGCCGCCCCGGGCTTTACGGCCGACTACAGCCCCGCAAGCATCGAGAAGGGCCGTGAGCTGTCGGCCGCCGCCCCGTGGGATCAGGTGCAGGGCGACCTGCAGGCGGCGATCGACTTCCTTGAGCCCCCGGTGTTCGCTGCCGGATACTGCTGGGGCGGGGCCGCAGCCTGGCTCGCGGCCTGCCGCTGCGAGGGCTTGGCGGCCGCGGCCTGCTTCTACGGCCGGCGGATCAGCGAGCTGGTGGACGAGACGCCCAAGGTCCCGACCATCCTGCACTTCGGCAAGACCGACCCGACCATCCCGCTTGCGAAGGTCGAGGAGATCCGCGAGCGCCATCCGGACCTGCCGGTCTTTCTCTACGACGCCGGCCACGGCTTCGTCTCCGACCGGCGGGCGGACTACGACGCCGATTGCGCCAGGCTCGCCCGCCTGCGGACGCTGGCGCACTTCTCGCGCAGCGGCGGCGGGCGCGGGGAGATTTGAGAGCTCACCGCTCCTCGATCATCGGCCGCACGTCCGGGCGGCGCTCCAGGGCGCGGACCAGCACCGCCTGGGCGGCCAGGATGCCGATGCCGGCGGCGTAGGCGGAGAAGACGTTGGCGCGATAGGTGCCGGTCGCGGCGACCGAGGCGATCTGCCAGTAGATGAAGAGCGCCGCGCCCATCAGCAGCGCCACCCCGATGATGACCGAGGCCGGCGTCTGGCCGAAGCCCGCCTGGAAGCTCATCCAGACGTAGCGGGTGAGCCAGCGCCGGACCGGCGGGATGACCAACGGCGCCACCAGCGAGGCCGCCAGGTAGAGCGCGGGCCAGAGCAGCGTCCACCGCAGCACCAGGCCCGCGCCGCCCGGCAGCCGGCCGACGGCGTGCACCGCCGCGCCGGCGTAGATCAGGCTGGCTACGGCCACGGTGAAATCCTGCATTCGTTTGAAGTTGCGCCAAGCGCGCGTGTAGGAGGGCATGGGTCATGATATGCGGGGTTTCGGGGCGCGTGTAAGGCGCCAGGCGCGGGTCGCGCGCCGCGAGCGCCTCGGCTAAGCTCGTTCGACGTGAGACGCCTCTTTCTCCTTCTCGCCGCGAGCCTGTGGCCGCCGACCGCCTGGGCCGGCGAGACGCGATGCTGGTTCGAAAGCGGCGTGCTGGTGACCCCGGCGGAAGTAATGGGGATCGCCGGCGACTATGTGCTGGACACCGGGGCTGCGCACACCCTGCTGGCCGACACTCCGGCGCAGGGCGCGGGCTATGCGCAAACCGCCCTCGTCGGCGAGGTGCGGCTGGCGGGCCTAAACCTTCAGGGCCGCCCGGTGGCGGTGACGAAGCTGGACGCCCGCCTGCGCGCGCTGCCGACGCCGGTGGCCGGCGTGATCGGCGCCGACGTCCTCGCCGGACGGGTGGTCGACGTGCGCTTCGCCCCCTGCCGGGTGAGGATCTATGAGCCCGGCCGGGCGCC
>NZ_DATELG010000066.1:0-11269 GCF_035276905.1 Phenylobacterium sp. | reverse complement strand
AGCTTCGCTGACAGCTCCCCCGCTTCGCGGTGGAGCATCTTCGGCCCAGATCCTCCACCGCGAAGCGGGGGAGGTGGATCGCCGAAGGCGAGACGGAGGGGGGCGCTGCGACGGTGAGGTCAGGCAGGGCGATCGGCGAGGGGCGAAGCATGAAGACGGTGATCCTCGCGGGCGGTCTGGGCACGCGCATCTCGGAGGAGAGCCACCTTCGGCCCAAGCCGATGATCGAGATCGGCGGCCGGCCGATCCTCTGGCACATCATGACGCACTACTCGCGTCACGGCTTCAACGACTTCATCATCTGCCTCGGATACCGGGGCTATATGATCAAGGAGTATTTCGCCAACTATGTGCTGCACAACGCCGACGTCACCGTCGACCTGGCCAAGGGGGCGATCGAGTACCACGAGACCAACCACGAGCCCTGGCGGGTGACGCTGGTGGAGACCGGCGAGCAGAGCATGACCGGCGGGCGGCTGAAGCGCGTGGCGCGTTATCTCGACCCGGCCGAGCCCTTTTTCCTGACCTACGGCGACGGCCTCTCCGACGTCGACCTGACGAAGTTGGCGGCCTTCCACCGGGCGCACGGCCGCGAGGCGACGGTCACCGCGGTGGCCCCGCCCGGCCGCTTCGGGGCGCTGGAGATCGAGGGCGGCCAAGTGCGGCGCTTCAGCGAGAAGCCGCCCGGCGACAACGCCCTGATCAACGGCGGCTTCTTCGTGCTCAATCCCAGCGTGCTGGCCCGCATCGCCGGCGACGCCACGGTCTGGGAGAACGAGCCGCTGGAGGGCCTGGCCCGCGACGGCCAGCTTAAGGCCTTCCGCCACGACGGCTTCTGGGCGGCGATGGACACCCTGCGCGACAAGAACCAGCTGGAGGCGCTCTGGGCCTCGGGCGCCGCGCCATGGCGGTGAACCCGGCCTTCTGGCGCGGCAAGCGCGTCCTCCTCACCGGCCAGACCGGGTTCAAGGGCGCCTGGGCGGCGATCTGGCTTTCGCGGATGGGGGCGAAGGTCACCGGCCTCGCCCTGCCGCCGGACCAGCAGCCCAGCCTCTTCGCGCTCGCCGGCGTCGATCGGCTGATCGCCTCGCGCCTGGTCGACCTGCGCGACCCCGACGGCGTCGCCGCGGAGCTGGAGGCGGAGGCCTTCGACCTCGTCCTGCACATGGCCGCCCAGCCGATCGTGCGCGCGGCGGTCGAGGACCCGATCACCACCTTTGCGACCAACGTCATGGGCACGGCGCACCTGCTGCAGGCGCTGCGTAGCCAGGCGGCGCTGCAGGCGGTGCTGGTGGTCACGACCGACAAGGTCTACGCCAACGCCGAGACCGGCCGGGCCTTCGTCGAGGACGACGCCCTGGGCGGCAAGGATCCCTATTCGGCCTCCAAGGCGGCGGCCGAGCTGGTCACCGCCAGCTTCGCCCGCAGCTACTTCGCCGCGGCCGGCGTGCCGGTGGCGACCGCCCGCGGCGGCAACGTCATCGGCGGCGGCGACTTCTCGCGCGACCGGCTGGTGGCCGACATCGTCCGCGCCGCGCGGGCGGGCGAAACCGTGGTGCTGCGCCATCCCGAGGCCACGCGACCCTGGCAGCACGTGCTGGACTGCCTGGCCGGCTACTTCACCTTCCTGCAGGCCCTGGCCGAGCGGCCGGATGCGCCGCGGGCGCTGAACTTCGGGCCCAGGCCCGGCGGGGCCGAAGTGTCCGTCGGCGTGCTGGCCCAGCTCGGCGTCGAGGCCCTGGGCGCCCAGCCCTGGCGGCACGAGCCCGACCCGGAGTCGCTGGAGGCGCGGGCGCTCGCGATCGACGCGGGCCTGGCGGCCACGGCGCTGGACTTCACCAGCCGGCTCGACGCGCCCCAGGCGGTGGCGCTGACCATGGACTGGTATCGCCGCCAGGCCGCCGGCGAGGCCGCTCTCGACTTGTGCCTGGAGGAGATCGAAGGCTACGAAGCGCGCCCCACGAGAGTCTTGGCATGAGCGATGCGCCCCCCTGCCGTTTCTGCCGGACGCCCCTGGTCCACACCTTCGTCGACCTGGGCGCCCAGCCGCTGGCCAACAGCAACCTGACGGCCGACCAGCTCGCCGCCGGGACCGAGCGGAGCTATCCGTTGCACGCCCGGGTCTGCGGGGCCTGCTTCCTGGTGCAGGTGGACGACGCGGTCCCGGCCGAGGCGATCTTCGACCAGGACTACGCCTACTTCTCGTCCTTCTCCTCAAGCTGGGTGGCCCACGCCAGGCGCTACGCCGAGGCGATGGCCGCGCGGCTGAACCTCGGCCCCGCCTCCCAGGTGGTCGAGATCGCCTCCAACGACGGCTACCTCCTGCAGCACTTCGTGGCCATGGGGGTCCCGGTGCTGGGGATCGAGCCCGCGGCCAACACCGCTAAGGCCGCCCGCGCCCGCGGCGTGGCCACCGAGGTCGCCTTCTTCAACGAAGCGACGGCGCTGGCGCTCGCCGGCCGCGGCGTGCGGGCCGACCTGATGGCGGCCAACAACGTGCTCGCCCACACGCCGGACATCTCGGGCTTCGTGGCGGGCTTTCGCCATGTGCTGAAGCCCGAAGGCGTGCTGACCTTCGAGTTCCCGCACCTCTTGAACCTGATCGAGCTGGTGCAGTTCGACACCATCTACCACGAGCATTACTCCTACCTGTCGCTGCTGGCGGTCGAGCGGGTGCTGCGGGCGAACGGGCTTCGGCCCTTCGACGTCGAGCTTCTGGCGACCCATGGCGGGTCGCTCAGGCTGTTCTGTTGCCACGAGGGCTCCGGGCGCGCCGAGACCGAGGCGCTGGCCGCCCTGCGCGCCCGCGAGGCCGCGGCGGGGCTTGCGAGGATCGAGACCTACCTGGACTTCACGCCGCAGGTGGAGGCGGTGCGCGACAGCTTCAGAAGCTACCTCGCCGCCGCCAGGGCCGAGGGCCGGCGGATCGCCGCCTATGGCGCCGCCGCCAAGGGCAACACCTTCCTGAACTACTGTGGGGCGAGCGCCGACGACATCGTCGCGACTTTCGACGCCAATCCGGCCAAGCAGGGCCGTTTCCTGCCGGGCACGCATTCGCCGATCCTTGCGCCGGAGAAGGTCCGCGCGGTACGTCCCGACGACGTCCTGATCCTGCCGTGGAACCTGAAGGACGAGATCATGGGCCAGCTGGCCTACATCGCCGAGTGGGGCGGCCGCTTCCTGGTCGCCTCGCCGCGGACGCAGGTCGTCAGAATTGGGGTCGTCGGCTGATGCGCTTCACGCCGACGGCGATCGCAGGCGTGGTCGTGGTCGACATCGAGCCGCGCACGGACGAACGCGGCGCTTTCGCCCGGCTGCACTGCCCGGGCGAGTTCGCCGCCGCCGGCCATCCGTTCGCGCCGGCCCAGACCAGCCTGTCGCGCAATCCGGCGGCCGGCACCCTGCGCGGCCTGCACTACCAGCCGGCGCCGCATGCGGAGACCAAGCTGGTGCGTTGCGTCCGTGGGCGGATCTTCGACGTGGCCGTCGATCTCCGGCCGGGCAGCCCCACCCATCGCCAGTGGACCGCGACCGAGCTTTGCGCCGAAAACGGCCGCGCCCTGCTGATCCCCGAAGGCGTGGCCCACGGCTTCCTGACGCTCGAGCCCGACAGCGACGTGCTCTACCAGATCGCGCCGATGCACCAGCCGGGGCGCGAGGCGGGCGTGCGCTGGGACGATCCCGCCTTCGCCATCGCCTGGCCGCGCGCCCCGGCGCTGATCTCGCCGCGCGATGCGGCCTATCCGGACTATGTGGGCGGCTGATGGGCGGGCTCGTCCTCCTCACCGGCGCCAGCTCCTTCACCGGCATGTGGATCGCCGAGGCGCTGGCGGCGGCCGGCTTCGAGGTGCTGGCCCCGGTGCTACGCGAGCGCGGCGACTACGATCCCGAGCGCGCCCGGCGCATCGCCCGCGTCGAACAGGTCGCCGACGTCGCCTACGCCTATCCGTTCGGCTCGCAGGCCTTCCTCGACCTGGTCCGCAGCCGGCCGGACATCGCGGCCCTCGCCCACCACGCCGCCGACGTGACCGGCTACCGCGATCCGGGCTTCGACTCCGCCGCCGCCTTCGGCCGCAACCTTGCGGGCGCGCCGCAGGCGCTGCGGCTGCTGGCGGGCCAGGGCTGCGGCGTCCTCATGGTCACCGGCACGGTGTTCGAGGCGGGCGAGGGCGGCGATCCCGCCGAGCCGCTGGCGGTCACGCCCTACGGCCTTTCCAAGACCCTGACCAACGTCGCCCTGCAGCACCACGCCGCCTGGATGGGCCTCAGGTTCGGCCGCTTCGTCATCCCCAGCCCCTACGGCGCCTTCGAACAGCAGCGGTCGTTCCCGGCCTATCTGTTCCGCAGCTGGTTCGCCGGCGAGACGCCGCTCGTGCGCACCCCGCTCTACCTGCGCGACCACCTGCCGGCGCCGCGGCTGGCGCGGGCCTATGCCGAACATCTGTCCGCGCTGCTGGCCGATCCGGCGACGCCCGCCGTCCGCCGGCCGAGCGGCTGGATCGCGACCCAGGGCGATTTCGCGCAGAAGGTCGCGGCGGAAGCCGGGCGGCGGCTCGGCCGGGACTGTCCGGTGGGTTGCGCCGAGCAGACAGAATTTCCGGAGCCGCTCCGGCGGGTGAACTGCGAGCCGGCGCCGGATCAGGACGAGGCGGCGTTCTGGGATGATTACGTGGAGTGGTACGCGGGGCGCTGAAGCCGAGCGCCCCCTTCAGCCCCCCTCAACCACCCCCGCCACCGCCGCGTAGAAGTCCCGCGCCCAGTCCTCAGTCCGCCCCAGCGGGCTCGCCTGCATGCGCGCGCGCATCCCGGCGCGCAGCTCGGCGATCCGCGCGGGATCGGCGGCAAGCTTCGCGGCGATCTCCACATATTCGTCGACGGTGCGGGCGCAGAGCTCCGGCAGGCCGAGGTTCATCAGGGTCGAGTAGCTCAGCCGCTCGAACAGGCTCTCGCCGACCAGGGTGACGCAGGGCGCGCCCATCCAGAGCGACTCGCAGGTGGTCGTGCCTCCGGTCTGCGGGAAGCAGTCGAGGCTGATGTCGATGCGGTTGTAGTGCGGCAGGTGCGCGCCGCGCACCGGCTCGAACAGGATGCGGTCGGCCGCCACCCCGCCGGCCTCGAAGAGCGCGCAGAGGTTGCGGCGGAACGAGGGGGCCGACCCCTCCGGGCGGATGAACAGGAATCGCGAATCGGGCGTCTCGCGCATCACCCGCGCCCAGGCGGCGGCGACGTGGGGGCTGTACTTCTGCGGATTGTTGGCGGTTCCGAAAGTGACGTAGCCGTTGCGGGCCACCGGCGGCTCGGCGGCGGCGGCCGGCTCGGGGCGGAAGTGGAACGCGCCCAGCGGATACCAGGCGTTCGGCAGCATCAGCGGCTTTTCCAGCATCAGCTCGCCCCGCGCGGGCATCACGTAAGGATCGACCAGCAGGTAGTCGATCGTCGACAGCCCGGCCGAGTGCGGATAGCCGAGCCAGCTCGCCTGACGGACCGCCGGGCGGTAGGCCATCACCTCCAGCTTGTTCATGTGCGTCGAGCCGCCGAGCTCGATCAGCATGTCGAGCTGGTCGTCGGCGATCAGCTGGGCGGCGTCGCGGGCGCTGATATCGGGGTTCCAGCGGAAGGCCTTCGACCGGGCGGCCATCGCAGCCTGCACGTCGTCCTCGGCGCCCTGGTAGTAGGAGTAGCAGTAGAGGTCGAAGCGCTCGTCGACGGTCTCGAACAGCGGCTTGGCGAAGTAGCCGACAGGATGGCGGCGCAGGTCCGACGACATCAGCCCCAGCCGGATCCGCCCGTCGCGCGGGCGGGGCTTGGGCCGGCGGATCGCCGTCTCGGCCGCCTGCGCCTCGACCTTGCGCCCCCAGATCCGGTGCTGCTCCAGAAGCTCCTCGCGGTCGCCCGGCGCCCCGACGGTGGAGAGCTGCTTCATCAGCGCCGCATGGCGGCCGCTCTCGGCCCAGCCGCGGCCGCGGCTCTTGAAGTCGCCGACCTGGGCCAGGGCCTCGAAGTCGGCGACCCGCTGCAGGACCTCGTAGAGCACCTTGCGGGCGCCGGGATCGACGATCGGCCGGCCTTCCGCCAGCAGCGCCCGCGCCAGCTGATAGGCCTCCTCGATGTTGGCCCCCTCGTCGCCGGTGCGGGTCCGCTCCAGGCCCTCGATCCGCACGATCCGATAGTCGAGGTTCTTCGGCTCCAGCTCGACCGCCCGCAGCAGATGGGCGTTGGCGCCCTGGCGGTCGTAGTCGCTGAGCGTCACGCCCAGCTGGTAGTGCAGCCAGCCGGCGTCGCCAAATTGCGGCAGCAGGCTGCGCAGGTAGGTCTCGGCGGCGCGCGCCTGGCCGGCGCGCCGGTAGATCACCGCCCGGGCCTCGACCAGGCGGGGATGCCCGGGGTTGGCCGCGAGCGCCTTGTCGAGCACGTCTTCGGCCTGTTTCGTACGGTGCAGCTCGTTGAGCGCGCCCGACAGGTCGAGCCAGGCGTCGATCAGGTCCTTCTGGATGGCGACCGCCTGGCGGAAGCGCACCAGCGCCGGGTCGGACCTGCCCTGCATCAACAGAGCCCGGCCGAGCTGGCGCTGCAGCTCGGCGTTGCGCGGCTCGCGGCGCACCAGCAGCGTCAGGCCCGCTTCGGCCTCGGCCCCCCGGCGCAGGTCCAAGAGCACGTTGCAGCGGTTCACCTGCAGCGCGGTCTGGGCGGGATCCAGGCGCGCCGCCGCCTCGAACACCGCCAGCGCCTCGTCCTGGCGGTTCAGCCGGCGCAGCAGCACGCCGCGCAGGTTGGCGATCTCGGTCTCGCGGGGGTGGCGCTCGGCGGCCTTCGCGGCCCAGCCGGCGCCTTCCTCGTAGCGACCGGCCTGGTAGAGCTGGAACAGCAAGGCGCGCCAGACCGGCGCAGGCCGGGCGGGGTCATCGTTCAGGGCCGCGCTCAGGTGCTCGATGGCCTCCGCTCCGCGGCCCGCGTTCAACGCCGCCTGCGCCGCCGCCAATCGATCGCTCATGCCTCAGAAGCTCCGCGCAGGCCCGCGCGCGGCGGGCGGAACGGCGGGAGCCTTAAGCCCCCTCGGGAGCGATGGCTAGGCCGCGCTGACGCCCGTGACGTCGGCGAGGATCATGCGGCGGTGACCACCGCCCGAAGGCCCGGCCCTGCGTCCTCGAACGCCACGACCTCCGCGATCTGCTGGGCCAGCAGCTTGACGATCGTCAGGCCGAAGCCCGCCTTCTCCGCCGCGGGCGGCAGGCCGGGCCCGCAGTCGGCGACCGTCAGCGAGAAGCCTTCGCCGCAGGGCCTCAAGGTCACGTTCGCTTGCGGCTCGCGTCCCGGCGGCGAGCCGTGGGTGAGGGCGTTGAGCGCCAGCTCGTTGACGATCAGCGCCGCCGGACAGGCCTTGATCGCGGCAAGCTCGACCGGGGCGAGGTCCAGCCGCACCGCCGCGCCCTCGCCGCGGGCGCTGGCCAGGGCCGCGAGGTGGTCGCGGACGAAGTGCGTGAGGTCGAATCGCTCCGGATCCTCGCCGTCGAGGATCTCGCGGTGCACCGCGGCGATCGCGGTGACGCGCTGGTGCATGGCCTTCAGCGCCTGCTGCGTCTCCGCCGCCGGCGAACGCCGGCTCATGAGCAGGAGCAGGGAGGAGACGAGCTGCAGGCTGTTCTTGGCCCGGTGATCGATCTCCCGCGTGCGCGCCCGCTCGCGCTCCAGCGCCGTCTGCAGCGCGTCCGCGGCCTGGGCGCCGCCCGGGTCATGCCTCTCGGAAAATTCGTTCATTCCCGTTGTGTCGCGTTCGTCCTGATTCTATCGCGCAACGACGCCTTGCGCCTTCGGGTTCCTGTGGTCTGGTGCGCCGCCTGTCATTGCCGTGACACACCCATGAGGATGCTCAAAGCTTTCCCCGGTTGGAGATTCGTGGTTGCCCGCTCCCGCCCATGACGCCCCCGTCGCCCAGCCGTCGCCCTGGCCGATCATCACGGCCGGCGCCGTCGGCGTGCTGGTGGTTGCGGCGCTCGTCCTGACCCAGGGCCTCGCCCCGCTGCTGGCGCTGGGCGCGATCGCCGCGGTCGCGACGGGGACCGCGATCTGCGTCTTCGCCGCCGATCGCTCGGGCGAGGCGGCGCGCTACCGCGCGCTGATGCGCGAGGCCGCCGAGCGGGCGGGGGAGCCGCCGCCGTTCGGCGTGCTGGTCAACGCCCTGCCGGACCCGATCCTGGTGATCTCCGCGACCGAGCCGCACGACCTGACCAGCCGGCGCTATGTGTTCGCCAACACCGCCGCGCGCGAGCTCCTGCGGATCGAGCGCGGCGAGGGCCTGCTGGTGAACGCCATCCGCGACCCCGACGTGCTCGACGCGGTGGACCGGGCGCTGTTCAACGGCGGCGAGGCGGAATGCCTCTACGAGCCGGGCGGCGCCCAGACCCACACCTTGCGCGCCTACGCCCGCCCGCTGGGGCTGGCGCTCGACGGCCGCCGGCTGGCGGTGCTGATGTTCCGCGACGAGACCGAGATCCGCCAGGTCGAGCGCACGCGCGCCGACTTCCTGGCCAACGCCAGCCATGAGCTGCGTACGCCGCTGGCCTCGCTGTCGGGCTTCATCGAGACCCTGCGCGGCCACGCCAAGAACGATCCCGGCGCGCAAGAGCGGTTCTTGTCGATCATGCAGGCCCAGGCCGGGCGCATGTCGCGGCTGGTCGACGACCTGATGTCGCTGTCGCGGATCGAGCTCGGCGAGCACATCGCCCCGGCGGCCCAGATCGACCTGGCGGCGTGCGTCTCCGACGTGCTCGACGCCTCGACCCCGATCGCCGAGCGGCGCGGGATCAAGCTGAAGATCAAGCTGCCGCGCAAAGGCTCCGCCCGCGCGCGCGGCGACCGCGACCAGATCCTGCAGGTGATCCAGAACCTAGTCGACAACGCCGTGAAATACTCGCCGGACGACGGCGTCGTCGAGGTGGCGCTGCAGGCGCAGCTGTCGCCCGAGGCGGCCAGCGCGCCCTATCGGCCGGGGACGGCGCGGCTGTCGCTGCTGGCGCCGGACATCCACGCCGAGACCTACGCCGCGCTCCGGGTCAGCGACCGCGGCGCGGGCATCCCGCGCGAGCACCTGCCGCGGCTGACGGAGCGCTTCTATCGCGTCGAAGGCCAGAAAAGCGGCGAGCGCTCCGGCTCCGGCCTGGGCCTCGCCATCGTCAAGCACATCGTCAACCGGCACCGTGGCGGCATGACCGTCGAGAGCGCGCCGGGCGAGGGGACGACCTTCACCGTCTACCTGCCGATGCAGCCTGCGCCGCGGGCGTCACAGTCCCCGGGCGTCGTCGCGAAAGTGTCATGACGTTGTTGCATACGCCAATCGCGCGAGAGCCCTGCCAGGTTGCGTTCAGACGCCGTCGGAAAGGGGGGACTCTCAAGCGAAAGGGGGCGACACTGTCGGTCCGGCCTGACTTGCCCCAAGTCGGCCCGGGGCAGGGTCGAGGGGCTTGAGCGCTGGAGAGCATCGCGCAAATGACCACCGAGCACACCGTCAAGTCCTACGAAGAAGAGCTGAACGCGCTCTCCGCGGAATGCGCGCGCATGGGCGGCCTGACCGAATCCCAGGTGGCCGACGCCATCAACGCCGTGGTCAAGCGCAACCAGGAGCTCGCCACCAACGTCGTCACCCGCGACGACCGCCTCGACCACGCCGAGCGCGACATCGAGCGCCGCGCGCTCAGGCTGATCGCGCTGCGCCAGCCGATGGCCGACGACCTGCGTCGGGCGGTGGCGTCGATGAAGATCGCCAACAACCTCGAGCGCTGCGGCGACCTGGCCAAGAACATCGCCAAGCGCACCCTGGTGATCATCGAATCCGATCCGCTGACCCCGCTGACGCGTTCGATCGACCGGATGGGCAAGCTGGTGGTCCAGCGTCTCACCACGGTGCTCGACGCCCACGCGCGGCAGGACCTGGAGCGGGCGATCGCCGTCTGGTCCCATGACGAGGACGTCGACGAGCATTACAACAGCCTGTTCCGCGAGCTGCTCACCTACATGATGAGCGATCCGCGGACGATCAATCCGTGCGCCCACCTGCTGTTCGTCGCCAAGAACCTGGAACGCATCGGCGATCACGCGACCAACATCGCCGAGATCATCCACTACCAGATCACCGGTGAGGACATGATCGCCCCGGTCCGTCCCAAGACCGACGCCTTCCGCGCCTGACCGGAGCCTGACACTTGCGGCCCACCATCCTGGTCGTCGAGGACGAGGACGCCCTGGCGACCCTCCTGCAGTACAATCTCGAGAAAGAGGGGTACTCGGTGCTGCTCGCCGGCGACGGCGAGGAGGCGCTGGTCTCGGTCGACGAGAAGCTGCCCGACCTCATCGTGCTCGACTGGATGCTGCCGAAGGTCTCGGGCATCGAGGTCTGCCGGCGGCTGCGCCAGAAGCCCGAGACGCGCAACGTGCCGATCATCATGATGACCGCCCGCGGCGAGGAGAGCGACCGCATCCGCGGGCTGGACACCGGCGCCGACGACTATGTGGTCAAGCCGATCTCGATGAGCGAGCTGGCGGCCCGCGTGCGCGCCGTGCTGCGCCGGCTGCGGCCGGGCCTGGCCGAGGACGAGGTGCGGATCGGCGACATCGTCATCGACCGCGTCGGCCACCGGGTGAAGCGCGCCGGCAAGGAGGTCCACCTGGGCCCCACCGAGTTCCGGCTGCTGGACTATCTGATGCGCCACCCGGGCCGGGTGCTGTCGCGCGAGCAGCTGCTGGACGCCGTCTGGGGCTCCGACGTCTATGTCGAGGCCCGCACGGTCGACGTCCACATCGGCCGCCTGCGCAAGGCGCTGAACGTACCTTCCACCGACGATCCGATCCGCACGGTCCGCGCCGCCGGCTACGCGCTGGACGTGGCGCGCTAGCGGCCGGAGGGAAGAGCGCGTCCCGTCCAGTGCGGAACGCGCTCGGATCGCCTCAGACCGCAGCGGCGCCCTGGCGACGGCGCGCGCGGAGCATGCCGCCGAGGCCGAAGAAGCCCGTCAGCATCATCGCCCAGGTCGCCGGCTCGGGGACGGCGATCGACTCCGCCACGTAGTTCGGCAGGTCGCCGTCCTGGAAGCCGAACACGTAGAACTGGTTCGGCCCCGCGGTTGCGGGCACGAAGTCGTTGTCGTTGGCGATGAACAGGGTGTGGTAGTTCTGGCCGTTGTAGGTGACGTCCTGGCCGAAGGTGATCCCCTCGATCTTGGCCGGGATCTGCGTGGGCTGGATCCCGAGGTTGGTCAGCGCGGTCACCAGGTCGATG
>NZ_DATELG010000065.1:0-6303 GCF_035276905.1 Phenylobacterium sp. | reverse complement strand
TCCAGGAGTTCTTTGAATTTCTGATCGATGTCGCTCTCGAAGACTTTCTCGTCGTTGTTCCACGTGATGTTAGACAGCGGCATGTCGGAGGCAATGTAGTCGTAGTAATGGTATTCCTCACTTAGCAGCCAGATGTCGTGGTCGGTGACCTCGGTGCTATCCTTGCGCATTGGAAAGAAGATGCTATGGATGATCCGTTCATCCTTGCGGCGCGCGCCATCGGCTTGGGCCTGCACCGCCAGGTTACGTCCGCAAGCCAGCTCAAGAACCTCGACCACGCAGGCACGCCGCACGATCAGTTGCGAGAGGTTGGCCATGTCGAAGTTCTTCAATGACGCGGTGTATTTCCACGATAGCTCGTTGATCTTCCTGCGGAAATCAGGCGAGTCCGGCTCGGAAGCGACAATCTCTTCCTTGAGCCGATAGATTTCGGCCGTCTCGTCGATGACCTTTTCCTGGTACTTCTTCAGTACCCGCTCGACAATCTTCTGCGCGGGTTCGCCATAGACAATCCGGGTGGACGTGTCGGACAGCATCGCCTCGGTGACCCCGTACTGGTCGGCGAGGTCCTTGATCACCTCTTCTTTCTTCCAGTCCGCGGGGACCACCATCGCTTCGATAACAGGGTCAATCGCGGCGTGGATCGTCTCGTAAGAGATCCGTTCCGTCGGGAAGAGCCCGCCCGTCTCAAGTTCGTCTGGAATGTTGTCGAAGTTGTCGCGCTGCTCGTTGACGTTTTGGTCAAGGAAGTCGCTCTCGATCAGTACGATGTGGTGGTGTCCACCAACGGGATTGTTCTGTTCGGTCCGGGTGCGGAGATAGTGACCGGTGATGTCGCGCACCGGCGAAAACTTGGCGCAGAAGGCGATGGCATTGCGCGGCAGGTCAAACGAGGTCGCGTCGAGTTGGTAATGCGACAGCTTGAAGGTCTGGAATGTCCCCAGGCCCGCGCCCGTCATCGGATCACGTTCCTCGACCTGAACCCACCGCGTGGTTGTCACAACCGGCAGGTCGGCCGGCTGCAGGACTTCAGTCTCATCGGGCTGCTCCCAGTGGCGAGTCGAAAAGACGATCTTGAAGTCGCCCAGCTGGGCCGACAGGCCTACCAGGCGCTGCAGGAACGCCAGGAGCATCTGTTTCTTCAGCGTCGGCGCTGAAAACAACGTGCTCAGGAGGGTGTCTGGCGCCAGGCGCTCCCGCGCGGAGTCCTTGAAGTTCCGCAGTTGGATGGTCGTGCCGATCGCGGCCGCCTCGCCAGTGCCCAGGACGAAATCGTCGAACTCGATCTGCTTTTGGGGTTCAGCATAGATCATCTGACGCCGGAGCACCTCGCCGTCGCGGCGGAAGGTGCTGTCGATCGTCATGCCGGCGAAATGGTGGAAGAACTGGATACGGCCCGCGCCCTTGCATTTGCCGATGCCCGCGATGGCCAGATCGTCCTTGTAGGACGTGTCCTTAGTCAGGAAAGCCTTCAGTTGAGCCTCCCCCAAGCCGCAACCGTTATCGGCGCAGCTGACCGTCATCACGTCTTGATCGCCGAAGAGCCCAGCCTTTTGGAAGGCGACCTCGACTCGGACGCTTAGGTCGGGTGCGGTCGGCTCGCTGTCCTTTCGGATGAGGTAGGAGTCGATTGCGTTGGAGATCAGCTCTTCGAAAACGACATAGGGGTTCGAGCTCAGCTTCGTGTTTTTGAGGCTGCCTCGGATATCGAGCGTCATAGTCGTTTCAAGCGATTTCACAGGCCAAATCTGGCCACTTCAGGCCAGTCCTTCGGATGCAAGTCAAGCCAGCAACCTAAGCGCGCGTCCTTCAAGGTTGACCGCCGCACGAGAGGTCGGGCCCGCGATCTTGGCCGGCGGGATGAGATTGGACGCTGCCTGCGTCAGTATCGGTCGTCCCCGAGAATTACGGATTCCGGCCGAACCCATGCAGCGATTGGTCTCGGCCTTGGCGCGAGGCTTGGCCGCCACGGCTCGAATGACCCTTTCGAGCGGCGACTAAGAGTCCGGAGCACGCCTGTGGTAGGGGCCTGCGTGCAATCAGCTCTTCGCTATACCCCCGGCAAGCGCCGCGACAGAACATCTTGCGAACATAGAACAAAGGGCGTACGAACGAGTTCTGGCGCGACGCGGCGTCCTGGGGGCTTTCAGAACCCGCGGCAGGGCGGCGGAATCGTGGATATAAGGGGCTCGGACCAATGACTCAGTCGGCGTTGAGGCTCGTGGCGAAAGAAGACGGAGACAAGCAGCGGGCCCTCGAGGCGGCGCTGGCGCAGATCGATCGGGCCTTCGGCAAGGGCTCGGTGATGAAGCTCGGCGACAAGGGCAAGGTGGTGGAGATCGAATCCGTCTCCACCGGCTCGCTCGGCCTCGACCTGGCGCTGGGCATCGGCGGCCTGCCGAAGGGCCGCATTGTCGAGATCTACGGGCCGGAATCCTCCGGCAAGACGACACTGGCGCTGCACGTCGTGGCCGAGGTGCAGAAGGCCGGCGGCGTCGCCGCCTTCGTCGACGCCGAGCACGCGCTCGACCCGTCCTACGCCCACAAGCTGGGCGTCAACCTCGACGACCTGCTGGTCTCGCAGCCGGACACCGGCGAGCAGGCGCTGGAGATCACCGACACCCTGGTGCGCTCGGGCGCCATCGACGTGATCGTCATCGACTCCGTGGCGGCGCTGACGCCCAGGGCGGAGATCGAGGGCGAGATGGGCGACCAGCTGCCCGGCCTGCAGGCCCGCCTGATGAGCCAGGCGCTGCGCAAGCTCACCGCCTCGATCTCCAAAGCCAAGACCCTGGTGATCTTCATCAACCAGATCCGCATGAAGATCGGGGTGATGTACGGCAGCCCGGAGACCACCACCGGCGGCAATGCGCTGAAGTTCTACGCCTCGGTGCGCCTCGACATCCGCCGCACCGGCTCGGTCAAGGTGCGCGACGAGATCATCGGCAACAACGTCCGGGTGAAGGTGGTCAAGAACAAGGTCGCCCCGCCGTTCCGTGAGGTCGAGTTCGACATCATGTACGGCCAGGGGATCTCCAAGCTGGGCGAGATCATCGACCTGGGCGTCAAGGCCGGCGTGATCGAGAAGTCCGGCTCCTGGTTCTCCTGGAACAGCCAGCGGATCGGCCAGGGGCGCGACAACGTGCGCGAGTTCCTCAAGGCCAATCCGGACATCGCGAGCGAGATCGAGAAGCAGGTCCGCGGCCGCAAGGAATCCATCGAGGAGGAGCTGCTGGTCGGCGGTCCCGAGGACGAGGCGGAGTAGGGTTCAAGAAGCGGCCCAGGCTGGGGCGGAATGCGGCGGCGAGGGGCGGAATTGGGGCGAAAGCCGAGGTTTTCCGCCCAAGTCGCTCCCACAAATCGCCTTTTTCACTGCCTAGCTTGGCTCCCATAGCAGAGCTTCCTCTCCGGCTCTGGGCGCGCCCCCGAGGCGACCGGCCTCCCCCTGCACCCCCCGGCCGGTCGCTTCCGCCCCCACCCGTGCGGTCAGGGCCGGAGAGGTGTTCGAGGACGTCTGGGTCCGCCCAGGCGTCCTTCTCTTTTTCCGGCGCTCGGTTCGCCCCCTTGCGCGCCCGGGCGGCGCGGTCCGGGCCGGCCCGCGGCTTCTCCACCCTGCAGCGCCTTGGCCGCTTTCCCTTTCCGGAGGGGCGCCTTAAACGCCAATCGTCCCCACATTCGGGGGACCGGCGAGGCCCTCGCCGTGACCTGACCGACGCGTGAACCTGATCCATGGCGAGCCTGAACGAGATCCGCAGCCACTTCCTGGACTACTTCCGGCGCAAGGACCACGCCGTGGCGGCCTCGGCTCCGCTCGTCCCGCAGAACGACCCCACCTTGCTGTTCGTCAACGCCGGCATGGTGCCGTTCAAGAACTACTTCACCGGCGCCGAAGCCTCGCCGTGGCCGAGGGCGGCCTCGTCGCAGAAATGCGTGCGCGCCGGCGGCAAGCACAACGACCTCGACAACGTCGGCTACACGGCCCGCCACCACACCTTCTTCGAGATGCTGGGGAACTTCTCCTTCGGCGACTATTTCAAGGACGGGGCGATCGAGGCCGCCTGGACGCTGCTGACCAAGGAGTTCCAACTCCCGGTCGAGAAGCTGCTCGTCACCGTCTACGCCGAGGATGACGAGGCCCATGGCCTGTGGAAGAAGATCGCCGGCCTGCCGGACGAGAAGATCATCCGCATCGCCACGTCCGACAACTTCTGGTCCATGGGCGACACCGGCCCCTGCGGCCCCTGCTCGGAGATCTTTTACGACCACGGCGCCCACATCCCCGGCGGCCCGCCCGGCAGTCCGGACCAGGACGGCGACCGGTTCGTGGAGATCTGGAACCTGGTCTTCATGCAGTTCGAGCAGCACGCGAACGGCGAGCGCACCCGCCTGCCCAAGCCCTCGATCGACACCGGCATGGGCCTGGAGCGGGTGGCCGCGGTGCTGCAGGGCGTGCACGACAACTATGACGTCGACCTGTTCCGCGACCTGATCGCCGCCGCCAAGCGCGAGCTGCACGCCGAGGGCGCCGAGAGCACGCCGTCGCACCGGGTGATCGCCGACCACCTGCGCTCGACCAGCTTCCTGATCGCCGACGGGGTGACGCCCTCGAACGAGGGCCGCGGCTATGTGCTGCGCCGGATCATGCGCCGCGCCATGCGCCACGCCCATCTGCTGGGCGCCGAGGAGCCGCTGATGCATCGCATCGCGCCGGACCTGGTGCGGCTGATGGGCGAGGCCTATCCGGAGCTGAAGCGCGCCGAGCACGCCATCGTCGACACCCTGCGCCAGGAGGAGGAGCGGTTCCGCCGCACGCTCGGCCGCGGCATGAGCCTGCTGGACGAGGCGACATCTGGCCTCGCCGAGGGCGACGTGCTTTCGGGCGAGACGGCCTTCAAGCTCTACGACACCTACGGCTTCCCGCTCGACCTGACCCAGGACGCGGTGCGGGCGAAGGGCCTGACCGTCGACCTCGACGGGTTCGATGCGGCCATGGCGCGCCAGCGCGAGCAGGCGCGCGAAGCCTGGACCGGCTCCGGCCAGGTGGCGGCCGCCGCCGAATGGTTCGCCATCCGCGACCGGCTGGGGCCGACCGACTTCATCGGCTACGAGGAGATCGAGACTGTCGCCGAGCTTCTGGTGCTGGCGGCGGACGGCGCCGAGGTCGAGCGCGCCGGCGCCGGCCAGCGGGTCCAGGCGCTGTTCGACCGCACCCCCTTCTATGCCGAAAGCGGCGGCCAGGCGGGCGACCAGGGCGAGGTGGAGTGGACCGGTGGCAAGGCCCGGGTCCGCGACGTCCAGAAGCAGGCCGGCGACCTGAACGTCCACGACCTGGAGATCCTCGAGGGCGAGCTTTCGCCCGGCGCCCGCGTGCGCCTGGCGGTCGACGCCGAGCGGCGGCGGACCACCCGGGCCAACCACTCCGCCACCCACCTGCTGCATGCGGCCTTGCGCAACGTGCTTGGGCCGCACGTGACCCAGAAGGGCCAGATGGTCGACGGCGAGCGGATCCGCTTCGACTTCAGCCACGGCCAGCCGCTGACCCCCGACGAGATCGACCGCATCGAGGCGGAGGTGAACGCGGTGGTGCGCCAGAACCTGCCGGCCGAGACCCAGCTGATGGCCCCGGCCGACGCCATCGAGAAGGGCGCCATGGCGCTGTTCGGCGAGAAGTACGGCGAGAGCGTGCGCGTGCTGACGCTTGGCCGGGCGCTGGGCGGCCAGGGCGCCTATTCGGTGGAGCTGTGCGGCGGGACCCACGTCGCGCGCACCGGCGACATCGCCCTCTTCAAGGTCGTCTCCGAACAGGGCGTGGCCGCGGGCGTGCGGCGGATCGAGGCGCTCACCGGCGAGGCGGCGCGCCGCTGGCTGCTGGAGCAGGCGGCGGTGGCCAAGGGCCTGGCCGACCAGTTCAAGGTCCCGGTGGTCGAGGTCACCGCCCGCGTCGAAGCGCTGGAGGCCCAACGCCGCAAGCTGGAGAAGGAACTCTCCGAGGCCAAGCGCCAGCTCGCCATGGGCGGCGGGGGCGGAGCCGCCGCCGGGCCGGAGGAGATCGGCGGCACCCAGGTGATGGCGCGCGTCATGGAGGGCGTCGGCGGCAAGGACCTCAGGCCCATCACCGAGGAATTCAAGAAGCAGCTGGCCGACGGCGTCATCGCCCTGGTCGGCGTGGCCGACGGCAAGGCGGCGGTGACCGTCGCCGTGACCGGCGCGGCGCAGCGCCGCTTCAACGCCGCCGAACTCGCCAAGGCCGCGGTGCTGGCCATGGGCGGCCAGGGCGCGGGCGGCCGGCCGGACTTCGCCCAG
>NZ_DATELG010000064.1:0-2699 GCF_035276905.1 Phenylobacterium sp. | reverse complement strand
TTCCAGGACGGTGATCGCCGCGTCGGGAACCGCCGTGCCGGGGATGAAGATCGCCGCCACGCCCATGTCGGTGAGCGCCTGGAAATCCTCAGGCGGAATTACGCCGCCCACCACCACCATGATGTCCGGACGGCCGAGCTTGGCGAGCTCTGCCTTGAGCTCGGGAACCAGCGTCAGGTGGCCGGCGGCGAGCGAGCTTGCGCCCACCACGTGGACATTCTCCGCCACCGCCTCGGCGGCGGCTTCGGCCGGCGTCTGGAAGAGGTCGCCGATGTCCACTTCGAAGCCGAGGTCGGCGAAGCCCGAGGCGATCACCTTCTGGCCGCGGTCATGGCCGTCCTGGCCCATCTTGGCGACCATGATCTTCGGCTTGCGCCCGTCGGTCTGGACGAACTCGGCCACCAGCGCCTTGGCGCGCAGGGCCGTCGGGGTGTCGCCGGAGGCGCGCAGGTAGACGCCCTTCACCGCGTCGGCCGTGGCCTTGTGGCGGTTGAACACCTTCTCCAGCGCGTCGGAGATCTCGCCGACGCTGGCCTTGGCGCGCGCGGCCGCGACCGACAGCTCCAAGAGATTGCCGCCGCCGGCGGCGCCGTTGGTCAGGGCTTCCAGGGCCTGGGCGCAGGCTGTCGGGTCGCGCTCGGCGCGCAGCTTCTGCAGTTTCTGCAGCTGGCGCTCGCGCACGGCGCTGTTGTCGACCTTGAGCATCGGGATCTCGTCGGCGACGTCGGGCTTGTAGCGGTTGACGCCGACCAGGGTCTGCTCGCCGGAGTCGATGCGCGCCTGGGTGCGGGCGGAGGCTTCCTCGATGCGTCGCTTGGGCAGGCCTTCCTCGATCGCCTTGGTCATGCCGCCGAGGGCTTCCACCTCGGCGATGTGGTCCAGCGCGCGGGCGGCGAGGTCGGCGGTCAGCCGCTCGATGTAGTAGGAGCCGCCCCAGGGGTCGACGACGCGGGTCTGGCCGCTCTCCAGCTGGATGAACAGCTGGGTGTTGCGGGCGATCCGGGCCGAGAAGTCGGTCGGCAGCGCCAGCGCCTCGTCGAGCGCGTTGGTGTGCAGGCTCTGGGTCTGGCCGCTGGTGGCGGCGATGGCCTCGAGGGCGGTGCGCGGGACGTTGTTGAAGACGTCGAGCGCCGCCAGGCTCCAGCCGGAGGTCTGGGTGTGGGCGCGCAAGGAGAGCGAGCGGCTGTCCTTCGGATCGAAGTTCTCCCGCATGAGCTTGGCCCACAGAAGGCGCCCGGCCCGCTGCTTGGCGATCTCCATGAAGACGTTCATGCCGGCGCACCAGAAGAACGACAGGCGCGGCGCGAACTGGTCGACGGTCATGCCCGCAGCGATGCCGGCGCGGACGTAGTCGATGCCGTCGGCGATGGTGTAGGCGAGCTCCAGGTCGAGCGTCGCCCCGGCTTCCTGGATGTGGTAGCCGCTGATGGAGATCGAGTTGAACTTCGGCATCTCCTTCGAGGTGTAGGCGAAGATGTCCGAGATGATCCGCATCGAGGGCGCGGGCGGATAGATGTAGGTGTTCCGGACCAGGAACTCCTTGAGGATGTCGTTCTGGATCGTGCCCGACAGCTTCTCGTGCGGCACGCCCTGCTCTTCACCGGCGACGATGTAGAGCGCCAGCACCGGCAGCACCGCCCCGTTCATGGTCATCGACACGCTCATCTTGTCGAGCGGGATGCCGTCGAACAGGGTGCGCATGTCGAGGATGGAGTCGATCGCCACGCCGGCCATGCCGACGTCGCCCTTCACCCGCGGGTGGTCGCTGTCGTAGCCGCGGTGGGTGGCCAGGTCGAAGGCCACCGACAGGCCCATCTGACCCGCCGCCAGGTTGCGGCGGTAGAAGGCGTTGGACTCCTCGGCCGTGGAGAAGCCCGCGTACTGGCGGATGGTCCACGGGTTGGTCAGGTACATCGTCGGGTAAGGACCGCGCAGGAACGGCGCGATCCCCGGATAGGCGCCGCGCAGGTGCGGCAGGTCGCCGACGTCCTGCGGGCCGTAGGACGGCTTGACCGAAAGCGCCTCGGGCGTCAGCCACGGATCGGCGGCCGGCGGGACCGGCGTCGGCAGCCGGGCGTCGAAGGGCAGGGTGGCGAAATCGGGGAAGGCGCTCATTGGGAGACTTCCTTGGGGGCGGCCTCATAGGCTTGCGCGAGGCGAATGGCGGTCAGGGCGGGGCAGGCGCTGTCGGGGCCGGGCAGGGTCGCGGCCGGCGCCTCGACGGGCTGGGGCTCGGCGGTCTCGACCTCGACCGGGTCCTCCTTGGCCGGGGGGAAGGCGTTGACGCCGACCAGCTTCGGCTCGGGCCGCGCGGCCTTGGCGGCCTCGATGTCGCGGGCGATCAGGCCTGCGGCCAGGGCCGCGGCCAGGCCGCCGGCGGCCTCGATCTCCTGCAGCCTGGCCCAGGCGGCGCGGGCGAGCTGTTCGCTCATCGCCTCGACGTAGCCGGAGCCCGCCGCCGGATCGGCGACGCGGCCGACGAAAGCCTCCTCCATCAGCACCAGCTGGGTGTTGCGGCTCTGGCGGCGGCCGAAGGCGGTGGGCAGGCCGAGCGCGTCGGTGAAATTGCCGAGCACCACGGCGTCCGCCCCGCCGACCGCGGCGCCGAAGCCCGCGGCGGTCAGGCGGATCATGTTGGTCCAGGCGTCTTGGCGCGCCAGCATCCGGCGCGAGGTGCGCGCCTCGATGCGAGCGGTGGG
>NZ_DATELG010000063.1:0-23247 GCF_035276905.1 Phenylobacterium sp. | reverse complement strand
GACCTCCAGGTGATCCGCGGCCGCTCGACGGCGGTGGACTCCACCCTGTCGGATGCGGTGGACACCTTGATGCCGGATGTGATGGAGGTGTTTTTCGGTGGCGACGACGTTGTGACCTTCCAGGCGGACGGGGCGGCCGACGAGGCCCAGGCGCGCGAGGAGACCGAGCTCGTCACCCATGTCGTCTTCCACCAGAACGACGCCTTCCGGGCCTTCCACGATGCGGTCCAGGACGCGCTTCTCAACCGCACGGGGCTCTTCCACTGGTGGTGGGAGGAGGACGAGAAGCCGGTCTCGCTCCATGAGGCCGGCGGCCCGGAGGAGGCCGCGGCGCTGGCCGCGCTGGCGCAGCTGCAGAAACCGTGGATGCGGGCCGAGGTTGAGACGCGCGGGGACGGATCCGTGGCGCTGCAGCTACGCGAGTTGCGTGGTCGCGTCTGCGTGCGCGCCGTGCCGTCTGAGGACTTCACGGTCGCGGCCGACACCGTCGCGCTTCGGGACACGGCCTACTGCGCGCTGCGCGACCGGCCGCGCGTGCAGGACCTGATCGCGCGCGGCGTGGACGCCAAGCTGGCGCGGGCCCTGCCGCACGCGACTTCGCGGCAAGATGCTTTGGAGAACGCCCGCGACGAGGCCGGCGAGCACGACCGGGCCGGCGAGAGCGGGCTGGAGGACCTGCGCGTGGTGGAGGTGCGCACCCATTACCTGCGCATCGACGCCGACGGCGACGGCCAGCCGGAGATCTGGCGGATCGAGACCGACGGCGAGCAGCGGACGTTGCTGCAGAAGGAGCAGGTCCGCCAGATCCCGTTCGGGGCGCTGACGCCGTACCTGTCGGCGCATCGCTTCTATGGCGAGAGCCTGGCGGACAAGCTGTTCGAGGTGATGCGCATCAAGACGGTGCTGCTGCGCATGCTGCTGGACAGCGGCTACTTCGCGCTGAACCAGCGGATGGAGGTCTCCGAGGAGCAGGCCAGCGAGTTCACCATCGCCGACCTCTTGAACAATGCGCCCAACGTGCCGGTGCGCTCGAAGACGGGCCAGGCCGTGCGGCCGATCTCGGCGGGGGGCTTAGGATTCGACGTCTTCTCGGCGATGGAGTTCATGGCCACCGTGGCCGAGCAGCGCTCGGGCGTGGTGAGGAACGCCCAGGGGCTCAACCCAGACACCCTGCACGAGACCGCGAGCGGCGCCATGGCGCTGATCTCTGCGGCGCAGAAGCGGGTCAGGATGATCTGCCGCGTCTTTGCCGAAACCGGGGTGAAGGACCTGTTCCTGGGCGTCCACCAGCTGCTGCGCGAGGAGTTCACGCGCGAGCATGCGCCCGCGCGGCTGAAGGTCGGCCAGGTGTGGCGCGAGGTGCGGCCTGAGGCCTGGCCCGAGCGCGAGGCGCTGAGCGTGCATGTCGGCGTGGGCTCGTCCGGGCGTGACCGTGACTTGCAGGTGCAGTCCCAGGCGATCGGCCTGACCGAGAAGGTGGTCCAGCTGCAGGGCGGGCTCGAGGGGCCGTTCGTCACCGCGCAGAACGTCTACAACCGGCTGCGCGCCTTCAGCCGGGCGGTGGGGGAGAAGAGCCCCGACCTCTACTGGACCGATCCGGCGTATGCGCCGGACGCCGGCGAGCCCCACGATCCGGAGGCCCAGCTGGAGATGGCGAAGCTCTCGGCCAAGGCGGCGGCCGACCAGCGCCAGGCGCAGGCCGAGCTGCAGATCGCCCGCGAACGGATGGCCGCGGAGCTGGCGCTGAAACGCGAGGAGATGCAGCTGAAGATGCAATTGGAACGAGAACGCGCCGCCGAGGCGCTGAAGCTGCAACGCGAGGAGCTGATGGCGACGCTGGCGCTCAAGGGCCAGGCGCTGGCGTCGGGCGCCTCGCATTCCGTCGACGTGGCCGGCCACGTGGACGACCTGCCGGGAGGCGTGGGCGGATGAACGAGCGGGATCTGAAGGCCGACATCGCGCGCGGCCGGCGCGCGCAGGCGGAGCTTGCGGAGACGTCTGCGGCCTTCGAGGCGGTTCGCGCGAGCCTGCTATCCGCCTTGGCCCAGACGCCGGTCGGAGCCGACGCGCGGGTGCTCAAGCTGCACATGTCGCTGCAGAACCTGGCCGCGGTCCGCGAGGCGCTGACCAAGACGGTCGCTGCAGGCGAGCACGCCGGCTATGCGCGCGCTGCGGAGGACGCGATCGCCGAGGCGGGGCTCACCCGGGGGTAGGGCTCACGCGGTCCGCAGCTCCCGGACCGGCGCCGGCCAGGCGCGGATCCAGCGGGTCCCGCACCACAGCTCCTTCGGGCCCTGGTCCGCCAGGTCTTCGCAGGCGAGCTCGGCTTCGGCGTCGCTGATGCAGTGGAACTCGAAACGCGAGACGACGCGTCCGTGCGCGTCCAAATAATGGACCTTGTAGTGAGGCATTTTGGCGCTCCCTCGTCCGACCGCGGCATTCAGCCACAGGTGGAGCTGGAGGTCTTTCGCAATAGGCAAGAATTGCAACTTTGGCGCTAGCCGCCCAGGGCACGACTGCGTGATGGGCGAGCTTGACCGGAATTTGGGCGCGTCAGGCGCCCTGTCGTCGACGCTGACATCAAACAACATTCTGGAGCGACCGGCCGATGACCTTCGACGGAACGAACGGCGACGGGCTGTCGCTGGCGCGACTGCTCGGCCTCCTGGGCGGGACTGGAACTTCGGACCGCGATCTGGGCGGCGATCCGATCTCGCAGGCCCTGGCGGAAAGTGCGCGGCGGGCGCGCCTGCCGCGGGTCGGCGGGCTATTTGGCGGCGACTACGCCCGCTACATGGCGGACAGGAAGGCGTTCGCGCGCCCGCTGCTGTCGCAGCCGCCGAAAACCCCCGGTTCTGCGGCCGTCTTCGGGCCGCAGGCCGTCAGCCTCGATGGGCAGGGGCCGGAGATCGATCCATCAGACCAATACCAGGTCGCCGGACCGGCGGCCGCCAAGCCGTTCCCGAACAAGCTCGACCCGATCATCGAGGCCAAGGTCGCCGCCTACAACAGGATGAACCAGGCCGATCCGGGCGACGAGGTCTATCTGGACCCGGATTGGATCAAGGCGATGGTGCGGGTGGAGTCCGGGCATGACCTGAAGGCCTACAACTCCGATCCGATGCAGGTGAACAAGCCAGGCGACTGGGACGCGCCTCCTGGCGAGAAGGGCTACAAGTCAGATCTCGGCTTGAAGGAAGGCGTTCCGCCAGGCGCCGAGCAAGGCATTCAGGCAGGACTCGATTGGCTGGATTCCAAATCCTACTTTTTCGACAAGAAGGGGCGAGCGAAGCCGTTCATCGGCTACGACCGGGCTATTCAACGCTACAACGGCGGCGGCAATCCCCATTACCTTGAAGACGTCAAGCGGGCTTACCGGGACATCAAGAGTGATCGCTGATCTGGGTTTCCGGTTTGTTCTTGAATGCCCGCTCAGCAAGCGCTAGCGTCGCGGCTGGACAATTCAGCAGGTGGTAGGGGCGCCGAGGGAATGGGTTCACATTCCAGGGTGTTGTCCCGAACATGAACGCAATGCATCGATTGATTGGACACCTGCTAGCAATAGCATGTCTGCTGTGCGCGGGCGGCGATCAGGCGGCCGCTGCGACGAAGCGCGCCGGCGTTGACGAGCCCTCGCGCGGAGACGCGCGGGTCTTCGCCTTGATGGCGCAGCAGTCGATCGAGAGCCGCGATGTCGTGGAGCGCGGATCAACCCTCGTGAAGCTCTGCACGATCCGCACTCGCGACGGTCGCGCTGCATATACTATGTATTGGTTTTTCCATCTCACTCAGGCGGCCGTGCAAGTTCATGGCCGGTCAGAACTTGTGGTGGTCACCGCCGCCGGAAATGTGCTCGGCGTCTATAGTTACGATGGTATGGATGCGCCGAAGTGTAGAGGTGGAAAGATCTATCCCGTCGATGATTTTTCCCACGATGACTATGCAAGCTATGTGACCACCTTCGCACCCCATCGCCTCCCAAGATGGCTCGGAGACGGCGGCGAGTTTTCAGCGGCGCCGCGGTACGAAAGCACGAGGATGGTGGATGGCGTTCGGTTGCCGAACCCAGCGCAATAACTCAGGACTTCCTGGAAAAGCGGTGGGGGCGGCGATAACACAGTCGGACTGTTGTTGCTGCGCTCGGCGCCGTGCCGACGCTGGCGTCGGGCGCGCCGCGCGGCCCTGGGCAGCAACTGGTCGACGCTGCGCGGCGGCAAATCGGTGTGACCACCGGCTATGACTCCCGGTACCGGACGATCTCCTATCCTGGGGGCGATGTCCCGCGTTCGACCGGGGTATGCGCCGACGTGGTGGTCGCCGCGCACCCGTCTCTAGGGGGCGGTGATTTCCTCCGGAAGCGGAACGATCTGCTGGATGAGGCCCGCGCATGGCAGGTCAGTCAGCTTCATGCCGACCGGCGGAACGGCGATGAACGTCTTGCTCTCGGCGGCGATTAAGGGGACCCAGTCCTTGTCGGGGGCTTCCGCCGTCAGGCGGCCCAGGAAGAACATGTAGGCCGTCCGCGCAGCCGTCCGTCTTTCGGCCTCTCTCGCATGGGTCACGCCCTGCCAAGCGCTCGCCGCGCATCGCAACTCGGCGTCGATTGGGGGGCGCGCCGCCAGCGCCGCGGCCATGGCCAGTCCGATCATCGAGGCCCTCCGGGGGAATTGGTCGGTAATCTGTTCGAGGCCGACTTAAGCGATCACTAGCTGTCGCACTGACCTTCTGGTCGTAGAGCTGCGCGGCGCGCCTCGTCCTCCCGGCGCGGGATTTTGCAACAAAACCAAAGGTGACGAATGGCTGAGGCTGCTGAGGCGCCGCAGGGCGGCGCGCTGTCGCTCGACGAGGCGGTGGCCCTGCTCGACCGGCGCGAGGACGCGCGGGACGGCGGCGCGGAACCGGGCGACGACGTCTGGGACGATGATTTCGAGGGCGCGGCCAGTGCGCCCGAGGAGGCCGGCGAGGGGGCCGAAGACCCGCTCGACGGAGAGGACGAAACCGAGGCGGAGGAGCCGGGCGAGGTCGATCGCCTGGCGCCGCCGAAGTACTGGTCGAAGGACGCCAAGGCGCGGTTCGCCGAGCTGGGTCCCGATCTGCAGGCCGTCGTGCTGTCGCAGGAAGGACCGAGGGAGGCGGCCGCCGCCCGGGTCAAGGCCGAGGCCGAGCATGTCCGTACCGCGGCCGTGCAGGAGGCGGCGCAAGCCCGCCATCTGCTCGAGCAGCTGGCGGACGCGCTGCCCGAGGCGCTGCAGAGCTTCAACGCCCGCTGGCAGGGGACGCCCGACTGGGCGGCGATCGCCGAGGCGCACGGCGTCGAGGCGATGCAGGCCGCGCGCGAGCAGCACGCGGCGGAGAAGGCCCGGCTGGACCACGCGTCGCGGGTGGCTGCGGTCAGCCGACGCGCCAACCACCAGGCCTATGTCGCCGCCGAGTTCGAGCAGCTGAAGCGCCTCGATCCCGAGCTCGCGCACCCGGAAACGGGGACCGAGCGGCGCACTGAGGTCACCCGCTACCTGCACGCCAAGGGCATCCCGCCCGACGCCCTGGTGCAGATCTCGGCGCTGGAGATGAGCCTCGCCCGCAAGGCGATGCTCTGGGACCAGGCGCAGGCCAAGGCCGGAACGTCCAACTTCAACCCCCGGCCGGACCGCCCGGCGACCCGCTCGCTCGCTCGCGGCGGGGCGTCGTCCGGGCCGGCCGACCCCAAAGCCCGCAGGGCCGCGCAAGCCGCGAGCCGCTTTTCCAAGTCGCGCTCGATCGAGGACGCGGTCGCCCTGCTCAACGCCCAAGGAGACTGAGCCATGACGGCTCCGACCAACCTGTCCACCACCCTGAACGTGACCGGCAACCGCGAGGATCTGGAGGACACCATCTATCGCGTGGCGCCGGAGAAGACGCCGTTCCTGTCCGCCATCGGCAAGAAGAAGGCCTCGGCCCGCTACCACGAATGGCAGACCGAGAACCTGGCGACGCCGAACCCGGCCAACGCCGCCCTGGAAGGCGACGACGTCGCCACCCTCGATGCGCCGAACAACACCACCCGCGTCGGCAACTACTGCCAGATCTTCCGCAAGACCCTCGGCGTCTCGCGCACCCAGGAGGTGGTCGACAAGGCCGGCCGCAAGTCGGAGGTGAACCGCCAGAAGGTGCGCAAG
This sequence comes from Phenylobacterium sp., assembly GCF_035276905.1. Classification (GTDB taxonomy): domain Bacteria; phylum Pseudomonadota; class Alphaproteobacteria; order Caulobacterales; family Caulobacteraceae; genus Phenylobacterium. The sequence continues at coordinate 17,092 of NZ_DATELG010000063.1, read as the reverse complement.
GGGATCGAGCTGCGCCGCGACATGGAAGCCCGCATGATCGGCAACTACGCTTCGGTCGCCGAGGCCGGCGCGACGCCGCGAGGCACGGCGGGCGTGCTCGCCTGGCTGACCAGCAACGTCTCGCGCGGCGCTTCCGGCGCCAGCGGCGGCTTCGCCACCGGCGTGGTGGCCGCAGCGACGCCGGGGACGCAGCGGACCTTCACCGAGGCGATGCTGAAGGCCGCCTGGGCCAGCGCCTTCGCCAACGGAGCCAACCCCTCGATCGCCTTCATGGGCCCGGTGCAGAAGCAGCAGTTCTCGGCCTTCACCGGCATCGCCGGCATCCGCACCGACGTGAAGGGCCGCGAGCAGGCGACGATCATCGCCGGCGCCGAGGTCTATGTCGGCGACTTCGGGCAGTTGATGCTGGTTCCGCATCCCTACGGCCTGACCCGGGACCTGGTGGCGATCGATCCGGAATATGCGTCGGTCGCCACCCTCGACGGCTTCAAGACCGAGGACCTGGCCAAGACCGGCGACAGCCAGAAGCAGATCATGACCCACGAGGCCGCCTTCGAATGCGCCAACGAGAAGGCGCACTTCGTCATCGCCGACCTGCAGTAGCGGCGAGAGGCCGTCCGCTCCGGCGTGAGAGCCGGGGCGGGCGGTGACGCGCCAGCGGCCGAAAGCTGGCCGTACTTCCTCAATCTGGAGAATTTCAACCGATGAGCTTCACCGGCTCAGGCGGCGGCAGCGCCATGCCGCCGTCGCGCCTGCTTGCGCTGTTGCGGGGCTACAGGGTGCTACATCGCAAGACCTCGCTCCCGATCTACCGCCGCCGCCGTCCAAGCGGCTCGGCTTGTTCGGTGGGGGCTACCGGGCCTACATGGCCGGGCTTGGCGATCACGGGGCGCTGCCGGCGTTCCAAAACACCGGCCTAGCCGCCTCGTCTGGTCGGCAGGCTATGCAACTCGCTAGCCATGGCGCCTGCGCGAACTGTCACGCCGCCGCCCCGCCTCCGCCGAGCGGGTCGCACCCCGAGCTAAAGCCCCTCCCACCGCTTCCGGCGCCTGGAGGATGGACCTCCTTGCTACCGCCGCCGCTTGGGGGTTTGGCGGCCGCCGGTTGGTTGGCCGACGTCCTTTCGGGGCCGCAGACGTCGGAGTATAGGCGGTCAGGCGGACGACAGCCGCCGCCTTCAGGCGGAAATGGTGATCCAAATGAATGGAGCTCCAAGCCTGAATGTACAGCACAATACAACAGCGATCTCGCTGTCTGCCGGAGTGAGGATCGGCCGTCCGATTGCTGGAGCAGAGCGAACGAGCGGCTGGCGAATTGCAACCAAGGGAAAGTCGATTTTCCACCCCTGAGGGGCTGGCCTCCACGTTCTTGATATGTTCTTGACATTCGGCCGTTGCAGCTTAGTCAGATGCTGCAGAGCAACGAGAATAGTTGAGCCGATGCGTGTTTTCGCAAAACAGGGATGCGATTTCCATTCTGAGGTGGTGGATTCATGCGCCGTGTCGCAGAACAAGCTCTGACGGGCCGGGAAGGACGGAAGTTCTGGACTCGCATTCATGCGCCGAAGCGGGGTCCGGAGAATCGGTCTTGGCGGTGCAGGGTTGAGCTTGAAGGCTGGCGGTACGTTCCGCGACATGGAGAAGGAGAGACGCCTCTCCAAGCGTTGTCGTTGAGTCTGTCGGTGCTTGCGATCGTCCTGCATTCGGCTCGGGCATATAGGGGGGCCGTGTTCGAGCTCGACGGCGCCACCGACGGCGGCCTCGGGATTCCTGCACCGAGTCTGTACCTCGACCAGGCGCCGTACCCGTTCAGCCGGTCGCGCGTGCGCGGGCAGGCCCGCTTTGCGGTCGTGAACGACATGGGATGGGACGCACGGCTGCTTGCGGAGGAGACCTATGCGGTCGCCGGATCACGCCGCAGGCTGCGGGCGCGGATCTATGCGCCGAGACTGGAAGCGGACGGTCGGACCTGGTCCTGCGCCGTGAGCACCACGGCGCCGCTCGGCATGCGAGGCGAGGGCCTGGGGCAGACCACTTTGCAGGCACTGGTGGCTGGGCTCGCCCTCTTGTCGCACCATCTCTACGGCTCGTCCCTGTACAAGGCGGGCCGTCTGGGCTGGCCGGCGGAGGGGCGCGATGGCCGGCGGGGCGACGACCTGCTGCTGCCGGCAGTCACTGAGGTTCTCGACGTCGCGCCCTATCCGTTCTGAGTTCAGCGCCCGTTAGAGCCGGGCTCACCCAAACTGAAATTCCGCACCCCGCGGCTTCGCCGCCGCGGGGCGTTTCGGCTTGTCTGAAAACCAGGAGACCTGCCTTGCCCGTCAAGAGCACACCGGCCCCGGCGTCCGCCGCGGCCGCCCGCGACGTTGCGTCCGCCGCCGAAGCGCCGCGTGCGCGTTACCGCGTCCTGCCGAAAGGGGCGGGGCTCGTCCACACCGGCGAATGGGATCCGGTGACCGGCGCCTCGCTGACCCACGACAAGGGCGCGGTGGTCGAGGGCGCCGATCCCGCCGTCGCCGCCGAGCTGGAGGATCGCGGCCTGGTGGAAGTCCTTGACCCGGCGTGAGCTGCTGATCGGGCCGGACTTCGCAGGCGACGTCGCCCACTATGCCGAGGACGACGGCGAGGGCGGCCTGCTGATCCATTCGGTGCAGGACGTCGGCCCCGTGCTGGAGCGCAACAAGGCGCTGCAGACGCATAACGACGGCTACAGCCCCTCGCGCGAGCTGCGCCGGGTGGCCTTCATTCCCAACATCGTGCGGCTGAAGTGGCTGAACGAGGAGGGCTGGGACGCCTATCGGCCCGACCTCTACGGCGACCGTCTGGCCGCCAAGCTGAACGATCCGGAGTGGCGCTTCCTCAGAACCGCGCCGGGCCGTGTCGGCCTTTCCAATGGAGTGCTGAGATGAGCATCGCGAACCTCGGCGAGCTGAAGGCGGCGCTGGCCGGCTGGGCCACCCGGGCCGACCTGGACGCGCAGATGGACGACTTCGTCGGCTGGGCGCACCAGGAGATCCGCCGGCGGCTGCGTGGGCCGGCGCTGCACGCCCGGGCCGACGTGGCCGTCGCAGCCGAGACCGCGCCGGCGCCGGACGGCTTCCTGGCGGCGCGGCGCCTCTATCTCGACGTGACGCCCCGGCGCGTGCTGCGCCAGACGGACGCGGCGAGCCTGGCCGACGTCGCAGCAAGCCTCGCGCTCTGCGACTACCCCAGCCACTTCGCGGTGGAGGGCGGCGACACCCTGGTGTTCGCGCCGCTGTTCGGCGGACAGGCGACGGGCAAGCTGCTCTACTACCGGGCGCCGGACGCCTTGGCGCAGGATGGCGACAGCAACGTCGTGCTCGCCAAGTATCCGTTCCTCTACCTGTGGGGCGGGCTGGAGGCGCTCTACCGCTACCTCGAGGACGACGCCAACTGCGACCGCTACGGCGGCCTGTTCGGCGCCCTGATCGACAGCGTCAACGCCTGCGAGACCGCGGACGCCCTGCGCGGACCGCTGGTCGCGCCGGCGGGAAGCGGGGCGGTGGTCTGATGCCGGTCCCGACGGGCCTTTCGCCGCCGCTGCAGGCCTATCTGGAAGAGCTGGAGAGCCGGCTGGCCGGCCTCGAGGCGCCGCAGGGCTTCACGCCCGCCTTCCTCACCCAGTCCACGCAACTTTCGGCGGCCAACGCCGCCGCCCACGCCGCGCGCGTCGGCCTCGCCACGGACCTGAAGACGCTCGTCTGGTCCGACGGCCTGCGCTGGTGGCGGGCCGACACCGGAGCCCAGATCGCCTGATGCCGTCGAGCTACACAACCTCGCTGCGCTTCGAGCTGCAGTTCACCGGCGAGAACGTCAACCTCTGGGGCGACAAGCTGAACGCCGCCCTGCAGCGAGCCGACGACGCCGTCGCCGGCTGGCTGACCAAGCCGCTGACCGGCGCCTACACGCTATCCACCGCCAACGGAGGCGCCGACGAGGCGCGCCGGGCGATGCTGAAGTTCACCGGGACGGGCGCCTTCACGGTGACGATTCCGGCGGTGTCGAAGCGCTACGACGTCTGGAACGCGTGCACCGGCGTGCTGACGATCGGCAACGGCTCGGCGAGCGTCACGCTGCAGCCGGGGGAGGTCGTGGGGGTCGTCACCGACGGCGGGGGCAGCCTGGCGCGGGTGCAGCCCACCGACTTCGGGGGCGCGACGCTAACGAGCGTGAATCGGGTCAGCGGACTTGCAACGCCGACCGCCGGCGCCGACGCCACGAACAAGACCTATGTGGACACCGCGATCAGCTCTGCGGCGTTTTCGGAGGGCGCGTTCGGGGTGCCGATTACCGGAGCCGACAGCGGCAAGTTCCTCACGAACAACGGCTCCGCGGCGGGTTGGGCCGCGGTCGTACCGCCGACCCGCGCGATCTCGACGGCCGGCCTGGCCACCGGCGGCGGTGACCTGACCGCGGATCGCACCATTACGGTCCCGTCCGCGAGCTCCTCGGACATCCTCACCGGCACGACCACGGCGAAGGCCTCAACGGTCGGCGCCGAGTACAGCGCCCTGGCGGAGGCGACCTTGGCCGATGCGGCGACCATCGCCGTGGACATGAGCACCTTCATCAATGCCAAGGTGACGCTGGGCGGCAACAGGGCGCTGGGGAATCCGACCAATCCCAAGGTCGGGCAGAGCGGCTTCATTCGCTTGATTCAGGACGCGACCGGCTCGCGCACGTTGAGCTTCGGGTCGAATTGGAAGCGGCAGGGTGGCGCGCCGACCCTGACGACGACGGCGAACGCGACGGACGTCCTGGAATATCAGGTCATCACGTCGACTTATATTCTCTACAACGTCTTGTTGAACCCGGCATGATCCGTCGCAATTCGATGCTCATGGGCGGCATGCCGCCCGTCAACTATCTCATCGTCGGCGGTGGTGGCGGGGGCGGCACTGGCAGCGGTGGTGGCGGCGGTGGCGGCGGCGAGGTTAAGTCCGGCGTCTTCCAGGCTCTCGCCCCCGGCTCATATACGATCACTGTGGGTGGCGGCGGCAACGGTGGCAACGGCGCGTCGGGGGTTTCAGGCACAGCGTCCTCGTTCAACGGCGTTTCGGCTGGCGGCGGCGGCGGTGGCGGCGGCAACGGCGCGTCGGGTCTCAGCGCCCCCGGAGGGGGCGGCGGCTCGGGCAGCACAACTGGCGGGACAAGCACCGGGACCGGTGGTAACGGCGGCTCTGGCAGTGTAGGCGGCGGCGCGGGCGGCGGCGCGGCGGGCGTCCCGACCGGCAATGGCGGGAACGGCACTTCTAGCGGTCAGACCGGCAGCGGGGGTACTGGCGTCACCAGCAGCATCAGCGGCAGCTCCCTCGACTACGGCGGCGGCGGCGGCGGCGGCGGCATGAACTTCTCGGGCGGCGGCGTCCTGCGGACGCCTGGAGCGGGCGCCGGGGGGAGCGGCGGTGCTGGTGGCCCGAACACAGGCGCATCGCCTGGCGTGGCGGGCACGACCAACAGAGGCGGCGGTGGTGGCGGTGGTGGCTGGCAGGCCAGCGTTGCCGAGAGCGCAGGCGGCAACGGAGGCTCTGGCATTGTCATCATCAGCTATTCCGGTGCGGCGCGCGGGACTGGCGGCACGATCACCAGCGTCGGCGGCAACACCGTACACACCTTCACTTCCAGCGGCACATTTTCATTGACGGTCATGGGCTGATAGGGACGCGCTACCGGAGCTGTGTTAGTAAAAGACATGAGTGACGGTTGCGGCGATTATAGACGTGGCTTAGAACTATTGGCCGCTGGAAATTATAGTGAAGGATTTGCGCTGTACGAGGGGCGGCGCGGCGGTATCAATCCTGTACTAAACCCGGCTCAGCAGTGGCCCGGTCTGAGGTGCCCTGAGTGGCAGGGCGAGGAGTTGAGCGGGAAGCACGTGCTCGTGTTTGGGGAGCAGGGCTTCGGCGACTCCATCATGTTCGCCCGCTTCATCCCGTCGCTTCACGCCCTCGGGGCGACAGTCACTTACGTTTGCGGCTCCGGCCTGGAGCGCCTGTTCCCGAATGGTCATGTCGCCCGAAAGCGACACGACTTTCCGCCGGGGCATTACTGGAGCCTCGTCGGCTCGCTGCCGCACAAGCTTGGCGTAGCCCTGGACACCTTGCCGCCGCCCCATCCCATCGATCGGGCCGCCCAACGACATGGCGGCGTCGGGGTGGTGCCGAGCGGGCGGCCGACGCATGAGAATGATGCGAACCGCTCACTTGACCCACAGAGCGCGGCTCGCCTGCTGGAACTAGGCCGAGATCTCAGGCCGGAAGCCACCGGAGCGCGTGACTTCGCCGAAACGGCCGACATCATCGCGGCCTTGGACCTGGTCATTACGGTGGACACGTCTGTCGCCCATCTGGCGGGATCAATGGGAAAGGCAGTCTGGGTATTGCTCCCCGCTCACGGGGTAGACTGGCGATGGATGCGAGATCGCATGGACAGCCCTTGGTATCCTTCGGCGCGGCTGTTCCGGCAGGGACCGGCCGGCGAATGGCCGGCGGTCATCGCCGAGGTTGAGGCCGCGCTCACCTGAAGGCCAAGCCCTGCGGGGCGCCCGACATAGCGACCACACGACAAAACGTCCTCGGCATCCGGCCGCAGGGCGCGCTCTTCATTGACGGTGACTGACCGATGGCGACGCAATTTTCCACGCTCGATGCAGATGGCTCTCCCATCGCCATTCAGTCAGGCGCGCCGTTCCAGACCTTTTGGGAAGACGACGGGGAGGGCCGCCTGCCCAACGTCGTGAGCCACCCCTGGAACGCGCTCGACCTGTGGGGTCCTGACGACCTGGCGCGCTGGTGCATCACGGCGACCGAAGTTCCGGACCCGGTGGCCTCGCTTCGCGACTGAGCGCCAGCACCAAGATCTGCTTTCGCCGCAGGCCGCTGTTCAACGGGACGACGCGTCACATGGTGGCCCGTCCCTATGCCTGCTGCACCATCATAGAGGGCCCCCCACGTGGACATCCCCATCGACATTCCCCCGGGCCTCAACAGCGACGACACCACCTATGCGGCCTCGCCCGCCTGGGCGGATGGGTCGCATGTGCGGTTCCGGTTGGGGCGCCCGCAGACCTGCGGGGGCTGGGAGAGCCTGACCGGCGAGTTGCTCAGCGGGGTTTGCCGGGCGGTGTTCGCCTGGACGGACAACAACAGCGCGACGCTGAACATCGCGTTCGGGACGCACAGCAACTTGCAGCTCTGGCAGGGCGGGGCGCTCTACGACATTACCCCGTACGGGCCGGTGACGGCGCTGGCGGCGGCCCCGTTGAGCGTCACGAACGGCTCGGCGGTGATGACCGTCGCGCATCCGGCGCATGGCCTTGCGAACGGGACGCAGGTGACGATCGCGGGCGCCGCGACGCTGGGGCGGGTGAGCGTCAACGGAACCTATGCGATCACCGTGACCGGAGCGGACAGCTACACGATGGCGCTGTCGGCGGCGGCTGTCGTTACGAAGACGCTCGGCGCCAATCCGCTGAGCGTGACCCTTGGCTCGCCGGTCGTGACGGTGACCGAGACGGCGCACAACATCGCCAATGGGACCACCGTCACCTTCTCCGGCGCCGCCGCGGTGGGCGGGGTCACCCCTAACGGCGCCTTCCCGGTGACGGTGGTCGACGCCAACACCTACCGGTTCAGCTTCACGGCGAACGCCACCTCGACGGCCGTGGGCGGCGGCTCGGCCGTGGTGGCGACGGTCCCGACGAGCGGCGGCGGCGCGGGCGTCACGGTCACGCCGCAGCTGCTCCTGCCCGCCGGCGCGCGCGACGGAACCGGCACCTCGGGCTATGGCACCGGCGCCTACGGGATCGGCGGCTTCGGCCAGCCGTCGAGCGCGGACTACTTTCCGCGCACCTGGTCGTTGGCGGCCTGGGGGCAGAAGCTGCTGGCCAGCCCGCGCAACGGCGGCCTCTACGAATGGTCGAACGTCACCAGCCAGCGCGCAGCCGCGGTGACGGCGGCGCCGACGCGGATCACCCAGATGCTGGTGGCGCCGCAGCGGCAGGCGTTCGCGCTCGGCTGCACCCAGGAGAACGGGATCTGGAATCCGCTCTGCCTGCGCCACTCCGGCGTCGGCGACGAGACCCAGTGGGCGACCGACGCCAGCTCGTCGTCGACGGCGCGCGAGTATGTGCTGCCCGGCGGCGGACGGATCGTCGGCGGCAAGATCCTCGGGCGCTATCTCCTGGTCTGGACCACCCAGAGCCTGTTCCTGGGGACCTATGTCGGCCAGGTGAGCCAGGTCTGGCGGTTCGACAAGGTGGGCGAAAAGTGCGGACTGATCGGCCCCAACGCCGCGGCCGTCATGGGCGCCACCGCCTACTGGATCAGCCCGGACCGGCAGTTCCACAGCTATTCGGCGGGCGGCGCCGTCGCGCCCGTCGCCTGTCCGATCCGCGCTGACTTCGCCGCCAACCTGGCGGCCAGCCAGGCGGACAAGATCATGGCCTCGACGATCGGCGAGTTCAGCGAGGTGCGCTGGGACTATCCGGACACGCGCGACGGCTATGAGGTTAGCCGCTATGTGGCGCTGGCGGCCGACGGTCCGGACGCCGGCGCCTGGCATCGGGGCCAGGCGATCAGCGGCGTGACGCCGGCGCGCACGGCGCTGGTGGACGCCGGCCCGGCCCAGAACCCGATCGGGGTGAGCGTCGACGGCGCCGTCTATTGGCACGAGCTGGGCCACAGCGCCGACGGCCGGGCGCTGCCCTGGTACATCCAGAGCGGCGACCTTTATCTCGACGAGAACCGTGCGGCCCTGGTGCGCCAGGCCTGGCCGGACATCTCCGACGACCAGATCGGCCCGGTGCAGCTCAGCCTGGCCAGCCGGCTGCATCCGCAAGGGCCGCAGACCGAGTTCGGGCCGTTCACCCTGATGCCGGGGCAGGAGACGGTAGACTTCAAGGCGTCGGGCCGGCTGTTCCAGCTGACCTATTCGGGCTATTCGCTGCCCAGCTACGCCCGGATCGGCCGGCTGGTGGTCGAGGCCAGCCCCCGGGGGCGCAAGGGTTGAGCGCCTGGGCCTTCTGGCGGGACAGGATCGCCAAGGCCGCCGACGGCTCCCACCACACCATCGAGAGCATCGAGCACGGCCTCGTCGAGGGACGGTCGCAGCTTCTGACCATGCCCGACTGCTGCTTCGTGGTGGAGCTGGCGGACTACCCGAACGCGCGCGCCTGCCAGGTGATGTGGGCCGCGGGGACGCTCGCGGCGATCCTGGCCGCGGCGCCGCGGCTGCATGCCTGGGCCAGAGCCCAGGGCTGCACGGAAATGCTCGTCGAAGGCCACGCCGGCTGGACGCGGGCGCTCAAGGACATCGGATACCGGCCGTGGTCGGTCACCTTACGAAAGGCGCTCTGATATGGGGCTTTCCAGCAAGAAGACGACGACGAGCTCGACTGCGACGACGACGCCCAACAATCCGTCGTGGCTCGAGCCGCAACTGAACACGCTCGCTGGCCGGGTCACTGACCTGTCGCAGATGGATCCCTACAGCTTCGCGGCGGGGCCGAACGCCCTGCAGAACCAGGCCTACGGCGCGGCGGGCGCCCTTGCACCCGACAATCAGAGTTACGCCAGCGCGCAGGGGCTGTTCCAGGGGCTGATGAACACCGGCGCCTCGCAGTACGACCCTGCGACGGTGCGTCCGAACAGCATCCTGCCGAACCTCGACTCCTATATGTCGCCCTACCTGAAGGACGTGGTGGGCTCCTCGCTGGCGGATTACGACTATGGGGCGGGGCAGACGCGGGCGCAGAACAGGCTGGCGCTCGCCAACGACGACACCTTCGGCGGCTCGGGCGGGGCGATCCAGACCGCCCTCAGCGAGGACGCCATCGACCGGGGGCGCGCAACCCTGTCCTCGGGGCTGCTGAACCAGGGTTTCCAAACGGGGTCGAACCTGGCGAACCTCGACGCCGACCGGCGCCAGCAGGCGCAACTCGCCAACCAGGCCGCCTACAATCAGGCGCGGCAGTTCAACGCTCAGCAGGCGGAAGCCGCGCTGGCCCGACAGCAGGCGGCGGCGCAGGGGTTGGTCAACACCGCGACCGCGCAGAACCAGACGGCGGTCAACGACCTCAACCTCCAGGCGCAGATCGGCGCGGCGCTGCAGCAGATCGCGCAACAGCATGCGCAGGCGCCGCTCACGACGCTGGCGTCGCTGATGAGCGACTACGGCGGCCTGCCGCTGTCGCTGCTGCACGGCGAGACGCAGGCTTCAAACGGCACGACGAAGCAGACAGGGAGCTTGTTGGACGCGCTCAGCGGCATGTTGAACGTCGGGGTGAACTTCTCGAAGTCCTTTTAGCGGAGAGCTTCTTTCAGGATCGCCATGACTCCCATCCAGTCGCCGGCTGTCGGCTGCCGGAACAGGCGGGCGGACGGGTACCAGGGGCTGTCGGCGCGGTCGCGCAGCCAGCGCCAGTCGGTGTCCGGCGGGGCGGGCAGCAGGACCCAGGTCGGAATGCCCAGCGAGCCGGCCAGGTGCGCCATGGCGGTGTCGATCGTGATGACGAGGTCGAGGCCGGCGACGATCTCGGCGGTCTGAAGGAAGTCGCGCGCGCCGGTCGCCTCGGGGCGCAGGTCGCGGCCGAGGGCCAGGAGCTCGGCCTTGATGTCGTCGGGCGGCGTGCGGCGGGCGTCGCGGGCGTATTTCGGGCTGCCGGCGACCATCACGCCCACGCCGCCGCCGCCGCGCCGGGCGACGGGCAGGGCGGTCGGCGGCGGGATCGTCTCCAGCGTGACGCCCAGTTGCAGCGGCAGGCTCTGCAAGTGGCGCCAGTAGTCCACCTCGGAGCGGGAGGCGGTGGCGACGCCGCCCAGCAGGGTCGTAAGCTCTGCTGCACAAACCAGTCGCACCTCGGCGCCCATGGCGCGGAGCGCCGGCAGGAAGCGGGCGAACATGATCTGGTCGCCGAAGCCCTGTTCGCCGAGGACTGCCAGCCGCTTGCCGGCGAGGTCCTGGCCGGTCCACTCGGGCCAGTTCGCATTGGGCGTCACGAGCCCGAGGCGCTTGATCGCCCTCCGACTCTCGTGCAGCGGCCAGGCCTCGGCGTAGCGGCCCTGGCGCAGAAGGTGCAGCGACAGCTCGAAGGCGCTCTCGGCGCGTCCGGGGTCGCTGATGAGCGCCTCGCGGTAGAGGCGGATGGGCTCGGCATCGTCGCCGGAGCGCGCGGCGATCACCGCCAGATTGTGCTGGGCGACGCCGAGCGTCTTCTCGAACAGCCGCCTGGCGTCGGCCAGGTCGCCCCGTTCGTAGGCCTCGACCGCGCGCTGCAGGACATTGCTCATCGCCCCGCTGCCTAGCACGCCCGCCAGCGGCGAGGCGAATTTCAATCTGAGGGGAACCCGATGGGTGCATCCGCCTGGATCGCGCTGGCCTCGCTGGCCTTCGTGATCTTCGTCCAGGCCGCCACGATCGCGTTCGTGCTGGGCGGCCTGTTCCGCGACGTGAAGACCCTGCGTGAGCAGGCCGGTGACGGCGACTGCCGCAAGGAGCTGGCGGTCCTCAACGCGCGGTTCGCGGCGATGGAGGAGCTCGTCAAGGAGCTCGGCCACGACATCAAGAACCTGCTGACCGGAACGGTGACGCCGGCGCGACGGGTGAGGGCGACGCGGGAGTGAGATCCGCGTGCGTGGCGGTCAGTAGCACGTCCGATCCGGTAGGTTGATCTACGATAATCATGCTTCGCATAGCTCGACCTTAGGTAATTTCGCCGCCTCGCTCCCCCTCCCACAATCTGGAGACCTGCATGATCCCTCCGCGACCGGAGCGGTTCTTCGCGGCTGTGCGCTCGGGCCTGTTGGGCCCGGAGCTGAGCCAAACGGAGGCCGATGGCTGCAAAGCGATCCTGGAGGCCTGCGCCGGCTGGCCGCTGAGCTGGACGGCCTATGGGCTGGCGACCGCCTATCACGAGACCGCGCACACCATGCAGCCGGTCGTGGAGATCGGCGGGGCGGCCTATTTCACGCGGATGTACGACCCCGCCGGGCTGCGGCCGGCGGTGGCCGCGCGGCTGGGGAACACCGAGGCGGGCGACGGCTGCCGGTTCTGCGGGCGGGGCTATGTACAGCTCACCGGCCGGGCGAACTATGCGCGGGCCGGCCTGCTGGACGAGCCGGAGCGGGCGCTGGAGCCGGCGCTCGCCGCGGAGATCCTCGCGCGCGGCATGCGGGACGGCTGGTTCTCCGGCCGGCGGCTCGCCGACGTGCTGCCGCTGGGCGGGCGCGCGACGCGGGCGCAGTTCGTGGCCGCGCGGCGGATCGTCAACGGCCAGGACCGCGCGAGCCTGATCGCCGACTACGCCCTGCGCTTCCAGGACGCGCTCTTGGCCGGCGGCTGCGCGTGAGGGCTGCGCCGGCCGCCACCGACTCATCCATCAACAAGGAGACTTTCATGACCGACGCCGTTTCCGCGGTCGCAGCTCAGCCTGCGCCCACCGTCGATCCGAACAAGCTGGTGACCAGCGTGGTCGACACGGTGCAGAGCCACCCGGATGTGGCGCCGTCCCGCGCGGCCAGCTTGATCACCGACATCCTGGCCGGCCTCTACCAGGCGCAGCCGGCGATCTTCGCCGTCTCGCGCGCCAGCGAGCGGACGCAGGCGCAGGTCTCGCTGGGGCTGGGCCTGGCGGAGGTTATCGTCGGCGTCTTCCTGCGGCGTCCGGCGTGACCGCCTTCGAGGGTCCCCTGGCGGTCGAGATCCTGGACAAGGCGCGGGACGGACGGGTGACCGCCCGCCTGCTTCAGCAGTTCGAATATTGGCCGGCTTCGAGTGGCGAGGCGATCGCCGTCCCGGCCGGGTTCGTCACCGACTTCGCCTCGGTGCCGTGGGGCTTCTGGAATTTGGAGCCGCCGTTGGGAGACGCGGGCAAGGCCGCCGTGGTGCATGACTATCTGTACGCCACCAAGGGTCTGGGCGGGCGCTACAGCCGGGCCCAGGCGGACGGCGTCTTCCGCGACGCCCTGGCGGCGCTCGGCGTGCCGCTTTGGAAGAGGACCCTGCTGTGGGCCGCGGTGCGCGTCGGCGGTGCGGGCGGCTGGGGGAGCTGAGCCTCTGCTCAGTGTCCCGACAGCGCCAGGCCGGGGGCGTCCGGGACCCCGCCGCTTCCGCCATTCAATGTCTTTTGCATCCAGACGATGTCCACCCAACGGCCCTGCTTGAAACCGACGTCCTTGCCGACGCCGGCTGGCTCAAAGCCGAGGGCGCGGTGGAGGCCGATTGAGCCGCCGTTTTCGGAGTCGCCGATCACCGCCAGGACCTGCCGCAGGCCCATCGCCTCGCAATGCTCCAGCACGGCCGAGAGCAGGGCGTGGCCGACGCCTCGGCGCTGGACGTGCGGGGCGACGTAGATGCTGTCCTCGACGGTGTAGCGATAGGCCGCGCGCGCGCGGAATGGGGCGGCGTAGGCGTAGCCCAGCACGCAGCCGGAGTCCTCGGCGACGAGATAAGGCAGGCCATGGGCGACGACGCTCAGACGGCGCTGCTCCATCTCGGCAGGGGATGGCGGAACCTCCTCGAAGGTGCCGAGGCCGTGCAGGACATGGTGGCCGTAGATGGCGGCGAGCGCCCCGGCGTCGGCCGCCGTCGCGGCGCGGATCAGAGGCGCGCTGATACGGACTGCCAACCCTTGTCGATCGCCCAGACGGCGAAGGCGTAGTCGAGTGCGATCTCCTTCAGGAAGTCGAACCGGCCGGAGGCGCCGCCGTGGCCAGCCTCCATGTTGATCTTCAAGAGGATCGGGGCGTCGCCGGTCGCGTGCTCGCGGAGCTTGGCGACCCACTTTTCCGGCTCCCAGTAGGTCACGCGCGGGTCGGAGAGGCCGCCCGTGGCGAGGATGGGCGGGTAGGCCTGGTCCCTGACCTGGTCGTAGGGGCTGTAGCTGGCGATCCGGTCGTAGGCCTGGGGATCCTCGATGGGGTTGCCCCACTCCGGCCATTCCGGCGGGGTGAGCGGCAGGCTGGTGTCGCTCATGGTGTTGAGCACGTCGACGAAGGGCACGGCGGCGATGATCGCGCCCCAGAGGTCCGGGCGCATATTGGCCGCCGCCCCCATCAGCATGCCGCCAGCCGAGCCGCCGTAGGCCGCGATCCGGCCCTTGGAGGCGTAGTTCGCGCCGACCAGATGCTCGGCGCAGGCGATAAAGTCGGTGAAGGTGTTGGTCTTCTTCTCGCGCCGCCCGTCGAGGAACCAGCCCCAGCCCTTGTCCGACCCGCCGCGGATGTGGGCGACAGCCCAGATCCAGCCGCGATCGACGAGGCTGAAGTTGCGGATGGAGAAGCTGGGCTCCATCGCGTGGCCGTAGGAGCCGTAGCCGTAGAGCAGCAACGGCGCGGAGCCGTCGAGCGGCGTGTCCTTCAGCATCAGGACGGTGATCGGCACCTGCTCGCCATCGGCTGCGGTCGCGTAGAGCCGGCGGGCGACATAGCGCGACGGATCGTGGCCGGAGGGGATCTCCTGGGTCTTGCGCAGCGTCCGCTCACGGCTTTCCAGATCGTAGTCGAACCACTGCCTGGGCGTCGTTGGCGACTGGTAGACGAAGCGGGTGGTGGAGGTCTCGTACTCGTAGCCGCCTTCGAGATGGAGGGCGTAGGCCTCCTCATCGAAGGCGATCTCGTGGCTGCGGCCGTCGCGCGCGGTGACCACCAGCCGGTCGAGCGCGTCGACCCGCTCGGCGCGGACCAGATGGCCGGCGTAGGCGGCGAAGCCGGTGATGTAGCGGCCGGGCCGGTGGGCGATCCAGTCTTCCCAGGTCGATTTCGCGGGGAGCGCGGCGTTTGAGACGGCGAGCTTGAAGTCGACCGCGCCGTCGTCGTTGGTGCGGATCACCCAGCGATCGGTCCAATGGTCGAGCTCGTACTTGACGCCAACGCGGCGCGGCTCGGCCACGGCCGGGGCGGCGGTGGGTTCGCCGGCCGGAATGATCCAGAGCTCGGTGGTCTCCTGGTTGCCGACGTGGATCAGGATACAGCTGTCATCGGAAGCCGTCCCGACGCCCAGGAACATGCCCTCGTCGGCCTCTTCATAGACCAGCACGTCCTCGCCGCCGCGCGCGGGCCGGCGATAGACCTTTGACGGGCGGGCGTTTTCGTCACGCCAGATCCAGAACAGCCACTGGCTGTCGGGCGAGAAGGTGAAGTCGCCGTAGGCGCTCTCGATCGGTGCGCCGATTTCCTGGCCCGACGCCAGGTCCTTCACCCGGATGGTGAAGTACTCCGAGCCCTGCTCATCGCAGGCCCAGGCGAAGAGGGCGTGGTCCGGGCTGTGGCTGGCGGCGCCCACCTGGTAGTAGGCCTTGCCCTTGGCCAGCGCGTCCTCGTCGAGCAGCACCTCCTCGCCCCCGATCGAGCCGCGCGCGCGGCGGGCGTGGATCGGGTGCTCCGCGCCGACCTCGTAGCGCCCGTAGTATTCCCAGGGACCGTCGGGAGCCGGGACCGAGGCGTCGTCCTCTTTGATGCGGCCCTTCATCTCGGCGAACATCTGGGCCTGCATGGTCTCGGTCGAGGCGAGCATGGCCTTGGTGTAGGCGTTCTCGGCCTCCAGGTGCTCGCGGACGTCGCCGCGCAGGACCTTCGGGTCGCGCAGGACCTGTTGCCAGTTCTCGTCCTTCATCCAGGCGTAGTCGTCGACGCGGACGCGGCCGAGCTGTTCTATTCGATGCGGGTCCTTGCGGGCGACGGGCGCGGCGGGAGTGCTCATGGTCGCCTAAATGCGCCGGCCGCCGGTCCGGCTCAAGGCGCTGTCGGAGGATCATGCCGGGTCCGCCCCGCGTCGCTTGGGCGCAACCCCATCACACGCTCTTTGCTTGGCGAGAACCTCGCCATCTGATCCAATCAGAGTGCATCGAGATCGCGCAAAGACGCGAAGGGCGTAGTTATTGTTTAGTCGTCGGGGTTCCAAATGAACATGGATCTCTCCGTCGAGCTGATGCACGCGACTGTTCAGCTTGAGCAACCGCTCGGCAACGGCACGCGCACGGTCGGCACGGGATTCCTCATCTCTGAAACGGCGCCGGATGGCCGGCCGCGAACGGTGCTGGTCACCGCCAACCACGTGTTCAAGCAGATGCCGGGCCAGGTCGCCCGAATCGGCTACCGCGTGGCGAACGCCGACGGCAGCTGGAGCTATTCGCCCCAGCCGCTGCAGATTCGCGACGCCTCCGGCAATGAGCTGTGGACGCATCATCCGGCGCGCGATGTGGCTGCGATCGTGATCACTGCCCCGGCCGAGTTCGCCAAGTCGGCGATCCCGGAAGACTATCTGGCGTCGGACGACACCTTCACCAAGTACCAGGTGGAGGCCGGCGACGAGCTGATGGCCCTGGGCTTCCCGCGGGGATTGGCCGCCAACCAGGCGGGCTTCCCGATCCTGCGCGCAGGTCGGATCGCTTCCTATCCTGTCGCGCCGGCGAAGATCTTCCCGACCTTCCTGCTCGATTTCTCGGTCTTCCCGGGCAACTCCGGCGGGCCGGTGTTCATGCACAATGATGCGCGCCGCTCGCCTGTCGACGCCTCGCAGGCGCCGCAAGACGTGGAGTTCATCGCCGGCCTGCTTACCCAACAGGTCGAGTTGAACAACGAGCGCCTGGAGATCGGAATCGTCACACACGCCAAGTACATCCGCGAGACGATCGGCCTGCTCGACAACCCTGCGGCGCCCGTAACGATGGCGTCGACCGAACCGGTCACCGGCGCGCGCGCGGCCTCCGCCGAAGAGGCCGCCACGCCGAACTGACGGCGGGGGCCGCTGCCGAAGCGGTCCTTTCTCCTAGCCTGGTGATTCGCCAGCAGGCCTGCGTCCTTCGCGGTTCGGCGCGGAGACGCTCATGCGCATTCGGATGGGCCTGCCCGCCGGGCCCATGCCGACGGAGCGCGCCTTGTCCGAACCGTAGTTCGACCGATGTCTGGCGAGCTTGGCCGCTGGACTCGTCGTCGTGACCCAGCAGGCCGCGCGCCAGGGGCCTCCGGCATGGCCCGGTCGCGGCGAAGTGCGCCGAGAGTCTCTCCCGCCGCGGCGCGGCGACGACATCGTCCTCTAAGATCTCTCGCTGTGCTGCGCTGCAACGCATTTGACGA
>NZ_DATELG010000062.1:0-2099 GCF_035276905.1 Phenylobacterium sp. | reverse complement strand
AGATCCGCCGGGCGGCCGAACTGGCCGGCTTCGACGTCGAGCGGGTCACCCTCACCGTCCGAACAGATCGGAGCCTTTCATGAGCCGAGCTTGGATCCTGGGCCTCTGTGTCGCGGCGACGGCCGCCATGGTCTCGGCCGGGCCCGCATGGGCGTGGGGCGATGAGGGGCACGAAATTATCGCGCTGATCGCCCGTGATCACCTCGCCCCGCCTGTGCGGGCCCGCGTCGACCAGCTGCTGGCGGAGGATCGGGATCCGCTCACAGCGCCTGACATGGCGGCCCGGTCGACCTGGGCGGACAGGTGGCGGTCGACCCATCCGGAGACGGCCGGCTGGCACTATGTCGACCTCGAGCTCAACAGGCCCGACTTCTATGCGGCATGCAAACGAAGCGGCGCGAGCTGCATCGTGGACAAGCTCAACCTGTTCGAATCTGAGCTGGCGAACAGCCGGCTCTCCGACTGGCAACGGGTGTTCGCGCTCAAGATGGTGCTGCATCTGGTCGGCGACCTGCATCAGCCGCTGCACGCCGCCGACTCCCACGATCGTGGCGGCAACTGCGAGCGGGTCCGCTACACCTCGGCCCTAATGCACGTCCGTCTCGGCCCCGCGAAAGTGACGAGCCTCCACGCCTATTGGGACGGCGTGCCCGTCGCGGAGATGGGACGGGATCCGCAGGCGGTGGCGACCGCCCTCGAGCGCAACATCACGCCGGCGCAGGTGTCGGCCTGGTCGCGCGGCAAGACCGAGGACTGGGCGTTGGAGAGTTTTCGGGTCGCGCGGAGCGCTGTCTACAGCTACGGCGGCCCGTTGGCCTGCGTCCCAGGCGAAGCGACGCCGCTTTCGGGCGCTTATCAGGACCAAGCGAAGGCGGTCACCGCCCAGCAGCTCAGCCGGGCGGGGATCCGGCTCGCGACGGTGCTCAACCGCGCCCTCTCGGCCGGCCGCTAACCGTCAGATGAAGGGAGTTTCTGACGACAGTTCCGCGGCCGGACCGGGAGCTCATTGGCCCTTTGGATCAGACACGCGCGTGATCGCGACGTCGCTCGAGACGCAGGGCGTTCAGTTTTGGCACCGGCGTGGCGCGTCGAGACTGCATCCACGTCAGCCCGGTGATGACCGTGTGGTCGCCGTAGCGGGCGGCGGCCTCGTCGTCGGCCTCGAACTCTCTCTTCGCCTCGCCGCGCGTGATCCACAGGACCGCGACGATCAAGACCAGGCAGATCGGGGCAAGGTGGAAGGCGGGCGGCAGCATCCGGCCAAGGAGCACGGCCGCGAGCACACCGAGCCAGTAGAGCACCTGGCCGTTCGTGTGATGGCGGTCGATGTGACCGAGCTCGTGGCCGAGAATGTATCTGCGCACCGGCTCAGGCGCGCCGACCAGGCCCGGCCCGATTGCGATGACGTTGAAGTAGGCAAAGGCCGCATGCCGGCCCGGCCACCAATCCGGGAGGAAGAACAGGACAGGGCGAAGCCCCCGCCGGTCGCCGACGAGCGGCGCGAATTCATTGCGCCACGCTGTCTTCAGCCGCTCGGTCATCGTCGCGCTCGCCGGAGTTGATTTCGACATATCGCGCTTGTCACGCCTGGGTTCAACGTCGCGGGCGCGATCATCGCCACGTCGGACGACATCTTCGAGGAAAGCAGTTAAATTCAACCCGCCATTTGTATTGGTTGATAGACCCGGACCCAAGCCGTGATAAAGTTCTCAGCAACTTGAGGGAAGTTGGCCATGTGGTGGTTACTCCTACTTGCCTTACCCTTTGTTTTATCACGGCCGCGCCGAAGGCGATCGGCTGCCCCGTGGCTGATGCTTGGTGCGGTCATGCGGCTTTCGCGTGGACCGAGGTTGCCACCTCCCGCTCCACTTCACCGCCGCTGGTAGCGGCTCGCGATGTTCGACACCTTCAAGCGCCGCGAAGCCAACCGCCGGGAGAGCCGGCGCAGTTATCTGTCGCTTTGCCGGGCCAAGGGCCTGCCGCCGGAAGCCGAGCTCCTCGAGATGCTCTCGTGGTGGCGCTTCCATGGACTGCCTGAAAGGCCGCGCCCTGCGGGGCGCCGCGACCAGAGTGCAGCGGGCGAAAGAACTCCGTTGGGT
>NZ_DATELG010000061.1:0-3446 GCF_035276905.1 Phenylobacterium sp. | reverse complement strand
GCTGCACCGTCCCGCCGCGGGCTTCGGCCAGGGCGTGGTCGACCAGCAGCACGTCGCCCGGTTTCGTGCGCTCGGCGAGCGCGGCCACGGTGTCGGCGGTGACCGCGCGCCCGCCGCAGGCGCGGATCTGCCGGCCGGCGGCCTCGCGCACGACCGGGTTGGGGGAGGCCACGCCGACGGTGCAGCCGGCCAGCGGCGTCTCGACGTGCTTGGCGTCGATCCGCTCGAACAGGGTCTCGAACCAGAACAGGGCGCCGCCCAGCGGTCCGCTCTCCACGCCGACCTCGCCGCCCATGGCGTGGGCGAGGCGCCGCGCGATGGCGAGGCCCAGGCCCGCCCCGCCGAGCTGGGCGTGGGCCGGATCGGCCTGGGCGAAGGCTTCGAAGATCCGCTCGCGGGCTTCGGCCGAGACGCCTGGGCCGGTGTCCTCGACGACGAAGCGCAGCCGCCCGTCCGGGCGTTCGACCACGCTCGCCAGCACCCCGCCGCACTCGGTGAACTTCACCGCGTTGCCGGCGAAATTGATCAGGATCTGCCGCAGCCGGCCCTCGTCGACGCGGATGCGGCTGAGGCTGGACGGCGTCGACCAGCCGATCTCCAGTCCCTTCTCGTTGGCGCGCGGCGCCAGCAGCTCGCAGACCGAGCGCAGCATCTCCTCGAGGTCGACCGTGGCGTAGTGCAGCTCGACCTTGCCGGCGCCGAGCTTGGCGAAATCCAGCAGGTCGTTGACCAGGGCCAGCAGGTGCTGGCCGCTCTCGCGCAGCGCGATCGCATAGTCCCGCTGCTCGGCGGTGAGCTGAGTGCCCTCCAGCAGGCGCGCCAGGCCCAGCACGCCGTTCAGCGGCGTGCGCAGCTCATGGCTGAGCGCGGCGAGCTGGTCGGCGGTGATGTGGGCGCGGGTCGGGCGCCGCTCCGAAAGCGGTCGAGGAGGTCTACGCATGGCGCCTTGGCTAGCCCGCCCGCGCTTAACATCAGGTCAAGCGCTCGACTGTCGGACCGTCGCTGACGGCTAGTTGCGCCGCGCCATCTCCTCGGCGACGGCCAGCAGCGCGCTGCGCCCGCGTGGGTCCGCAATGGCGCTGAACGCCTTCAGGATCTCCAGGGCGCCTGGTCGGCTCAGCGCCGAGAAGAGCTCGTGCTCGCCCGTCTGTGGGGCGTCTTCGCCGACCAGCCAGCCAATGCTCACGCCGAGCGCCTGCGCAGTGGCGACCAGGGTCGAGGCGGCGACGCGATTGGCCCCGCGCTCGTACTTCTGCACCTGCTGGAAGGAGACGCCCAGCTGGTCGGCCAGGTCGCTTTGGCTCAGGCCCAGCTGGCGCCGGCGAGCGCGGATGCGCGCGCCGATCTCCCTCTCCAGCTCGGCCGCACGGCCGACGTCCTTCGGCAACATCCTTGCGGTTCCCTGGCCAGGGCGCCTAGATCATAGCCGAAACGCCGCTGCGGCGCTCCGCTAAGTAGACGAAAACCCTTCGTCGCGCTTAACTAGGCCGTCATGCCTCCCCGTCCGGTCGTCACCGAAGATCCGGTCGAACTGCTCACGCCGCGTGAGCGGGAGTGCCTGCGACTGGTCGACCAGCACCTCAGCTCGAAGGAAATCGCCCGCGAGCTGGGCATGTCCAAGACGTCGGTCGACACCTACTGCGACCGCGCCCGCCGCAAGCTCGGCGTCGGTGATCGCTACGAGGCCGCCCGTCTGCTGCGCAATCAGGGCATTCCGGTTGTCCCGATCGGATCAGGACAGGACACGATCAGGACAGACAACGACGAGCGTTCGTGGCCCGATGTCTCCAACGGCAAGGAGGCTGCAGATGGGCGAGTGGCGCCACGACTTCGAGGACCGCGCAGTGATTGGGCGGGCCCTGAGGCTGAAACGGGAGATCGACGCGTTCGAGGCCCGCTGGCCGGACGCGGAGAAGCGGGAGGAGATCATCCCGAGCTTCTCCTGGGAGCAGCTCGAACGGCAGCTCGTCGATCTGGCGGCGACCCCGGCGCAGGCCTCGATGGCCCGGCACCTGGTCTCGGCGACGCGGAAGCTGGCGCCGTTCAAGCCCGCGGAAATGGTCCTGCGGGAAATCCTCTGCATGACCTGGGTGCTGCTCGACGAGAACTTCAAGCCGGAGGCCGGCGGGGACTCGGACGAAACGACCTAGGCCCGATCGCCCGGATCGGCGCCATCGCCGGGATCGCCATCGTCACGGCGCTGGCTTTCGGGGCGATGCTGGCCGGGTTGCACGCGCTCCAAGAGTTGGCGCGCAGTTTAGTCTAAACCTGCACTAATCCTACACATCGAACATTGTTCTTCGAACAAACGCGCGGACTCCGTTCCGCGTGATGGAGGATCTCATGCTCAAAGAACGCCGTATGGCCGCTGAACAAATCGCCGTGGCTCTCTGGGATGCTGAGAGCGCAGTCGACCTGGCGCTGACCAAGACCGCCAATTTCACCGGGACGATCCCGGCGCTCCGCCGACAGGCCGGCGCCTCCGCCCTCATCGGCCAGGAAGCCATGGAGCGGGCCAGCCAGGCGGTGATGGCGCTCGCCGAGGCCCGCCGCGCGCTGGTCGAGGCGCACAAGGAGCTGACCATCGCCAAGCAGCAGGTCGGCCTGGGCGCGGTGACCATGGACGACACCGGCGGCAACAAGCCGCCGATCCATATCGAGGCCACGGCGGTCGTCGCCCGCAACCGCGGCCGCGCGCTGCGGGCCGTCTCCGCCGCCTGAGCTGCAGGCGGGCCTCCTGGCCCTGCCGGACTGTTCTGACTAAGGTGGGCCCCTCGATCCATTCGAGGGGTCCTGCATTTGACCATCGCCCTGCCGCCCTGGCTCGGCTTGGCCGTGATGTTCGTGGTCTGCAGCTGCGCCTTCATAAGAGGCGGCCTGGAGGAACGGCTCGCGGCCGGCAGCATGTTGATCAACGTCACCGCGACGCAGGTGTTGCGTGACTACTCCTGGCCGCAGGTGCAGCCTGCCGGTTTCATCGCCGATGTCCTGTCTCTCGTCCTGCTGCTCGTGATCGCGCTCAGGACCGCCAAATACTGGCCGCTCGCGGCGGCGGCCTTCCAGCTTCTCATGGTCCTCACCCACGTCGCCAAGATGATCGATCCGGATCTCGGGCAATGGTCTTACGTGAGCGCCATCGTCATCTGGACCTACCTCAAGATGATCGCGCTCGGCGTCGGAGTCTGGAACTGCTGGCGCGCCTGGCCCTACGCGCCAAGCGGCGAGGCGCTGCGGGCCGAGACCCGGCGGTAGATCAGCGCCTCGGCGACGTGGGTCCGGCGGACCGCGTCGGAGCCTTCCAGATCGGCGATGGTCCGCGCGAGCCGAAGCGTACGCGTCCAGCCGCGCGCGGTGAGGCCCGCCGCCTCCGCCGCCTGGGTCAGGAGCGCCTGGGCCGGCGCGTCGAGCGCGGCGATCGTCTCCAGCCATTCGCCGCTCGCCTGGGC
>NZ_DATELG010000060.1:0-2020 GCF_035276905.1 Phenylobacterium sp. | reverse complement strand
GCCCGATTGCTCGGCGACGATGTGCATGAGGACAGTTCGCGTCTCCCCCGTGACCGCCGCCCGGCCCGCGGGCAGGACCGCGCCCTGCTCGCCGCCGGCCGCAGCCTCTCCCTTCTCCCGTCCCCAAAGCAGCCATTCCGGAGTCACGCCCAGCCGGACGGCGTAGCGCTCGACCGTCCTGGACATGCTGCGCACGCCGCGCTCGTGGTTGCGGTAGGTTCCCGCAGAAACCCCCAGGGACTCGGCTGCGGCAAGGGCGGACTCGAAGCCCTTTCGCAGCCGTGCTTGGCGCAGCCTCTTCCCCTGAGCTTTCCAAACGTCTTTCGATGCCATGCCTACAATTGGCACGCCTGGTGGAGTCGTGAGTGGCTCCGGCGCCGGATCCACAAAAATATCGTGGGTCTTCGAAGTGGACACGGGTTGGCGAGCCCTCGCGAGCAGTCTGAAGTCACAGGCGAAAGCGGATCCGGCGCCCGCGGCGCAGCCTGCCACATTTTGCACTAAAAGTTGCGGCGCAATAGCTGCGCTCGCCAATTCGGCACGAGTCACCACTCGGATGTCACGCTACTGTCGCGTAGTGTTCGCGCCCTGTTTCAGCATGGCGTCTTATTGGCGTGAAATACGCTCATAACGTGTAAAAAAGGCGTACAGCAGCGCTTGACAACTCCAGGTGGCGCGGCGACCTTGAGCGCGTAGCAACGCTGTTGCCGCGGATTTCGCACCGATTGGGTGCGTCGTGTTGACCTAGCGGGGCGTAAATCTCGTCACGAGGGGGTCAATGCGGGCACATCGCGCAGCGATTGAGTCGCATGTCGGCATCATCGACCGCAGTGGCGGGGCATATGAAGTCGCCGCGAAGTTGCAACGTGCTGGCTGCCATGTGACCCGGAATACCGCCGCCTGTTGGGTGACGCGGAATTCCATTCCGCGGACCTATTGGCGACTCTTCGAGACCCTCGGCTTGGCGACCTACGCCGAGCTCGAGCTGGCTTACGAACGTCGCCGGGCGCTCCGGGCCGAGACGCGGCGCCTCGCCCGCGGGGTCGAGCTGTGACGCCCCGGGCGAAATTCCCGCGCTGCGGCGTCGCCTTCGCCACGGCGTCGCTTGCAGGCGTGGCGACCGCCCTGCCTTCCGCCGCCCCTTCCCGAATGTTCGCTCCGTTCGCCGATTCGGCGAGCAGCGCGCTCCCGCTTCTCACCGCAGCGCTCGTCGTGCTCGTCGGCCTGAGGGCCGCGACGCCTTGCGTCAGCTGGTGGGAAGGCGCCCTCGAGCTTCACCGGCGCCGCCGGGGTGAGGGCGTCCGGGGTGAGCCGCCCTCACCCCAGTGCCTGCGTACCCCTCCTCAACCCCATCCAGGTGTGACCTCATGTCTGTCCAAGAAGACCTAAAGCGGCGGTTCGGCCGGCGGACGCTTCCGCTGTCGCTCGGCGCCCTCATCGCCGCCGCGTCGGCCGGCGTCGCCAACGCCGCCGCCGGCGGCGGCTCGATGCCGTGGGACACCCCGCTGACCACGATCGAGAACGACCTGACGGGCCCGGTCGCCGTCGCCGTCACCACGATCGCCGTGGTGATCGCCGGCCTCGGTTTCGCGCTCGGCGGTGAAGGCACCTTCATGCGCCGCGGCTTCGGAATCGTCTTCGGCCTGGCGATCGCGCTGATGGGCACGAGCGCCATCCTGACCTTCTTCGGGTCGGCTGGCGGGGCAGTGTTCTAAGCCCATGTCGGAGCATGAGCCCCCCGGTTTTCGGATCGCGCTGCACACCACGATCAGCTCGCCGATCTCCATCGGGGGCGTGCCTCGCATGATGGCGACGGCCATCGGGACAATCACGGTGCTGATCGCCGTCAGCTTTCAGCAACCGTGGTTCGGCGTCCCGTTCGGGATGTTGCTTTGGGCGGTCGCGTACGCCGTCACCAAGTCCGACCCCTACTTCTTCCGAGTGCTTGATCGCCACGTTCGCCACAAATCCCATTGGGATGGCTAAACATGCGCTACCTCCGCGAATACCAGTCGAAGCC
>NZ_DATELG010000059.1:0-2611 GCF_035276905.1 Phenylobacterium sp. | reverse complement strand
CGGCCAGGCGCGCGGCCAGGTCGCCGCAGGTCTGGGTTAGCTGGGCGGCGGCGGCGGTGGACTGTGCCACCATGGCGGCGTTCTGCTGGGTGACCTGGTCCATCTGGTTGACGGCGGTGTTGACCTCGTTGAGGCCGGTCGCCTGTTCCTGGGCCGAGGAGGCGATCTCCGAGACCAGGAGGTCGATCTGCTCGACCTGGGCCACCATCGCTTGCAACGCCTCGCCGGTCTTGCCGACCAGGTCGACGCCCTGGCCGACCTGTTGGCTGGAGGCCGAGATCAGGGCCTTGATCTCCTTGGCGGCGTCCGCCGAGCGCTGGGCCAGGGCGCGGACTTCGGAAGCCACGACCGCGAAGCCCTTGCCGGCTTCTCCGGCGCGGGCGGCCTCGACCCCGGCGTTCAGCGCCAGAAGATTGGTCTGGAAGGCGATCTCGTCGATCACGCCGATGATCTGGCTGATCTGGCCGGCGGACTTCTCGATCTCGCCCATGGCGTGCACCGCCTGGCGGACGACCTCGCCGCCGGTCGCGGCGCTGGCCTTGGTCGTCTGCACTGCGGCGCGGGCGTTCTGGGCGCCCTCGGCGGACTTGCGGACCGTGGCGGTGATCTGGTCGAGTGCGGCGGCCGTCTGCTCGAGGCTGGCGGCCTGCTGCTCGGTGCGGCGCGACAGGTCGTCGGAAGCCCCGGCGATCTCGTCGGCGCTGACGCCGATCTGCGAGGTGTTGGAGGCGATCACCTGCATCGCCTGCTGCAGCTTGGCGACGGCGGCGTTGAAGTCGCTGCGCAGCTGCTCGTATTCCGGCGAGAAGGGCTCGTGGACGCGGTGCGTCAGGTCGCCCCGCGACAGTTGCGAGAGACCGTCGGCCAGGGCGCGGACCACATGGGCCTGCTCTTCCTGCGCCTTGGCGCGCTCGCGCTCGACCTGCTCGCGCATCGCCGCCTCGCGCGCCTGGCTCTCCTCTTGCTCGCGGCGCATGGCCGCCAGCCGTTGCTGGTTGTCCTTGAAGACCGCCAGGCCGCGCACGATGGCGCCCAGCTCGTCCTTGCGCTGCAGCTTGTCGGTGTCGACGCCGTGGTCGCCGCCGGCCAGCTTCTCGGTGGCGCCGGCGATGTCGCTGATGCCGCGCTTGACGCCGAGGATGCTGACCATCGACATGCCGACCACCGCCAGCAGGGTCAGGAGCGACCCGCCCAACACCACCTGGCCCACCGCCTTGGCGTCGTCCGCGTTCTTGGCGGCGGCGGCGGCGGAGTCGGCCTGCACCGCCTTGACCGCCCCATCGAGGTTGCTGGTCATGCGGCTGTATTGCTGTTCGAAGGGCGCGACGAAGGACGCGGCGGTGTTGAAGTCGACGCCCAGCATCGAGCCGACGACCTCGATCCCGCCGCGGTAATCCGTCAGATCCTTGGTGACCTTGGCGAAGTTCGCCTGCTGGCTGGCCGGGATGTTCGCCTTCAGCTTGGCCAGATCGGTCTTGATCGAGTCCACCTCGCCCAACAGCGCCTGCACCTTTTCCGGCGAGCCTGAGCTGGCGGCGTTCTGCGCCTTCTCGGTAAGCAGCTGGTAGATCTGCAGATGCGCCGCCGTGATCCGCTTCGAAATGGCCGCGAGCTTCAGGCTCACGCTCATGTCGTGCTGGACCACGCGGTCGAGGGCATGGCTCTGCAGTTGCTGGGTGTAGAACCCGCCGGCGGACACCGCGGCGAGGACGATCACGGCGAAGGCCGGCGCGAGCGCCATTTTCACCATGATCGAGAGGTCGGCGAAGCGGAGCGATTTCATCTCGGTCTCCAAGGCTAGGAACGGCCCCGCCGAAAAGCGGGGCCGTTGTCAGGTCACCAGGTCTTGCTGAGCGTCAGGTAGACGCGGCGATCGGCTTCGATGCCGGAGGTCAGGGCCTGGCGCTTCTGCGTCAGGCCTTGGCCGCTGACCGCGACGGTGAAGCCGTGGTCGAAGTTGCGGGCCACGCGGGCGGCGAGCGTCCCGTAGGCGTCGACCTGCCGCGGGGCGCCCTTGGCCACGCCGAGGGCCGCCATCTGATACTTGCTCTGGTAGCGGAGGAAGCCGTCCACGCTCCATTGGGCGTTGTCCCAGCCGACGTTCAGATTGGCGCGGCTCTTCGGCGTGGTCAGGGCGAAGGCCGCCTGCTTGCCGGACAGAATGTCGCCGGCGTAGCGCGCCTTCGGGCTGTCGCTGACGTCAGTGTAGGTGTAGTTCGCAGTCCAGCGGACGCCGTTCTTATAGGCGCCCTTCATAACCGCTTCGACGCCCTTGACCTCGGAGTCGGAGACATTCGCGAACCGGATGATTGTGAGGGCCGGCGACACGATGTCGGGGCGCAGGATGTCAGGCTGGCCGACGATGTCCTTGGACTTCTGATAAAAGAGCCGGACGCTGGCGCTGCCGCCGATCTGCGGCAGGGACCGATCATAGGACAGACCGTAGTTGGTCACCACGGTCGGCTCCAGGTTCTGGTCACCCCTATAGATCAAGTTCGAACCGAGGGGGATGAGCGCGCCCAGCGACCAGAGCGAGGGGATCTGCGAGCCGCGCGCGTAGGTCGCCCGCAGGGTGTCCACGTCAGTCGCCGACCAGACGACGCCGGCGTTG
>NZ_DATELG010000058.1:0-2590 GCF_035276905.1 Phenylobacterium sp. | reverse complement strand
GGCCCATCCGCGCGCGGCCGCCCGGCCCCACATCGATGGCGCGGGCGAGCGCCGCGGCCCAGGCCCCGGCGTCGCTCGGGGGCGCCAGCCAGCCGGTCTCGCCGTCGACCACCGTCTCCATGGTTCCGCCGTGCGCCGCGGCGATCACCGGACGGCCCATCGCCTGCGGCTCGACCGCCGCGCGGCCGAAGGATTCCGGCACGGTGGTGGGCAGCAGCGCCAGGTCGCAGAGCATGAAGGCGGCGGGCATGTCGTCACAGTGGCCGACAATCCTGATCGCTTCCTGAAGACCGGCGCGTTCGATCGCCGCCGTCAGCTCCTGGCGATAGTCGCTGCGCCCCTGGTCGTCGCCGGCGAAGAGGATCAGGAAGTCCGAACGGCCCTCGGCCGTCAGCCGGGCCGCCGCCTCGATGATCGTCAGCTGGCCTTTGATCCGCGTCAGCCGGCCGGCGAGCAGGATCTTCGTCCGGGGATCGCCCGCGGCCACGCCCCAGGCCTGGCGCAGGGCGTCGACCCGCTCAGGCGCGATGTGGGCCGGATCGAACCTGTCGAGGTCGACGCCGCGGGGGATCGCCACCACCCTGGCCGGGTCGATGCGGTGCTCGGCGAGCACGTGGGCGCGGGTGAACGCGGAGTTGGCGATCACCAGGTCGCCGCGGGTCATCACCGCATTGTACCAGCGCTTGAGCCCGCTCTGGGCCTTGTAGATGCCGTGGTAGGTGGCGACGAACGGCGTCTTCGTCGCCTGCGCCGCCCATAGCGCCGAAAACGCCGGCGCGCGTGAGCGGGCGTGGACCAGGCTGACCTTCTCGCGGCGGATCAGGTCCACCAGGCGCGCGGCGTTGCCGAGGATCACCAGCGGATTCTTCGAGTGCGCCGGCATCTGCTCGAAGCGCCCGCCGTCCGCCTCCAGCCGCGCGACCATCCGCCCCCCGCGGCTGGCCACCAGCGCGCGGCCGCCGGCCTTGGTCACCGCCCGCGCGATCTCCAGCGCGCTCAGCTCCGCGCCCCCGGTCTCGAGCTCGGGGACCACCTGGAGCAGGGTGAAGTCGGGAGGAAGCGCCACGGCCCCTCCCTTAGCGGCAAAAGCCATCGCGTAAAGGGCGCAGACGGACGCGGCCGCCCGCGCTAGGAGAAGGGATGAGCGAGACGAGCGGATTTCTGCCCCGCCCGGACGGCGAGCGGCTGGCCTGGCGGCGGGTGGCGGGGAAGGGGCCGACGGTGGTCTGGCTGGGCGGCTACCGCTCCGACATGGCCGGGACCAAGGCCGAGGCCCTGGCCGACTGGGCGAAGGCCAACAGGCGCGGCTACCTGCGCTTCGACTATTTCGGCCACGGCGAGTCCTCCGGCGCCTTCGTGCAGGGGACCATCACCCGCTGGCGCGAGGACGCCCTGGCGGTGATCGACGAGATGACCGAGGGGCCGCTGGTGCTGGTGGGCTCCTCGATGGGCGGCTGGATCGCCTGCCTGGCGGCGCTGGCCAGGCCCGAGCGGATCTGCGGCATGGTGCTGGTCGCGCCCGCGCCCGACTTCACGACGAAGCTGATGCCGGCCAGCTTCCCGCCCGAGGCCCTGATCGCCCTGCGCGAAGCCCGCGTCTGGATGCAGCCGTCCGAATACGGCGACCCGAACCCGATCACCCTCGCGCTGCTGGAGGACGGCGCGCGCTGGTCGATCCTCGACGCTTCCGTGCCGATCGCCGCGCCGGTGCGCGTCCTGCAGGGCGGCGAGGACCCCGACGTGCCCTGGCGTCACGCGCTGCAGCTGGCGCAGGCGATCAAGAGCCAGGACGTGGTTTTCAGCCTGATCAAGGACGGCGATCACCGGCTGTCGCGGCCGCAGGACCTCGCGCGGTTGGTGGCCGAGCTTTCGTCCCTCCCTTAATCAAGGGCGGGAAGAGCTCTCCGCCGCCAGCACCGCCCTCAGCCCCTCGCGATAGGTCGGGTACATCGGCCGCCAGCCGAGCTCGGCCTTGGCCAGGGCGTTCGAGACCCGCTTGCTCTCGGCGTAGAAGCGCAGCGCCGCCGGCGGCAGCCTGGCCTCGGCGAGCGGAACCTCGGGCGGGAGCGGCAGGCCCAGCAGGCGCGCGGCGTAGGCCACCACCTCGCTGTTCGGGCACGGCTCGTCGTCGCAGAGATTGTAGGCCGCCCCGGCGCGGGGGCGCTCGATCGAGGCCTCCAGGCCCGCCGCCAGGTCGTCGACGTGGATGCGCGAGAAGACGTGCTCGGGGCTGGTGATCCGGAGAGCCCGGCCCTCGCGCAGGCGGTCCAGGCTCGAGCGGCCGGGGCCGTAGATGCCCGGCAGGCGGAAGGCCGTCACCGTCAGCCCCATGCCGCGGCCGACCTGCCGCCAGTCGCGCTCGGCGCCGACGCGGCGGGCGCCCTCGACCGACTGGGCCGCCAGCCGGCTGGATTCGAACACCCAGCGGCCGCGCCGGTCGCCGTAGACGCCGGTGGTCGAGAGGTAGCCGATCCAGTCGGGGAAGGCGCCGGCGCGGGCGACCGCCGGGACCAGCACCGGCAGCGCCGGACAGCCGTCGGCGGTCGGCGGCGCGCTGACCAGAACGGCGCGCGCGCCCGCCAGCACCTCG
>NZ_DATELG010000057.1:0-5971 GCF_035276905.1 Phenylobacterium sp. | reverse complement strand
CGGCCCGATCCGCAAGGGCCAGATCATCGTGCCGAGAGACTTGGCGCGCCAGTCCTGCCAATCGCATTGATGAGGCCGCTGCCGAGCGCATTCCATGCCATGGGCGCCCGTGGCCTGACGGGTCGGTAAGCCGGCGAAGCTGCTCGGTCTCCTCGGCCCGCCCCTTCACGGTGGTCGCCAGGGCCCGGGCCCACCGGAGCAGCTCTTCGTGGCTGGGCTGCGCGCGCCGGAGGACGGACCTGGGCGCCTGAACGATATCGGCGGTCAATGTAGGTCCTCCACGTCTTGCAGCCCATCGCCAGATAGAAGGCATCGTAGGCTTCGATGGAACTGCCCCATTTTCAACAGGTCCTGACTTGTGCTAGGCCAAAGTTAGACAAACGTACAGTTTCATGTTTCGGAACCTGTGGAGGAAGCCGGGCAGCGACCAAGCCGCTGATGACCGTGGCCGCCATCGGCGCCGACTTCGAGATGCACTACGGCGCCCGCTCCAGGAGCCGCTGCGCCTTCCACGACCGCATCCAGGCCTCGACCATCGCCGACAAGGTTCACTTCCATTTCGACGATGGCGACGACGCCCAGAAGTTGGACATCGACGCCGCACCGGGCCAGCCGGCCCCCGGGACCTACGCCTATGTCTGCGGTCCCACCGCCTACATCGACTTCGTGCTGAGCGCGGCGGCGGCCAAGGGCTACACCGACAAGCAGGTCCACCGCGAATACTTCACCGCCGACGCCACCCAGATGCTTGCCGAGGGCGGGCCCTTCCAGGTGAAGCTCGCCTCCACAGGCCAAGTGTTCGACATTGCGGCCGACCGCACGGGAATCGCCATGCTGAGGGACAACGGCGTGGACCTGTCGACCTCCTGCGAGCAAAGCGTCTGCGGCGCCTGCCTGACGCGACTGCTCGAGGGAACGCCGGATCACCGCGACTGCTACCTGACAGAGGCGGAGCGCAAAGCCAACGACCAGTTTTTCCCCTGCTGCTCGCGGTCCAAGAGCCGGCGTCTGGTGCTCGACCTCTGACGGCCGTGTGCACGGGCGGAGGGACCGGACACGCGCGCGGCCGCCATCACCGCGCTGCAGGTGCGGATCCGGCGTCGTCCACGAGCAGACCGCGATCCGCATCCCGGACACGCGCGCATCCGGTCAACGCAAGTCGCCCGTCAAGTTGCGTTCGCAACAAGGACAACATATGGGTGACGCCTGCCTCGCCCGCGGCCGCCAAGGCATAGAGAAGCGGGCGCCCCACCAGCACGCCATGGGCTCCTAAGGCAAGCGCCTTGAGTATGTCTCCTCCGTCGCGGACGCCGCTGTCCAGCAACACGACGCCGCCGGCCGGTGGAGCAGACGACCGCAGCTGGTCGAGCGGCGCCGGCGCCTCGTCCAGTTGCCGCCCGCCGTGGTTGGACAGAATGACGCCGTCTATCCCGGCTTCATGGCAGCGCTGGACGTCTTCGGCTCGCAACAGCCCCTTGACGATCAGCGTGCCCTTCCACTGGTCCCGGAGACGCCTCAGGGCATGCCAGTCAAAGCCAGGGTCAAGTTCGCGACGCATCAGACGCATCTGCGCTTCAATGTCGAGCGCTTGTCCTGCGAAATGGACGGCCTTGGGAAAACCGTGCATGACCTGACGCAGCAACCAGCGCGGATGCGCGGCTACGCTGGCGGCCAGCCTCGGCGACAAGCGTAGCGGCAGCGCAAAGCCGTTGCGCGCGTCGCGCCGCCTGTCGCCGTTCACCACGACATCGACGGTGAGGACCAGCGTCGACACGCCGGCGTCGGCGGCTCGCTTCACCAGGGCGTTCGTGCAGCGCTGCTCCAGCACATAGAGCTGGAACCAAAGGTCGCCGCCGGCCATCTCCCGAGAGGCCTCTTCGATGCTGCTGGTCGAGGCGGTGGACAGGCAAAAGGGAATGCCCGCATCCCGCGCGCAGCGAGCAAGGATGAGGTCGCCCTGAGGTCGGACCAGGCCGGTCAGGCCCATGGGAGCGATGGCGAAAGGGCTGTTCCAGCGCCGCCCGAATGGCGCGACGCTTTGGTCCCGTTCGGATACGGCCTGCAGAGCGCGGGGCAGCAGCAACGTCCGTGCGAAAGCGTCGATATTTCTGGCCATGGCGCGTTCATCGCCCGCGCCGCCGTCCACAAAGTCGAAGACCATGCGCGGCAGGGCCCGCTTCGCCGCCTGCCGGAAGTCCTCATGGCTCAGGCAGCGTTCGGCGAGCCGATGCTCGCGCGCGGAAATGTTGGACGATGACCTCAACGGACTATCCTGTTGTCCTGCGCCAAGACACGGCGTCAATCCACGAGAACCTCAACCAAAGTAGGCTTGGCGGCGGAAAAAGACGCCGAGATCGCACTGTCTAGATCGCACGCACGGGTAATCAACACCGAATCCAGGCCCTGGCCACGCGCCAGCGACACGAAATCCATGTCGGGCAAATGGGTCCCTTCCACCGATTGCAGACCAAAATGGCGTCCGAATTCCAGCAGCGCCTGATAACGGCAATTCTTGATGATGATGAAGCTTATCGGCAGGCCGAGTTGCGCTGCCGACCATAGTCCCTGGATGGCGTACATGCTCGATCCGTCGCCCAGCACTGCAATAACCTTGGCGTCTGGCCGGGCCAGGGCCACGCCGATGGCGGCGGGCAGTCCATGGCCCAGTCCGCCGCTGGCGCAGGTGTAGAAGCCGTCGCGGTCATGGATCGGCAAATAGTCGTGCATCGCCGCACGACTGGACGGGGCCTCCTCGACAATGACCGATCCGCTTGGCCGCAAGCGGGCGATCTGCTGCATCAGATAGGCGTCGGACAGGATGCGACCGTCCAGTGGCGGCGGGGGCGCGCGCGGCGGCCGTGGCGGCCGTCGTACCGGCTCGGGTCCCGCCAGCAGCGAACGGACCGCGTGCCGCGCGTTGGCGATGACGGCGATGCCGGTCGGGGACCAGGCGGCCTGGGCATGGTTATCCACGATCTGGATCACCTTCGCGCCGTCGGGGACATGCGGCCCGAACCCCTCAACATGATAAAGCGACAGGGGGCCGCCGATGACGAGGATCAGGTCATGACCGTCCAGGTCCTGGACAATGGCTTCTCGGGACGCTCTCAAAAAGCCGGCGAACAGCCCATGCTGCTCGGGAAAGACGTTGCGGGCGGCCAGAGGCGCCGCCCAGACTGCGGCCTGGTGCCGCTCCGCCAACGTGATCATATCGGACCAGGCGTCGTCGCGCGCGATACCCGCGCCCAGAACGAAAGCCGGGTTCCGGGCGAAGGCGAGCGCTTCCGCCGCATCGGCCAGTTGGAGCGGATCTCCCGGATTAAGGGCGACGACGCGCCGGATTTCCGGCGGCTCGCAGGACTGATCCCAATCGTCGACCGGCACCGAGACGAACGTCGGTCCGCAAGGCTGCTCCATCGCCACGTGATAGGCGCGCGCTATGGCCGCAGGAACGTCCTGGGCCCGTGCGGGCTCACAAGCCCATTTCACAAACGGCCGGGGAAATTCCGTGGACCGGTCCGCGAAGAGATAGGGCTCGTAAGGCAATATGGACCGCGCCTGTTGTCCTGCGGTGACGACCAGCGGTGTCTGGTTCTTATAGGCGGTGAACAGGTTGCCCAGCGCGTGGCCCACGCCGGCGGACGAATGAAGATTGACGAAGGCGGCGTTTCGCGTCGCCTGAGCATAGCCGTCGGCCATTCCCACCACGACCGATTCCTGCAATCCGAGATGATAATGGAAGTCGGCCGGGAAATCGCGGAACAGCGGCAATTCGGTGGAACCTGGATTGCCGAATATCCTGTTCATCCCGAAGGCGCGAAGCAAGCCTATGGTGGCATCTCTTACAGTCGCCATTTCAACCCTTTCGCTGGCTCGCCCTGCTTAACGAGCGGCGACGACGGGACCATTCGAAAAAATCGCCCAAGTGATGCCGGTTTCGCATGAGCGACAGTTCTCGCGTAAACCGAGCCGAAAATATTGTGGGATTAGCCGGATAATATGGTGGCGATGTCACCGGGCGACCGGCCCGCGCCGGGCTTCGCGCTCCGTCTGCACGTCAAGCCGATGCCGCTTGGCTGCTCCTGGCTCAGGCGCCGGCGGTCGCCTGATGGTGATGCGAAGGCCCGCCTGCCCAGCAGGCAAGCGGGCCCGTGCAGCGGCTCAGTAACGGAAGTTGAAGGACAAGCCGTAGGTCGCCGGCATGCCCGCATAGCGCACGGCGGCGTCCGACCCGCGCGTTGCGGCGGTCCAATAGTAGACATTCGTCACGTTGCGGCCCCAGAGGCTGGCGGTCCACCTGTCATTCGGGCCGGATATGCCCGCACGAAGGTCGAGCAACGCGTAACCGCGGAGGCGGAAAAGCTCAGGCTGGCCGACGCTGCCGTTGGTGGGGGTTTGGTAGCTGACATTGCCCCCCACGAATGCCGTAAGATCGTTGTTCAAGCCCCAGCGATATTCAGCATCGGTATTGCCGGACCATTTGGGGGTGTAGGGGAAAGGTTGGCCGCCGAAGTCCACCGTCGTCGACGCCGAGGTGCCGTTGATGAAGGAGCCCTCGATCTCGGACTTCGTCAATGTTATCGACGGGGAAATTGTCAGCCCTTCGATCGGATGCCAGTTGGCGCTCAGCTCGAACCCGACCACGTGGGATTTCGGGATGTTGACCAATGTCTCAAGCGTCCCGATCGGCGGTATTTCCGTAACGCCGCGGACCTGTTTGTTTGTGTAGTCATAGTAGAACGCGGCGCCGTTGAGCTGAAGCCTTCTATCAAACAAATGAGACTTGAAGCCGACTTCATAGGCCAGCAGGCTTTCCTGGGTCACCGGCCGGACCTGTTCGGGAAGCAATACGGTCAGGTTCGGGAAGCTGCCGGCCTTGTAGCCCTTGCTGACGTTGGCGTACAACAGGGTTCCGGTCTGAGGCTCATAGTTGACGCCGACCCGCCAGGATACGTTGTGCTGATTGAGACTGTCGCTGATCAGTCCAAACTCACCGCTGCTGTTGGTCGATATGCAGCCGCCGGGAACCGCGGGATTGGCCCGCGGGAAAATGGCGTTCACCGTCGTGGAAAATGTGCCGTCGCCGGGGTCGAGGCTGCAGCCGAGATAGGAGCGATCCGCCTTCGTATAGCGAAGGCCGCCGAGCAGTTTGACGTGCTGCACGATTTCATAATCGACATTCACATAGCCGGCGTAAGTCTTCATCTTTTGCGTGTTGCGGTTGACAACGCCGCTGGCGATCACGCGCTGGCTCGAACGCGTTATCGATATGTCGGTATTGTCGAATACGTCATCATGCTGGTAGTTGGCGCCGACCAGCCAGTTGCCTCGATCGGCGATCTTTCCGGCCAGCCGCAATTCTTCGAAGAAGGTTTCGATGTGACCGCTATTTTCCAGATAGAACAGGTCGAAAGGCGTGCCATCCACATCGACAGGCTGGAAGCGCTTATAATTCTGGTAGGAGGACAGAGCCGTCAGGGTAATGTCGCTGTTCAGAGCGTAATCGACGCGCAGCGCCGCCTGACCTGACCGATTGTTGTTGCGGAACGATCGGTCAGGGTCCCAATCGGCGGCGCGGGCCTCGTGCGGGGCCAGCGGGAATGCGACGAATTCGGGCGCCAGCAGCGCCGGAACCCCCAGTGCGGAGATCTTGCCGATCAGTTGCGGCGCCTGCGTGTCCGAGCGATCGCGCCACGCATTGAGGTTCAGCTCAAATTTAAGGCTGTCCGTCGGCCGCCAATCGAGCAGCAACCGACCGAACAGCTGGTTTTGCGAGCCGTTCGTGTCCGGTCGGCTGTAACTCTTTTGCCAGTCGTTCGATTGGAGCGAGCGAACGGCCAGGCGCGCGTTCAGCGTGCTGGTCAGCGGGCCGCTGACAAAGCCGGAAAGATCGGCGGTGTTGAACCGCCCATAGCTCACTCGGCCGCCGTAGCTCAGACTGTCGGTCGGCTTGGCGGCGATGTAATTTATC
>NZ_DATELG010000056.1:0-4902 GCF_035276905.1 Phenylobacterium sp. | reverse complement strand
CACGGGGCCTTTGAGGCTGCCGCCGTAGCCGCGGGAGAGCAGGTGGACGTCGACGCCTTGGGCGGCCAACCGCTCGGCGACGGCGCGAACGATCGGCGTCTTGCCGGTCCCGCCGAGCGTCAGGTTGCCGATGCAGATCACCGGCACGCCGACGTCTTGGCACGCGGTCCTGGCGATGCGCCGTGCGGTGACCGCCGCCCAGATCCAGGAGACGGGCG
Source organism: Phenylobacterium sp. (assembly GCF_035276905.1). GTDB lineage: Bacteria > Pseudomonadota > Alphaproteobacteria > Caulobacterales > Caulobacteraceae > Phenylobacterium. The sequence goes on along the minus strand of NZ_DATELG010000056.1, from coordinate 4,684 downwards.
TGAGCAGGGCGCGCGTCACCGGCATGACCCGCCGATCGCGGCTGTACCACCAGCGCGGCGTCGAGAGCTTCACGATCCCACCAGGTCCTCGATCAGCGGCAGCGCACCTTCCAGCGTCGCGTTCTGCCGCTCGGCGTAGTCGAGCGCGGCCTCGCCCATGCGACGGGCGATCTGGGGATTGGCCAGCAGGCCGCGCAGGTGGCGCGTCAGGGCGCTTGCGTCGGCGGCCTGGATCGCCGCGGCCTCCGCCAGCATCTCGTCATAGAGCTCCTCGGCGTTGGCGACGTGCGGACCGGTGACCAGCGCCGCGCCCAGCCTGGCGGCCTCCAGTGGATTGTGCCCGCCGATCCCGTCCACGAAGCTGCCGCCCATCACCACGACATCGGCCAGCCGGAGCAAAAGGCCCATCTCGCCCAGCGTATCGGCCACATAGGTCTGGACGCCGGCGCCGGGCGTCTCGCCCAGGCTGCGCCGTGCGACCGACCAGCGGCCGGCCGCCAGCTCGGCGGCGAGCCCCGGGCCGCGGTCGGGATGGCGCGGGGCGAGGATCAACAGGGCGTCGGGCCGATCGTCGGCCACGGCGCGGAAGGCCTCGGCGATCAGCGGCTCCTCGCCGGGATGGGTGCTGGCGGCCAGCACCACCGGACGGGCGCCGATCTGCGCGCGAAACCCGGCGAGCGCAGCCTCGTCCGCGGGCGGGGCCGCGCCGGCGCGCTTCAGGTTCAGCCGCGGGCCGGTCACCGCGCCCAGCGCCTCCAACCGCCCCGCCGTGGCCTCGTCCTGCGGCAGGATCAGGTCGAAGGCGCCGAGCAGGGCGCGGGCCGAGGCTGGGGCGCGGGCCCAGCCGGCGGCGCTGGCGGCGGTGATCCGCGCGGAGATCAGGCCCAGCTTCACGCCGCGCGCCCGGGCCGCCAGGATCAGGTTCGGCCACAGCTCGCTCTCGACGAAGAGGCCGGCGTCGGGCCGCCAGTGGTCGAGGAACCGGCGTACGGCCCCGGGGGCGTCGATGGGGGCGAACTGATGGATCACGCCCTGCGGCAGCCGGCGCGCCAGCAACTCGGCCGAGGTGACAGTCCCGGAGGTGACCAGCAGCGCCAGCTCCGGCCGGCGCCCCAGGGCCGCGATCAGCGGCAGCAGCGACAGGCTTTCGCCGACGCTGACCGCGTGCAGCCAGACGAGCCGGCCCGCCGGCCGCGGGCGCTTGGCGCGGCCAAGCCGCTCGTGCAGGCGCGGGGTTGCTTCCTTGCCCTTGGCCGCGCGGGCGGCGAGCAGGCGTGGCGCAAGCGGCTCGAGCAGCAGCGTCGCTGCGCCGTACAGCGCCAGCGGCAGGGGCCTCGTCTTGCGCCTCACACCACCTCGGGCGGCGCGAGCCGGCAGGCATGGGCCGGGTTGGTCTCGACCTGCATGGTGGCGTGGCCGATGTTGAAGCGCCGGGCGAGGCCCTCGCAGGTGCGGTGCAGAAAGGCGTCGCCGTCGTCGTTCGCCGGCCGGATCAGGTGGACGGTCAGCGCCGTCTCCGTGGTGCTCATGGCCCAGATGTGCAGGTCGTGGACCTCCACCACGCCGGGCTGATCGGCCAGCCAGCCGCGCACCTTGTCGACGTCGATCCCCTTGGGCGCGGCGTCGAGCGACAGGTCGATGGACTCTCTCAGGAGCCCCCAGGTCGCCCAGAGGATGAAGACGGCGATGGCGATGCTGAGCGCCGGATCGATCCAGGAAAGGCCGGTGCGCGCCATCACGAAGGCGCCGATCACCACCGCCACCGAGACCGCGGCGTCGCCGGCCATGTGCAGGAAGGCGCCGCGGACGTTGAGGTCGCCGTGGCCGCCGCGGAAGAACAGCAGGGCGGTCGCCGTGTTGATCGCCACGCCGATCGCGGCGGTCAGCATGACCACCCCGGTCTGCACCGAGGCCGGCGCGGCGAAGCGGTGGACCGACTCCGAGACGATCGCCCCGACCGCCACCATCAGCAGCACCGCGTTGGCCAGCGAGGCCAGGATGGTGCTCTTGCGCAGGCCATAGGTCCGCCGCCCTGCGGGCGCGCGCCTGGCCAGCGCCGCCGCGCCCCAGGCCAGGATCAGCGACAGGACGTCGGAGAGGTTGTGGCCGGCGTCGGCCAGCAGCGCCAGGGAGCCTGCCCAGAGGCCGGCCGCCACCTCCGCCGCCACGAAGGCGGAATTGAGCGCCACGCCGATGGCGAAGGCCCGGCCCATGTTCTCCGGCGAGACGTGATGGTGGTGATGATGATGGCCGTGGTCGTGCCCGTGACCATGGTGATGAGCGTCATGGTCATGCTCATGGTCGTGGTGATGATCGTGCGGGTGGGCGCTGGCCATGGGCTTATCTCTCACCCGGCGGCGGCGGGATCAACGGGGCTGCGCCCGACGAGCGCCTCGGCGCGGCGGGTGGCGCTCGACAACCTGGCCGACCAGCCGGCGATCAGCCGTGCGATTTCGGCGTCGTCGGCGTCGGCCGGCACGTGCAGCGGTCCGTCCCAGACCACCGCTCCGCGGCCGAAGGGGGCGGCGAACATCACCTGGTCCCAGGTCTTCAGCTGGGTCGCCGGATGGGCGGCGATGCCCATCAGGAACACCGGCTGGCCCGAGCGCTTGGCGATCTGCAGGGCGCCCGGGGCGATGACTTCGTTGGGCCCGCGCGGGCCGTCGGGGGTGACGATCAGCGCCCCGCCGCCGGCGACCCAGGTCACCGCCTCGCGGATCGCCGCCACCGCCTGGCGCGCCTTGGCCGCATCGCCCTTCTTGGCCGACGAGATGCGGATCGCCGGAAAGCCGGACATCGCCAGCGCGTCGGCGATGAATTGCCCGTCCGACGAGGGACTGACGAAGGCCCGCGTGCGCTTCCTCCACCACTGCGGGGCGGTCGCCAGGCAGAGCGGCACGCGGCCGTGCCAGAAGAGGCCGATGGCGCCGCTGTCGCCGGCCAGCACCGGCTCGACGCAGGCCAGGTTCTCATGGCGCCATCGCACCGTGCGCAGGATCACGCGGAAATAGGTCCCGAGCACCCAGCCCAGGAAGGCCTGGACGCCGTCGTTGCGCAGCAGCCCCTTCAAACCGCCTCCAGATCCTGCGTGCGGGCGAGCCGGGCGTAGAGGCCGCCCTTGCGCACCAGGCCGTCGTGGTCGCCGCTCTCGACGATGCGGCCCTTGTCGATGACGTAGATCCGGTCGGCGCCGCGCACGGTCGACAGCCGGTGGGCGATGAGCAGGGTCGTGCGGCCGGCCATAAGCCGCTTCAGCGCCGCCTGCACCTGGGCCTCGCTCTCGGTGTCGAGCGCACTGGTCGCTTCGTCGAGGAGGAGGATCGGGGCGTCCTTCAGGAAGGCGCGGGCGATGGCGATCCGCTGCCGCTGGCCGCCTGAGAGCCGGGCGCCGGCCTCGCCGACCGCGGTCTCGTAGCCGCCCGGCAGGGCCGAGATGAAGTCGTGCGCCGCCGCCGCCCCCGCCGCGGCCTCGATCTGCGCCTGGCTGGCGTCGGGCCGGGCGTAGGCGATGTTGGCGCGGATGGTGTCGTCGAACAGGAACGGCTCCTGGGTCACCAGGGCGATCTGGCGGCGCAGCGAGGCCAGCGTCACCTCGCGCACGTCACGGCCGTCGAGCGTCACCCGGCCCTCGGTCACGTCGTAGAAGCGCGGGATCAGGTTGAGCAGGGTGGTCTTGCCGCCGCCGGACGGGCCGACCAGGGCCACCGTCTCGCCGGGCCTCACCTCGAGGCTCACGTCGCTGAGCGCCGCGGGCCCGTCGGTCCCATAGGCGAAGCCGACCTGTTCGAACGCGAGTTCGCCCTTGGCGCGCCCGAGCGGCCGGGCGTGCGCCTCGTCGCGGATCTCCGGCTCGACGTCGAGGGCGGCGAACAGCCGGCGCGCCGCCGACATGCCCTCGGCGAACACCGTCTGCAGGTTGGCCAGCTGCCTGAGCGACTGCGAGCCCATGCCCAAGGCCGCGACGAAGGAGATGAAGGCGCCGGCGCTCATGCCGCCGTGCTGCGAACGCCAGCCGGCGTAGGCGAACACCACCGCCATGATCAGGGTCATCAGGAGCTCGGTGGCCGGTGCGGCGCGGGCGCGGGCGTTGGCCCCCTTGACCAGGAACTTCTCGCGCCGGCGCACCACCTCGGCCACGCGCGCCTCCTCGAAGGCCTCGCGGTTCTCGATCTTCACCACGCGCACGCCGTCGAGGCTCTCCATGATGGCGGTGGAGAGCGCCGAGGTCTCGGCCATCGCGCCCTTGGCGGCCTTGGTCGTCTGCTTGGAGAACCGGCGCATGATGGCGTTCGCCAGCGGGGCTGCGACCAGCAGGGTCAGCGACAGGATCCAGTCGTTGTAGAACATCACCACCACGGCGCCGGCGGTGGTCAGGAAGTTCTGGGTGTAGTTGATCACCCCGCTCGTCGCCGCCTCGCGCGTCAGGCCCGCGTCGTAGAGCACCGAGGAGACGTAGGCGCCGGAGTGCTGGGTGCGCAGGTGGGCGAGGTCGGCGCGCACCAGCTTGCCGAACAGCTGCAGCTGGATGTCGGCCACCACGCCATTGCCGATCCGGTTCATCAGCGTGGCCTGGGTCACCTGGGCGGCCGTCCGGCCGAGCGCCAGGACGGCGATGGTGATCGGCAGCACGACCAGCGCGCGGGGCGAATGCCCGACCAGCAGCTGGTTGGTGGCGGGCTTGAGG
>NZ_DATELG010000055.1:0-7397 GCF_035276905.1 Phenylobacterium sp. | reverse complement strand
CGTGCGCGGCCGCGAGGCCCACTCCAGCCAGACCCAGCAGGGCGTCTCGGCGATCATGGAGGCCGTGCCGCTGATGGCCAGCCTGCGCGAGCTGGCGGACCGGCTGGAGCGGGAGGCCGACCCCGCCTCGCCGTTCACGCCGAAGGGCGCGACCCTCACCATCGGCGTGATCCACGGCGGGACGGCCAGCAACATCCTCGCCCGCGAGTGCCAGTTCCTGTTCGACCTGCGCTGTCCGCCGGGCCTCGACCCGTCGCGCCTCTTGCTGCCGTTCTACGCCCAGGTGGAGGCGCTGGACCGGGCGCTGAAGGCCCGCGCGCCGGAAGCCTGCGTCGAGATCCTGCGCCGTTCGCACACCCCGCCGCTGTCGCCGGAGCCGAACGGCGTGGCCGAGGCCTTCGCCCGCCGGCTGGCCGGCGACAACGGCCCGCCGCGCACGGTCTCCTTCGCCGCCGAGGCCGGCCAGTTCCAGGAGGCCGGCTTCTCGACCGTGATCTGCGGGCCGGGCTCCATCCTTCAGGCGCACCAGCCGGACGAGTTCGTCGAGCGCTCGCAGCTGGAGCGGGGCGCGGGCTTCATGCGCCGGCTGATCGAGTGGGCGCAGAACCCCGGGACCTGACCGCCGGGCGAACCACCACCTTGCGGCGGACCAGGACCCGCGGGCTCCAGCTCATCTGGCGGGCGATCGCCCAGGAGCCGACCTTGCGCGCGCCTTGCGCCTCCCGCCGCATCTGGAGCGCCAGCGGCAGGCCGTCGAGGGCGGCGATGAAGCCGCGCCAGGGCGAGGCGATCTCGCCGCGGGTGAGGTGGCGGGCGAACAGCACCGCGGTCGCCAGCATGTGCAGCGGCAGGGTCAGCCAGAGCAGCGCCGGCGGGGTGTCCTTGAGGTAGATCCACAGCCGGTTGCGGGTGCCGTGGAAGGTGGCGAAGTCCGAGCGCGGACCGCCGCTGGAGGCCGAGCCCACGTGCCGCACCGCCGCGGCCGGGACCAGCAGCGTCGGCTCGCCCCGCAGCTGCAGCCGGTAGCCCAGGTCGACGTCCTCGCAGTAGCAGAACAGCCGCTCGTCGAGCCCGCCCATCTCCAGGAACAGCCCACGGTCGATCATCATCGCCCCGCCGCAGGCCGAGAAGACCAAGGCCGGGTCGGTCAGGCCGGGGTCCGGCTGGTTGTAGCCCCCGCGGAAGGCGAAGCCCGCCAGCGACATCACATCGCCCAGGCCGTCGAGCCGCGACGGATCCTCGGCCTTCAGCTGCCGCGTGGCGAAGCAGCGGACTTCCGGCCAGGCCTCGGCCGCCGCCAGGAGCGCCTCCAGCCAGTCGGGCGCTGCGAAGGCGTCCGGGTTGAGCAGCGCCAGCCAGCGCCCGCGCGCGCGGCGGGCCGCCTGGTTGACCGCGGCGGCGAAGCCGAGGTTCTTGGCGTTGGCGATGAAGACCAGGTCCGGCTGGGCGGCCGCCGCCGCCTGGGCCGCGCCGTCGCTGGAGGCGTTGTCGACCAGGATCACCTCGACGTCGCCAATCGTCTGTTCACGGAGCGAGGCCAGGCAGTCGCGCAGAAGCGCGCCGCTCTCGTAGGCGACCACCGCCACGCTGACCTGCGGCGAAGGAGGCTTGTCATTTGCGCCGTCCCGCGCCATGCGAGGCTGTTCTCCGACATCGTGAACTGCAGGACGACATGACGACGATCACGCCGCTGGCCATCCCTGAGGTCCTGCTTATCACGCCCAGGCGCCATGGCGATGCACGCGGCTGGTTCGCCGAGACCTGGAGCCGCAAGACCCTCGCCGAGGCCGGGGTCGACGCCGACTTCGTGCAGGACAACCAGGCCTTCAATGCGAAGAAGGGGACGGTCCGCGGCCTGCACTTCCAGAAGGCCCCGCATCCCCAGGCCAAGCTGGTGCGGGTGCTGCGCGGGGCGATCCTCGACGTCGCCGTCGACGTGCGCGCCGGCTCGCCGACTTTCGGCCGGTGGGTCTGCGCCGAGCTCACCGCCGAGCGCGGCGAGCAGCTGTTCGTCCCCCGCGGCTTCGCCCACGGCTATTCGACCCTCACCGACGACTGCGAGTTGGCCTACAAGGTCGACGGCCTCTATGCGCCCGCGACCGAAGGCGGGGTGATCTGGAACGATCCGGACCTCGCCATCGACTGGCGCGTCGACGGCGAGGCGGTGCTGTCGGACAAGGACAAGGTGCTGCCGCGGCTGAAGGACCTGGGCGCGGTGGCGTTCTGACCGCCGAAAGCCCTTTCAGTCAGCTTCGCTGACCTCTCCCCCGCGAAGCGGGCGAGGTGGCTCGCATAGCGACACGGAGGGGGCGTCGGGCGTCGCCCCCGCCCATTCCTCGCGGACCTGCTCATCCGGCTCCGCGCGGAGCCGCAACTCCCGCAACGCCGCAAACGCCTCCGCCCCGACCAGCCGCGACAGCGCCCAGACGGCCGCCCCGCGCACCACCGGCGCCGCATCGTCCAGCAGCCGTTCCGCCGCCGCCGCCAGCGCCGGCTCGCCCGAGTTGCCGATGGCGTAGAGCACGTTGCGCACGAAGCGGTCGCGGCCGAGGCGCTTGACCGGGCTTTTGGCGAAGAGGGCGCGGAAGGCCGCATCGTCCAGGCGGACCAGCTCCGCCAGAGACGGCGCGCGCAGGGCGGTGCGGGCCGCCAGCCGTTGCTCGTGCGCGCCCTGTGCGAACTTGTTCCACGGGCAGACCGCGAGGCAGTCGTCGCAGCCGTAGATGCGGTTGCCCATGGCGGCGCGGAACTCGCGCGGGATCGGCCCCTTCAGCTCGATCGTCAGGTAGGAGATGCAGCGCCGCGCATCGAGCTGGAACGGCGCGGGGAAGGCCTGGGTCGGGCACACTTGCAGGCAGGCCGTGCAGCTGCCGCAAGTCATCGGCTCGGGCGCGTCGGGCGCCAGCTCCAGGGTCGTCAGGATCGAGCCCAGGAACAGCCAGGAGCCGAACTCGCGGCTGACGAGGTTGGTGTGGCGGCCCTGCCAGCCGAGGCCGGCGCGCTCGGCCAGCGGCTTCTCCATCAAGGGCGCGGTGTCGACGAAGACCTTCAGCTGGCCGCCGAAGCGGGCCTGCAGCCAGCCGCCGAGCTGTTTCAGCCGGCCCTTGATCAGGTCGTGATAGTCATCGCCGCGGGCGTAGACGCTGATCGAGGCCCGGGTCGGCTCGCCGAGCAAGGTCAGGGGATTTTCATCCGGGCCATAATTGACGCCCAGGACGATCGCCGAGCGGGCCTCGGGCCACATGCCGCGCGGATGGGCCCGGCGCTCGGCGGTCTCGGCCATCCAGCCCATTTCGCCGTGCCGCCCGGCGTCCAGGAACTCCCGCAGGCGGGCGGCCGCCGGCCAGGCGTCGTCAAGGTCGGCGAAGCGGCAGAGGTCGAAGCCGAGCCGCCTGGCCTCGGCGCGGATCAAGTCGTTCGGGCGCTCAGAAGTCGAGGTCGTCATAATGCCGGGCCGGCGTCAGCCCCGGCCAGCGGTCCTGCAGCAGAGGCCGGAACGCCGGCCGGGATTTCAGCTTCATGTACCAGGTCTTCACCGCGGCGAAGTCCTTCCACGGCACGTCGCCGAAATAGTCGATCACCGACAGATGGGCGGCGGCGGCGAAATCCGCCAGCGAGAGCCGCCGTCCTGCCAGCCATTCTCGGCCCTGGAGCAGTCCGTCCATGTAGTAGAGGTGGCTCTTCAGTCCCTCGCGGCCCTGGCGCAGGTTGGCCAGCTCCGGCGCGCCCAGGCCCAGCAGCCGCTTCTCCATCTTCTCGTGCAGGATGAAGCCGCCGGCCTCGAACTCGAACTTGCGGTCGAACCATTGCAGGAGGCGCCGCGCCTCGGCCCGCTCGGCCGGATCGGCGCCGAGCAGGGCCGGGTCCGGATAGGCCTCTTCGAGGTAGTCGAGCACGGCGCGGCTCTCGCACAGCGCCAGGGTCCCGCCCTCGCCCGCCTCGACCAGCACCGGCGTCAGGCCGGAGGGGTTGAGCTCGGTCAGCGCCTTCGGCCGCTCCCAATAGCGCACCGGATTGTCGGCGAACGGCAGGCGTTTCTCACCCAGCGCCAGCCGCACCTGGCGCGAGGCGGGGTCGAGCGGGAAATGGTGCAGGGTGCGTTCGACGCTCATCTCGGCGGGATGTCAGGAGGCGGATTCCGTGGGCGAATCCCTTCGAATCCAAATGACGCCGGACCTCTTAAGGCGCCGTTAGCTGTGCCGCTTTTTCAGGCGCGAACGGACGTCGTTTCGGCGAAGGCGCCGCCGTGCGGCTCGGCCCTGCCGCGCGGATCGGCGTGCATGATGATGTCCGCCGAGGGGAAGTCCTCCAGCACCCGCTTCTCGGCCGCGACCAGCACTTCGTGGGCGTCGGCCAGGCTCAGCTCCGGGTCGAGGTCGACGTGCATCTGCATGTGGACGAAGGGGCCGGCCGCGCGGGTGCGCAGCTGGTGCACGCCGGCGATCCGCGCATCGCGGGTGATCAGCTCGACGATCCGGCCCCGCGCCTCTCCTCCGAGCTCGCGGTCGAGCAGCTGGCCGGACGCCTCACGGAAAACGCCGATCGCGCCCCAGAGCAGGATCGCCGCGACGACCAGCGCGGCGGCGGCGTCCAGGCCGTTCAGCCCCAGGACCGCCGAGGCGGCGATGCCCAGCAGGGCCGCGACATTGGAGGCGACGTCGGAGGCATAGTGCGCCCGGTCGCCGGACACCGCGACCGAGCCGGTCCGGCGCAGGACCCGCGACTGGGCGGCGATCAGGCCGGCGGTCATCAGGATCGAGACGACCATCACCGCGACCGCCCAGCCCTCCTTCTGCAGCGGATGCGGATGGATGAGGTCGACGATCGCCTCGCGGCCGATCAGGGCGGCGGAGGCGAAGACCAGGCCGGCCTGGAACAGGCTGGCGAAGGCCTCGGCCTTGCCGTGGCCGAAGCGGTGCTCGGCGTCCGGCGGGACGACCGCGTAACGGACCGCGAAGAAGGTCGCCAGCGAGGCCACGAGGTCGAGCCCGGAATCCGCCAGCGAGGCGAGCAGCGCCACTGAGCCCGAGACCAGCCAGGCGCCCGCCTTCATCGCCACCAGCACCGCCGCGGTCAGCACCGACAGCAGGGTGACCCGACGGGTCAGCGCCGCCGTCTCGGCGGCCGGCAGGGCGGGGGGCGTGTTCATCGGCTGGCGAACTTAGTCGCCTTATGACAGGGCGCCAGCGCTAACGACTCGCAAGGTTGGGCGTTGCATCTGGGGGCGGCGTTGGCCGCCTCGACGCCGACTGTGCATAGTGGAGCTCGAGGAGATCTGCGCGTGAAGCATCTTACGCTCGGCCTGGCGGCCGCCGCCCTCATTGCGGCCAGCGGCCCCGCGGCGGCCCAGGACGACCTCCTGGGCGTCTGGCGCAATCCGAAGAACTCGGTGCACGTCGACATTCGACCCTGCGGGCCGTCGGCCTGCGGCGTGGTCATCTGGGCGAGCCAGAAGGCGCGGGAGGACGCGCGGCGCGGCAGCGGGCGCGAGCTGATCGGCATGAAGCTCTTCCAGGACTTCACCCGCGCGAGCGACGAATGGCGCGGCAAGGTCTTCGTGCCCGATCTCAACCGCACGCTGGCCGGCGCGGCGCGGGTGGTCGACGACAACCACCTCGAGGCCAAGGGCTGCGCGCTCGGCTTCTTCTGCAAGACCCAGGTCTGGACGCGCGTGACCCAGAGCACGAGCTGAGTCAGGCCTTCGCCGCAAGCTCGTCCAGCCGCGGCTTCAGGCTGCGCTCGAAGAAGTCGATGAAGCTCGCCTGATCCGGGCCGACGCCCAGCAGCACGACGTGGTCGAAGCCGGCCTCGACATACTGACGGATCGCCGCCAGGTGGCTCTCGACGTCGGGGCCCAGCCCCACGCCGTCCTTTAGGTCCTCCTTGCGGACGTAGCGCGAGGCGGCCTCGAACCCCTTGACGGTGGGGATCTCGCTCATCGCCGACCAGCCGAGCGCGCCGAACCGGAAGCGTTCGCGCAGCATCTCCAGCGCCTTCTGCTCGCTGTCGGCGTAGGCCAGCGTGCATTCGGCGTAGCGCGGGCCGGGCGTCTTCGTCTTGGCCAGATAATCCTGCACCAGCTTGGCCTGCGGCTCCGTCGCCATGACCCCGTCCGCCTTCTCGGCGGCCAGCGCCACGCCATGCGGGCCGCTGACGCCGAGCGTGACCGTGATCGGGCGGTCCGGCAGGTCGTAGAGCCGCGCATGGTCGATCTGGAAGTGCTTGCCCCGCCAGGTGTGCGCCCCGCCCTTCCAGAGCGTGCGGAAGATGTCGATTGCCTCGCCCAGCATCTCATGCCGCTCCGGGATCGAGGGCCAACGCGCGCCGGTGACATGCTCGTTCAGCCGCTCCCCGGCGCCGATCGCCAGCGAGAAGCGCCCCTCGCTCATCACCGCGATGGTCGCCGCCGCCTGGGCGATGATCGCCGGGTGGTAGCGGATGATCGGGCAGGTGAGGCCGGTGGTGACGCCCATCCTCGAGGTGACAGCGGCGATCGCCCCCAGCACGCTCCAGGCGAAGGGAGCGTGCCCCTGGATCTCCAGCCAGGGATGGAAGTGGTCGGAGATCGAGACGAAGTCGAACCCCGCCGCCTCCGCCCGCTGGGCGTTGGCCACCAGGGCCTTGGGCCCGTGCTCCTCGGTCATCAGCTTGTAGCCGAATTTCACCATGCGCGGCGCTCCATTGCTTGAAGCGCAGGAAACCGGCGAGGGACGGGATTGATCCCCACGGCTTCGTTCCTCCCCCGTGCAAACGGGGTGGGGGGACCACAGGCCGAGCGAAGCGAAGAGCGCGTGGTGGAGAGGGCAAGCCACCAGGCGCCGCGCTCGCCACATTCGCTTTCAACGCTGCACCGTTCATGCGGCCGCTGGCCCCCTCCACCAACCGCTCTTCGCTGCGCTCGGCGGCCGGTCCCCCTCCCCCGCTTCGCAGGTGAGGAAAAGCGTTTGGGGGAGGATCTCTGCTACCGCCCCTCCATCTGCTCCAGCAGCCGCTCCAGCGTCGACAGCTCGTCGGCCTCGCCGGGCGGCTTGTCCCAGCGGATGCGGTTGATCCGCGGGAAGCGCATGGCCACGCCCGACTTGTGCCGGGCCGAGCGCTGCAGCCCCTCGAAGGCCACCTCGAAGACCAGGCCGGCGTGCGGCTCGGCGCGGACCGAGCGGACGGGGCCGAAGCGCTCGATGGTGTGGTCGCGGACGTACTTGTCGATCTCCTTCAGCTCCTCGTCGGTGAAGCCGAAGTAGGCCTTGCCGACCGGCGTGAGCTGGCGCTGACCGGCCGTGTCCTCGGTCCAGACGCCGAAGGTGTAGTCGGAGTAGAAGCTCGAGCGCTTGCCGTGGCCGCGCTGGGCGTACATCAGCACCGCGTCGACCAGGAACGGGTCGCGCTTCCACTTGAAC
>NZ_DATELG010000054.1:0-9601 GCF_035276905.1 Phenylobacterium sp. | reverse complement strand
CCGGCGGACCTCCAGGTCGAGCAGCGGCTCCAGCGCCAGCGCCTCGGCGGCCCGCGCGGCGCCCGCGGCGTCGGCTCCGCCCCAGCGGCTCCAGAAGACCAGCTCCTCGCGCGCCGTGCGCGCCGGCTTCAGCCCGTCCTGCCAGCCCTGGAAGTGCAGGCCCTCGGCGCGGGCCTGGGCGGGGTCGGCGTCGCCGAAACCGATCTCGCCGGCCTCCAGCCCGACCAGGCCCGCCACCGCGCGCAGCAGGCTGGTCTTGCCGACGCCGTTGGGGCCGGTCAGCGCGCAGGCCTCGCCGGCGGCGAGCTCGAGAAAGACGCCGGAAAACAGCCGCCGCCCCCCGCGGCGGACGGCGACATCGCGCAGGTCGAGCTGCCCGATCATCTGCGCAAACCGCTTCCCGCGCCGCTCGGACACGCGCGTGCATGGACGGGCGGGGAACTCGGGTCTATGAAGCGCCCGGCCGCCGTCGCCTCGGGGGACGTACGCCGCGCTGGGACGGAAGCTGTGTGTCCGCCTTCAAAAGCGCGCGATCCCCGAAGGCGACCATGGGTGGCTGGGAACAGCAGAGAGGATCCCCCGAAATGGCGTCGACCGACAGCCTCAAAACCCGCCGCGACCTCGTGGTGGGCGACAAGACCTACGCTTACTACAGCCTTCGCGCGGCGGAGGAAGCCGGACTTTCGGGGGTCTCGCGCCTGCCGATCTCGATGAAGGTCCTGCTGGAGAACCTGCTGCGCAACGAGGACGGCGACAGCGTCAGCGGCGATGACCTGAAGGCGATCGCCGCCTGGCTCGACAACAAGGGCGTGGTCGAGCACGAGATCAGCTTCCGCCCGGCGCGCGTGCTGATGCAGGACTTCACTGGCGTGCCGGCCGTCGTCGACCTGGCCGCCATGCGCGACGCCATGGTGGCGCTGAAGGCCAACCCGGAAAAGATCAACCCGCTGAACCCCGTCGACCTGGTCATCGACCACTCGGTGATGGTCGACTACTTCGGCACCGCCAAGGCCTTCGGCGAGAACGTCGAGCGCGAGTACGAGCGCAACATGGAGCGCTATCGCTTCCTGCGCTGGGGCTCCTCGGCCTTCAACAACTTCCGCGTCGTGCCGCCCGGCACCGGGATCTGCCACCAGGTCAACCTCGAGTACCTCGCCCAGACCGTCTGGACCAACTCCGACGAAGGCGCGACCGTCGCCTATCCGGACACCGTGGTCGGCACCGACAGCCACACCACCATGATCAACGGCCTGGCGGTGCTGGGCTGGGGCGTGGGCGGCATCGAGGCCGAGGCCGCCATGCTCGGCCAGCCGATCCCGATGCTGATCCCGGAAGTCATCGGCTTCCGCCTCGACGGCCAGCTGCCGGACGGCGCCACCGCCACCGACTTGGTGCTGACCGTCACCCAGATGCTGCGCAAGAAGGGCGTGGTCGGCAAGTTCGTCGAGTTCTACGGCTCGGGCCTCGCCAACCTCACCCTGGAAGACCAGGCGACCATCGCCAACATGGCGCCGGAGTACGGCGCAACCTGCGGCTTCTTCCCGGTCAGCCGCGCGACCATCGACTACCTGGCCGCCACCGGCCGCGACCCTGAGCGGGTGGCGCTCGTCGAGGCCTACGCCAAGGCGCAGGGCCTGTGGCACGATCCGGCCGACGCCGCCGAGCCGGTGTTCACCGACACCCTGGAGCTCGACCTCTCGACCGTCCAGCCGTCGCTGGCCGGGCCGAAGCGGCCGCAGGACCGGGTGCTGCTGTCGAACGCGGCGTCCGAGTTCAAGGCCGCGCTCGCCGGCGACTTCGCCAAGGCCGACACCGCCACGCAGCGCTACGCGGTGGAAGGCGAGAGCTTCGACGTCGGCAACGGCGACGTGGTGATCGCCGCCATCACCTCCTGCACCAACACCTCCAACCCCAGCGTGCTGATCGCCGCGGGCCTGGTGGCCAAGAAGGCGGTCGAGAAGGGGCTCACCGTGAAGCCGTGGGTGAAGACCTCGCTGGCGCCCGGCTCGCAGGTGGTCACCGACTACCTGAAGGCCGCGGGCCTGACGAAGTCGCTCGACGCGCTGGGCTTCAACCTGGTCGGTTACGGCTGCACCACCTGCATCGGCAACTCCGGCCCGCTGCCGGAGGCGATCTCCGAGGCGGTGCAGAAGAACGACCTGGTCGCCGTCAGTGTCCTTTCCGGAAACCGCAACTTCGAAGGCCGGGTGAACCCCGACGTGCGCGCCAACTACCTGGCCTCGCCGCCGCTGGTGGTGGCCTATGCGCTCGCAGGCTCCATGCAGATCGACCTGGCCAACGACCCGATCGGCACGGGCAAGGACGGCCAGCCGGTCTATCTGAAGGACATCTGGCCTTCGAGCGAGGAGGTCGCCGCCCTGCAGCGCAAGCACGTGACGAACAAGATGTTCGCCACCCGCTACGCCGACGTCTTCAAGGGCGACAAGAACTGGCAGGGCATCAAGGTCGCCGGCGGCCAGACCTACGCCTGGGACATGAGCTCCACCTATGTCCAGAACCCGCCCTACTTCCAGGACATGCAGATGGAGCCGTCGGCGGTGACGGACATCGTCGAGGCCCGCGTGCTGGGCGTGTTCGGCGACTCGATCACCACCGACCACATCTCGCCGGCCGGCTCGATCAAGGCCACCTCGCCGGCGGGCGTCTACCTGCGTGAGCACCAGGTGCCGACCTCGGAGTTCAACTCCTACGGCGCGCGCCGCGGCAACCACGAGGTGATGATGCGGGGCACCTTCGCCAACATCCGCATCCGCAACAAGATCACCCCCGACATCGAAGGCGGCGTGACCAAGCACTTCCCCTCGGGCGAGACCATGTCGATCTACGACGCGGCCATGCGCTACCAGACCGAGGGCCGGCCGCTGGTGGTGTTCGCGGGCAAGGAGTACGGCACCGGCTCGTCGCGCGACTGGGCGGCCAAGGGCACCAAGCTCCTGGGCGTGCGCGCGGTGGTCGCCGAAAGCTTCGAGCGCATCCACCGCTCGAACCTGGTCGGCATGGGCGTGCTGCCTCTCCAGTTCACGCAAGAGGGCTGGCATAAACTGGGCCTGACCGGCGAGGAGATCGTCACCATCCGCGGCCTGACGGAGCTCGCCCCGCGCAAGCAGCTGATCGTCGAGATGTACCGTCCCACCGACGGCCGCATCGCCCGCTTCCCGGTCCGCTGCCGGATCGATACCCCCACCGAGCTCGAGTACTTCAAGAACGGCGGGGTCCTGAACTACGTCCTGCGCAACCTGGCGCGTCAGGGCTGAGAGTGCTCCCTCCCCTTTTTGGGGAGGGACAGCCCCGCGAAGCGGGGCAGGGTGGGGAAGCGAGGGCCAGATCCTGACTCGGAGCTTGATCCCGACTCCCCCACCCGCCTCTCGCTTCGCTCGACGCACCCTCCCCATAAAGGGGAGGGATGCTCTCACGCCTTCTTGTGATTTACAGCGCACGGAACTGCGCTTAAGCCTCGCGACGATGCGGAAGGGCGCGCTCTTCAGTCTTATATTGCTCGCCCTGCCGGCGGCCGCGGCGGCCAAGCCGCCGGTGGTCGTCGAGCTGTACACGGCGCAGGGCTGCGCCAAATGCACCGAGGCCAACGCCTACGCCGCCAAGCTGGCCGACCGCCCGGACGTCCTGGTCCTGACCTTCCCGGTCGACTACTGGGACTACCTCGGCTGGTCCGACACCTTCGCCAAGCCCGAGTACGCCGACCGCCAGAAGGCCTATGTCGCCAAGCTGGCGCTGCGCGAGCCCTACACGCCGCAGGTGATCGTCGATGGCCGCGCCCAGGCGCCGGGGTTGCAGCCCGACCGGGTCGACAAGCTGGTGCGCGAGGCGATCCACGCGCCCGCCGACCCGCCGCAGATCCGCTTCTTCAACCGCCGGCGCGTCGACGTCGGCTCCGGCCGGCCGCCGCGAGGCGGCGCGGACGTCTGGCTGGTGCGCTACGATCCACGCGACCAGGAAGTGGCGATCAAGAGCGGCGACAACCGCGGCAAGACGGTGGTGCAGAAGAACGTCGTGCGCGAGATGACCAAGGTCGGCGCCTGGCGCGGCCGCGCCGCGGCCTATCGGCTGCCGCCGCCGTCCGAGGACGGGCTCGAGACCGTGGTCATCGTCCAGGGCGCCCGCGGCGGACGCGTCATCGGCGTCGCCCGCGCCAAGAGCTGACGGACCGCCGCTTCCGACATCCGGACATTCGAGAGCCCGCGCGGCTGGAGAGTTCCACGCGGGCTCAAGTTTGGAGGGGGGGATCTGTGTGTCGGTCGACCAGCCCAAAGGTCCAGGGGGGCTGGGGGGGCTGTTCAGGATCCGGGACCAACGCGCTTGGCCAACCGACACTTGGCATAAAACACATGGCATCAGGCGCGCAGGGGACCGAATTAAGGTCATTTCGGGGCGTGGGCTGACGAGTTTCCTGCTCAAGCGCGGTGGGAACCCAGCTCTGCCGGTCTCGCTTTCGCTCCGGATTTGG
This sequence comes from Phenylobacterium sp., assembly GCF_035276905.1. GTDB lineage: Bacteria > Pseudomonadota > Alphaproteobacteria > Caulobacterales > Caulobacteraceae > Phenylobacterium. The sequence continues at coordinate 5,118 of NZ_DATELG010000054.1, read as the reverse complement.
GTTTAGGCTCACAGCCGATGGCTTTCGATCCGTCTTACGCCGCGCCCGCAGGGGCGCACGCCTTCTTCGAGCGCCGCGAGCTGGAGCGGCTGCTCAGGCTTTACGGACGGATGGTGGCGGCGGGCGAGTGGCGCGACTACGCGATCGACGGCCTGCGCGAGGTGGCGGTGTTCTCGGTCTTTCGCCGCGCTTCCGAACAGCCGCTCTATCGCATCGAGAAGCGCCCGGCTCTGGCCAGGCGGCAGGGCGCCTGGGCGGTGATCGGCGAGGGCGGGATGATCCTGCGCCGCGGCCACGAGCTCGACCAGGTGCTGCGCGTCTTCGACAAGGGCCGCTTCAAGGTCGTGGATTAACTCCCTCCCGCGCGAAGCGGCGGGAGCTAAGAAAAACCCCGGCGGTTTCCCGCCGGGGTTCCGATCTCGCGATCCTGTGCGTTCGCTTAGCGGCGGTTGCCGGTGAACTGCAGCAGGAATTGGAAGAGGTTGATGAAGTTCAGGTAGAGGTTCAGCGCGCCGTAGTTGGTCGCCACCGCCATCGAGGCGCTGTCGCCGCCCAGCTGATAGTAGGTCATCTTCAGGTTCTGGGTGTCGTAGGCGATCAGGCCCGAGAAGATCAGCACGCCCAGGGCGCTGATGATGAAGCTGAAGCCCGGCGGATGCCAGAACAGGCCGACCAGCGAGGCGAGCACCAGACCGATCAGGCCCATCATCAGGAAGCTGCCGAAGCCCGACAGGTCCTTCTTGGTGGTGTAGCCGATCAGGCTGAGGCCGCCGAACGCCGCCGCCGTGATCAGGAAGGTCAGCGCCACCGACGAGCCGGTGTAGGCGAGCAGCCACACGCCGAGGCCGGCGCCGATGCCGGCGACCACCGCCCAGTAGATCGCGCCCGCCGCCCGCGGGCTGGGATTGCGGATGAACATCGCGCCCAGCAGCACCACCAGGGGCACGAAGCGGATGACGGTTCCAAGCGCGGTGAAGCCGGCCAGGCGCCCCTCTGGCGTCACGACGTACAGCAGTTGCTGGACGGGGGCGAAGTCGGCGGTCAGCCAGGCCAGGACCGCGGAAAGAAGGAGACCCAGCGCCATCTTGTTGTAGACGCCGAGCATGAAGCTGCGAAGACCCGCGTCCACCGACATGTCGGCGCGATCGACGGGGATCGTGCGCGAATAGCCGCGGTTGAAGTCGCTCATCTGAGCTGTGCCCTTGTTGCAACGTCCCTTGCGGACGCAAACGAAATATCGTGCGCCCGTGTGGCCGAGGCAAGGCCCTACGGATTAAGGGGGATTAACCTTCGCGCGAGGCTTTCGTGGCGGCGCCGGTGTTGGCGCCTTAGGTATAGGCGATGATCCGTCTCTTCGCCGCGCTCGCCATCCCCGAGGAGATCGCCCAGGGCCTGGCCCGCCGCCAGGCCGGGCTGGAGGGCGCCCGCTGGCGCACGGGCCTGCAGCTGCACATCACCCTGCGCTTCTTCGGCGAGGTGCGCGAGGACGTCGCGCGCGACCTGGACGCGGAGTTGTCGACCGTGGGCGGCGCGCCGTTCGACGTCGTGCTGGAGGGCGCCGGCGCCTTCGGCGAGGGCGGCGACATCCACACCGTCTGGGCGGGCGTGGCCGACAATCCGGAGCTCAAGCGCCTGGCCAAGGCCTGCGATACGGCGGCCCGGCGCGCCGGCCTCAAGCCCGACGGCCGCAACTACCGGCCGCACCTGACGCTGGCCTATCTGCGCCACCCGGACCCGGCCCAGGTCGCCGGCTGGATCCAGGCCAACAACCTGCTGAAGTCCCCGCCGATCCACGTCGACCGCTTCGGCCTCTACTCCAGCTTCCTGGCCAGCGACGGGGCGCAATACCGGCTGGAGGCGGAGTATTCCTTATAGGCCGTCAGCGCAGCGAGGACGCACTTACGCCTCCACCGCGTAGTCCTTCAGCACCCCCAAGGGCACGATCGCCAGCGTCTCCTCGTGGGTCGCCTCCAGCACCACCTGGGGCGCGGCGCCGGCGTCCAGCGCCTCCTTCCAGCGCGGCGCGCACAGGCACCAGCGGTCGCCGGGCTTGAGGCCGGCGAAGCCGTACTCCGGCATCGGCGTGGAGAGGTCGTTGCCGACCGATCTGGAGTAGGCCAGGAACTCGGCCGTCATCACCGCGCAGACGGTGTGCATGCCGACGTCCTCGTGGCTGGTCTCGCAGCAGCCGTTGCGGAAGAAGCCGGTGAGCGGCTCGAGCGAACAGGGTTGCAGCTCGCGCCCGAGAACGTTCTTCGCGCCGGCTTCGTAACGGGTGTTCATGCCTTCATTCTTACCGCTAAGAGGAAGCGTTCGCCACGTGTCGCACGAGCCCGCCATGACCGCCGCCCATCGCCCGCGCCGCAGCGCCCTCTACATGCCGGCCTCGAACGCCCGCGCAATCGAGAAGGCCAAGACCCTCGCCTGCGACGTGGTGATCCTCGATCTGGAGGACGCCGTCGCCCCGGAGGCCAAGGTCGAGGCCCGGAAGCTGGCCGTCGAGGCTGTGCGCGCCGGCGGTTTCGGCGCGCGCGAGGTGGTGATCCGGGTGAACGGCCGCGACACGCCGTGGGGCGCGGCCGACCTGGGCGCGGCGGCCGCGGCCGGGGCCGACGCGGTGCTGGTCCCGAAGGTCGCCAGCCCGGAGGATCTCGCCCACTACGCCGCGCCGCTGGTCGGCAAGACCCGGCTCTGGGCGATGATCGAGACCTGCCAGGCGGTGTTCGCGCTGGACGCGCTGGCCCAGGCGGCGGCGGATGCGAGGAACGACGTCTGGGTGATCGGAACCAACGACCTGGTCAAGGAGATGCGCTGCCGCGCCCGCGCCGACCGCGCGCCGCTGGTCGCGGCGCTCTCCCTGGCGGTGATGGCCGCCCACGCCCACGGCGTCGCGATCCTCGACGGGGTCTACAATGACATCCCCGACCAGGAGGGCCTGAAGGCCGAATGCGAGCAGGGGGCGGACCTCGGCATGGACGGCAAGAGCCTGATCCACCCGAGCCACCTGGAGACCGCCAACCGCGCCTTCAGCCCGACGGAGCAGGCCGTCGCCTGGGCGCGCACCGTCGCCGCCGCGTTCGCCGCGCCCGAGAACGCCGGCAAGAACGTTCTCAAGGTCGAGGGCAAGATGGTGGAGCGGCTTCACCTGGCCGAGGCCGAGCGGCTGATCGCGATCTCGGAGGCGATCGCCGCCCTGCAGGAATGAGCACGATGCGACGGGCGATGATCGCGGTTGGACTGGCGCTGGCGGGCGAATCCGCCGCCCTGGCACAGACGGAAGATCCGCCCCCGCCGGCCGCGGCGCCGCCAGCGCGCTCGCCGGTCATCGTCGTGCCCGGCCCGCCGGGGCCGCACGTGGAGGATCCGCGCAGGCTGCCGGAAGCGCCGCCCACCGTGCCGGATCTCGCCTACGATTCCCGCCTGTTGTCCTCGGCCGCCTCGGCCGAGCAGTTCCAGGGCAAGCTCGACGGCGGCTGGACGCTCGGCGCCGAGGGGCGGGACCTCTACGCCTTCCAGCTGGTCGACAAGCGGGACGCCCTGGAAGGCGCCTGGCGCGACCTGCAGGGCGCCCCCGAGCCCGCCGCCTCCGGCGTCCTCGACCGGGTCGAGCGCGTCCCTTCGGGCCTGGTGATCCGCTTCACGCCGAGCGGCCAGGCGCCGGTCAGCGTCACCCTCGGCCGCGACCTGCGCGGCGAGCTGAGGCAGGGCCGCCGGCAGGTGGCGGTGGCGATGCGGCGGATGTCCAAGGAGCCGGGAAACTAAAGGCCGAGCGCATTCCTCGCCGCCGCCAGCGCCGTCTCCAGCGCCGCCGCCGCATAGGCCTCCGCCGTCCCATGCCCCCAGACCGGGCCCGGCCAGGCCATGTCGTCGGGGCGGCGGCCGACGACGTGGACGTGGAGCTGGGGCGTGACGTTGCCGAGCTGGCCGACATTCAGCTTGGCGACCGGCCGGCCGAGGGCCTCGGCGGCGGCGCGCACCGCCGCCCCTGCCAAGAGGATCTCGTCCATCAACCGGCCGCGCTGGCCGTGGGACAGGTCCTCCAGCTCGCGGGCGCCGCCCACCCTGGGCAGGAGCACGAGCCAGGGATAGCGCGCGTCGGCCTGCAGACGGGCCTGGCAGAGGGCGAGCTCGCCGATGAGATGCGAGGTCGCGCAGAAGGCGGGGTCGAGCTGGAACATCATCCGCTCTCAGCATGGTTGTAGCCATGCGCCAAGCGCTTGCCGAATCGTCCCGCTGCGGCATTGCAGCATGGCCCTGCCTGAGCTAGGGACCCGCCGACCGCATCGGCGGCCATCCCGTTTCAAGCATCTGGAGCTGCACCATGGCGACCAAGAAGCCGATCCGCGTCGCGGTCACCGGCGCCGCCGGCAACATCGGCTACGCAATTCTCTTCCGCATCGCCTCAGGCGCCATGCTGGGCGCCGACCAGCCGGTGATCCTGCAGCTGCTGGAGATCCCCACCGAGGGCGCCCAGAAGGCGCTGAAGGGCGTGGCGATGGAGCTGGAGGACTGCGCCTTCCCGCTATTGCAGGACATGATCCTGACCGACGACGCCAACGTCGCCTTCAAGGACGCGAACTGGTCGCTGCTGGTCGGCTCCAAGCCGCGCGGCCCGGGCATGGAGCGCGCCGACCTCCTGAAGGACAACGGCAAGATCTTCATCGCCCAGGGCAAGGCGATCGACGCCGTGGCCGCCGACGACGCCCGTGTCGCGGTGGTCGGCAATCCCTGCAACACCAACGTGATGATCGCCGCCAGCCAGGCCAAGCGCCTGACCCCTGACCGCTTCACCGCCATGGTGCGCCTGGACGAGAACCGCGGCCGCGCCCAGCTGGCCAAGAAGGCCGGCGTCTCGATCAACGACGTCAGCGAGCTCTTTATCTACGGCAACCACTCGCCGACGATGTTCGCCGACTTCACCCACGCCAAGATCGGCGGCAAGGCCGCGGCCGAGGTGATCGGCGACGAGGCCTGGCTGAAGAACGAGTATCTGCCGACGGTCGGCAAGCGCGGCGCGGCGATCATCGAGGCCCGCGGCCTGAGCTCGGCGGCCTCGGCGGCCAACGCCGCGATCGACCACGTCCGCGACCTGGCCACCCCGGGCGCCATCCATTCGCT
>NZ_DATELG010000053.1:0-19796 GCF_035276905.1 Phenylobacterium sp. | reverse complement strand
GCCAGGCTGACGCCCAGCAGGGTGCCGCCGATGCAGTAGCCGACCGCGTTCACCTGGCCGACGCCGCATTGCTTCATCGCCGCGGCGGCGCCTTCGTACACGCCCTGGCGCATGTAGTCCTCGATCGTCTTGGTCGAGAGGCTCGCATCCGGGTTGACCCAGGAGGTCAGGAAGACCGTAACGCCCTGATCCGTCAGCCAACGGATCAGGGAGTTCTCCGGCCGCAAGTCCAGGATGTAGTACTTGTTGATCCAGGGCGGGTAGATCACCAAGGGGATCTGGAACACCGTCTCGGTCGTCGGCGAATACTGAATGAGCTCGATGATCTCGTTCCTGAAAACCACCTTGCCCGGCGCGGTAGCGACGTTCTTGCCGATCTCGAATGTCGCGAAGCTGGTCTGGCTGATCGCCAGGTCGCCGCGGCCGCGCCTCAGGTCGGCGGCGAAGTTCTCCATGCCGCGGACGAGGCTCTCGCCCTCCGTCTCCAGGGCCGTCCGCAGCGCGGCGGGATTGGACGCCAGGAAGTTGGTCGGCGCGAAGGCGTCGGTCAGCATCTTGGTGAAGAACTCGACCCGCCGTTTTTCGATCGGATCGACCCCCTCGACGCTGGCGACGAGCGCGTTCATCCAGTTCGACGTCAAGAGGTACGATTGCTTGATGACGTCGAAGACCGGATTGTCCTGCCATTCGGGATCGGCGAAGCGCTTGTCGCCCTTGGCCGGTTGCACGACCGGCTCGGGCGTCGCGCCCTCGACCAGGCGTCGCGTGGTGGCGTGCCAGAGGTCCATGTAGCGGTTGAAGAGATCCGCATGCGCGCTCATCAGCCGATCCGGCTCGGCGACGAGGCGGCCCAGCACGTCGTTGAGCGCGGGCGCGACGTTGAACGGATCCGGCGACAGGGCGGCGGGCCGGTCGGCCTGCTTCAACGCCACCTCGGCGATGGCGCCCTGGGCCGCGAGCGCGGCGCGCGCGAGATTCTCCGACAGCTTCTCGATCTGGGCCTGCTGTTCGGCGCTGAGGGCGCCGAAGAGGGCGTCGCGGGCCGGCGCCTCTTCCGCCTTCGGGGCGGGCGCGGGGGTGGCTTCGGCGACGGCCAGCTCGGCCGCCTCCAGGGGCGCGCCGTCCTTGATAACGTTCGGCTCGGCGGCCTCCATCACCTCGAGCGATTCGGGCAGCGGCGGCTTCGGCGCGCCTTCGGGCGTGAGCGGAATGACGTTCTCGTCGGCCTTGGCGCGGGATCCGGAAGACTTGCCGGCGGGCGAAATCGGTTCCGAGCCAAGGGTCTGCTCACTCATCGACTTTTCCTCCCGGCCCGAAGACGCACGCGCTCTTTCACCTTTAGCCATCATCGCATAAGACGATTACGGAGATGAACGCGCTTGACCGCAAAATTATGAACGCCGCCAAAAGCTCGACGGGTGCACGCATTTTGGGCGCGGCCGTTTTGGCCGGGCTTCTGGCGGGCTGCGCGAACCCCATCGCCAGCGTCAAGGTCGATCCCAATTCGCCGATCGCCCCCGAGGTGGCCAGGCTGGCGAGTTCCGACAAGGACTACCCGAGCTTCTGGGAAATCCCGGCCAAGCCGACCGACGTCGAGCCGCCGCGGGTCTACGGCGATCGGGCGCGCAAGGTCCTGGCCGCGCGCGACCGGCTGGACGCCGCAACCCAGCCGAACACCTGGACCCTGAACTCCACGGCGAGCTTCCAGGCGCGCGCCCAGGCCGACGCCGGCCCCAACTTCAACGCCTCGACCACCTCGGACACCGAGGCGTTCGCCAACTCGGTCCGCAAGCGAGCTACCCCGCCCCCGCCGGCGAACCGCTAGGGGCCGCCCGCGGGGGCGCAATTTTCCTTATCATTGGCTTGGCTGACTCCCGCCCGGAGTCTATCCATGCCCGGCTTCAGCTCCCTTCAGCCGCACTGGGCAGCCCGCGGCGCCAGAGCTTTCAAATGACCCCGGAATTCCACCGCATCCGTCGCCTCCCGCCTTACGTCTTCGAGGAGGTGAACCGCATCAAGGCCCGGCTCCGCGGCCAGGGCGTGGACATCATCGACTTCGGCATGGGCAACCCCGACATGCCGACCCCCAAGCACATCGTCGACAAGCTGGTCGAGACCGCACGCGATCCCAAGGCCGGCCGCTACTCGGCCTCCAAGGGCATTTCCGGCCTGCGCAAGGCGATGGCCGGCTACTATGAGCGCCGCTTCGGCGTGAAGCTCAATCCCGACACCGAGGTGATCGCCACCCTGGGCTCGAAGGAAGGCTTCGCCAACCTCGCCCAGGCCCTGACCGCCCCCGGCGACGTGATCATCTGCCCGAACCCGGCCTATCCGATCCACGCCTACGGCTTCATCATGGCCGGCGGAGTGATCCGCCATGTGCCGGCGCTCTCGCCGGAAGATTACCTCTCGGGCATCAGCCGTGCGGTCAAGCACTCCGCGCCGCCGCCCAGCGTGCTGATCGTCAGCTACCCCTCGAACCCGACGGCGCAGTGGGTCGACGTCGACTTCTACCGGGAGATCGTCGCACTCGCCCGCAAGCACGAGATGCTGGTGCTTTCCGACATCGCCTATTCGGAGATCTACTTCGAGGACAACCCGCCGCCGTCGATCCTCCAGGTCGAGGGCGCCAAGGAGATCGCCGTCGAGGTCAATTCGCTGTCCAAGACCTTCGCCATGGCCGGCTGGCGGGTCGGCATGGTGGTCGGCAACGAACGGATGTGCTCGGCCCTGGCGCGCGTGAAGTCCTACCTTGACTACGGCGCCTATACCCCGATCCAGGTCGCCGCGGCCGCCGCGCTCAACGGCCCGGCCGATTGCGTCGAGGAGATCCGCGGCATTTACAAGAAGCGCCGCGACGTCCTGGTGGAATCGATGAAGCGGGCCGGCTGGGACGTGCCGGCGCCGCCCGCCTCGATGTTCGCCTGGGCGCCGCTGCCCGAGCAGTACCGCGAGGCCGGCTCGATGCTGTTCTCCAAGCTGCTGATTGAAGAAGCCGGGGTCGCCGTGGCGCCCGGCATCGCGTTCGGCGAATACGGCGAGGGTTATGTACGGATCGGACTCGTCGAGAACGAGCACCGGATCCGGCAGGCCGCGCGCAACGTGAAGAAGTTCCTGGCGCAGAGCGACGAGATCCTCGCGCGCGCCCACAACAACATGGCGGCCCAATGAAAAATCGGGATTGGCGGATCGGCGTCGCGGGACTTGGCACCGTCGGCACGGGATTGCTGAAGTTCCTGGCCGAGCGCCCGGATTTCGCACCGGCCGGCGGCCGGGTGACGGTGGCGGGGGTCTCGGCCCGCTCGCGCTCGCGGCCCCGGCCGTTCGACATCTCGGGCCTGCCCTGGTTCGACGATCCGGTGGCGCTGGCGACCTCGCCTGACGTCGACCTCTTCGTCGAGCTGATCGGCGGCTCGGACGGCCCGGCCAAGGCCGCGGTCCAGGCCGCGCTCGCCGCGGGCAAGCCCGTCGTGACCGCCAACAAGGCCTTGATCGCCGAGCACGGGGCCGAGCTGGCCGCGCTCTCGGAAGCGCAGGGCGCGCCGCTGTTGTTCGAAGCCGCGGTGATGGGCGGCACGCCGGCCGTGAAGATGCTGCGCGAGGCGATGGTCGGCGACGACGTGAAGTCGGTCGCCGGCATCCTCAACGGCACCTGCAACTACATCCTGACCGAGATGGAGGCCGCCGGCCGCTCGTTCGGCGACGTCCTGGCCGAGGCCCAGCGCCTGGGCTACGCCGAGGCCGATCCGACCATGGACGTCGGCGGCTTCGACGCGGCCCACAAGATCTCGATCCTGGCGGCGCTCGCCTTCGGTTGCGCGCCGAACTACGCCGCCGCCGAGGTCGAGGGCATCGAGCAGGTCGAACTGCTCGACATCCAGCTGGCCAAGGACCTCGGTTACCGGATCAAGCTGGTCGCCTCCGCCGACCGCTCGCCGGACGGCGTCCTCGTCCGGGTGCATCCGTCGCTCGCGCCGCTCGCCCATCCGCTGGCCCAGGCGGGCGGGGCGCTCAACGCCCTCTTCATCGAGGGCGAGCGGATCGGCCGGATCTTCGTCCAGGGGCCGGGCGCGGGCTCCGGCCCGACCGCTGCGGCGGTGGCCGCCGACATCGCCGACGTCATGACCGGGACGTCGCGCCCGGTGTTCCAGGCCCCGGCCGGCTCGCTCGAGCCCTTCACGCCGGTGGATCCGTCGAAGAGCCTCAGCCGCGCCTATCTGCGCTTCCTGGTCAAGGACGAGCCGGGCGTGATCGCCGCCGTTTCGGAAACCCTCGCCGAGGCGGGGGTCTCGATCGAGAGCTTCCTGCAGAAGCCGGTGGAGAACGCCAGTGGCGTGCCGATCGTGCTCACCACCCATTCGGTCGCCGAGTCGGTGCTGAAGGCCGCCATCGACCGGATCGCCGGCCTACCTGCGGTGCTGGAGCGTCCGCGGCTGTTGCGCATCGCACGGATCTGAGAATCCGGCGACGGTAGGGTGTTACCCTAAAGATCTGCTGCGCCGATCGCAGGTTGCGCAGAGGCCAGCGTGGAGTAACGGTTGGACATGAGCGTCAAGCTTCTCGACCGCAGCCTGGTTCTCGACGCCGTCCGCGTCACCGAGAACGCCGCCGTCGCCGCCTGGAAGCTCGCCGGGCGGGGCGACGAGATGGCCGCCGACCAGGCGGCCGTCGACGCCGTGCGCCAGACGCTGAACGAGCTCGACATCGACGGGCAGATCGTGATCGGCGAGGGCGAGCGCGACGAGGCGTCGATGCTCTACATCGGCGAGAAGGTCGGCCGGGGCGGGGCCAAGCTGGACATCGCCGTCGATCCGCTGGAGGGGGCCACGCTCACCGCCAAGGCGATGGGCAATGCGCTGGCGGTCATGGCGCTGGCCCCGCGCGGGACCCTGCTGACGGCGCCCGACACCTATATGGACAAGATCGCCTGCGGCCCGGGCTTTCCGCCGGGCGCGATCGACCTCGACCGGACGCCCGCGGAGAACGTGGCCGCGCTCGCCCGGGCCAAGGGGGTGGCGGCTTCCGAGATCACCGTCTGCATCCTCGATCGGCCGCGGCACGGCGACATCATCGGCGCGGTGCGCGACGCGGGCGCCCGCATCGCCCTGATCGCCGACGGCGACATCGCCGGGGTGATCAACACCGCCGATCCGGACACGGGCGTCGACCTTTACCTGGGGCAGGGCGGCGCGCCCGAAGGCGTGCTGGCCTGCGCGGCGCTGAAGTGCGTCGGCGGCCAGTTCCAGGGCCGGCTGGTGTTCCGCAACGCCGACGAGCGCGCCCGCGCCCGGCGAGCGGGCATCGAGGACTTCGACAAGAAGTACGACCTGCACGAGCTGGTGCGCGGAGACGCCATCTTCGCCGCCACCGGCGTCACCAGCGGCGCACTGCTCAAGGGCGTGAGCCGGCGGAACGGCTTCGTCTCCACGCACTCCCTGGTGATGAACTCGGCGACCCACACGGTCCGCGAAGTGCGGACGCGGCGGGCGGTCTGAAAACAGCAGATCCTCCCGCATAGGGGCGAATTTGGCCCTGCGACTCTGTCGAATCCCGGACTACGGCCGAGTCGTGCGACAACGGCGCCATGACCGTCGCCGAACTCGATCAACCCGAGGCCTATCTGGGCGTGCATCGCTCGCTGACCGGCCGGGCCTGGCGCGAGCGCGCCGCCGACCCGGAGCTGGTCCGCCGCCACCAGCTCAGCCTGGGCCTCTCCCAGCCGCTGGCGCGGGCGCTGGCTTCGCGCGGGATTGGCCATGACGACGGGCCGGACTATCTGAACCCGACCCTCAAGGCGCTGTTTCCCGATCCGTCCGGCTTCACCGACATGGACCGGGCGGCCGCGATCCTGGTCGACGCGCTGGAGCGGCGCAGGCCCGCCGTGGTCTTCGCCGACTATGACGTCGACGGCGCATCCTCCGCGGCCCAGCTGGTGCGTTGGTTCCGCAGCCAGGGCCACGAGCTTTCGATCTACGTCCCCGACCGCCTGACCGAGGGCTACGGTCCGTCGCCGGCGGCTTTCCGGCGGCTGAAGGACGAGGGCGCCGAGTTGGTCGTCACCGTCGACTGCGGGGCCGCGGCGCATGACGCGCTCGCCTGCGCAGCGGAGATCGGGCTGGAGGTGGTGGTCATCGACCATCACCTCATGCGCGGCGACGAGATCCCGCCGGTCGCGGCCCTGGTGAACCCGAACCGGCCCGACTGCCGCTCCGGCCAGGGCCGGCTGGCGGCCGCGGGCGTGACCTTCGTGCTGCTGGCGGCGCTGAACCGCGAGGCGCGCCGGCGGGGGCTCTTCGGCGACCGGCCGGAGCCAGACCTGCGCCAGTGGCTGGACCTCGCCGCCATGGGCGCGATCTGCGACGTGACCCAGCTGGTGGGCTTCAACCGCGCGCTGGCCGCCCAGGGGCTGAAGGTGATGTCGGCCTGGCGCAATCCGGGCCTCAAGGCGCTGCTGGAGGTCGCCAAGAGCCAAGGGCCGGCTTCCGTCTTCCACGTCGGCTTCGTGCTGGGGCCGCGGATCAACGCCGGGGGCCGCATCGGACGCTCGGACCTGGGCGCGCGGCTGCTCTCCACCGACGATCCGGAGGAGGCCCGCGCCCTCGCCGAGGAGCTGGACGGGCTGAACGCCTCGCGCAAGGAGGTCGAGCGCCAGGTCACCGAGGCCGCCATCGAGCTGATCGAGCGGCAGAGCAACCAGGCCGACGCGCCCGTGCTGGTGGTCGCCGCCGACGACTGGCACCCTGGCGTCATCGGCATCGTCGCAGGACGGCTGCGCGAGCGCTATCGCAAGCCCACGATCGTCATCGGCGTCGATCGCGCCGCCAACGTCGGCAAGGGCTCTGGCCGCTCTCAGCCCGGGGTGAACCTCGGCCGGGCCGTGCAGGCGGCCTACGAGGAGGGCCTGCTGCTCGCCGGCGGCGGCCACGCCATGGCGGCCGGACTGTCGGTGCGGCCCGATTCCATCCCCGAGCTGCGCGAGTTCCTCTGCGACCGGCTGGCCGGCGAGGCCGAGGCCGCCAGCGCCGCCGACGGGCTGGAGATCGACGCCGTGGTCACCACGGCCGGCTGCGACCGCGGCCTGTGGCAGGACTTTCAGCGGCTGGCGCCGTTCGGCCCGGGCAATCCCGAGCCGCTGTTCGCCGCCGCCGACGTGCGCATCGAACGGCCGATGGCGCTGCGCGGCGGCCACGTCCGCTGCACCCTGGTGGACCGCTCTGGCGGCAAGCTCAAGGCCGTCGCCTGGCGCGTCGAGGACTCAGACCTCGGCCGCCGGCTGCTGCAGGAGGGGGGGGCGATCCACGTCGCCGGCCGTCTGAAGCCTGACGATTGGCAGGGGCGCGAAGGGGTGCAGTTCGAGATCGAAGACGCCGCCGATCCGCGTTCGGTCTAATGTTGCAAACAGGGCCTTGCCCCCCCGGAGGAAGGTGGCTATAGAGCCGCCCTCCGCGACGCGGTCCCTTCGTCTATCGGTTAGGACGTCAGGTTTTCAACCTGAAGAGAGGGGTTCGACTCCCCTAGGGACTGCCAGCGCGGGCTAACCCAAACAAAACAATGGGTTAGGGGCTATTCTGCCCCTTATTTTCAACACGCTTTTCAACGCCATTTTCAACGCTGTCCGAGGCCGCGAAAAGCTGTGGATAAGTCAGCCGCGCTGCGACTCGCCACAGAAGAAATGGAGCTTGCAGGCGCAACGGCGGCGCTATAGAACAAAACAGGAACCCACGAGCCTAGGTTGTCACGATGGCGCTACTCGCTACTGTGCGGCGACCGGAAAGGCCTGGGGAGGCAAGCTTGGCGCTAAAGGCTCATACTCGTGAGGTCTTGTTCTGCGACCTCATCGTCAAACGGCGTGCGCAGCACGCGCCGTTTCCGGAGATGAGCAAGCTCGTCGCCCTCTGGAAGCGGGCGGCGGACCAGAAGCTCCCGCCCAAGCTGTTCGACAAGGGCGAGGCGAGTTGCATCATTAATGAGGTCCGGATTGATGAAGCTCGGCAGATCGTCACTATTCTCCTGAGCGTGGCCGACAAGCGAGCGCCCGACCAAACCTATGGCAACCACGTGAAGCGCAGCTCACGCACGGTCGCGAAGGAGGCGGACGAGGGCAATGAGCACTCGGCCCATCTGGTTATATCTCTGACGCACCGGCCCAACTATCCGGAGACCTACGCTTGCCTGGTCGAGCGGGTGCCCACGCTCTCCATTCCCCGCGTCCAATCGATGTTGAACGACGTGGTGAAGCGCTACTGTGAGATCGATCCGTCGCTATTCAGCTTCAATGCGGTCTCGGGGGCCAAGGCGAAGGTCCAGAATTTCATCCCGAACATCATCCTCGCCGGAAACCCCTCCGCCGCGTTCCAGCGCGATATCGAAGAGGGCAGGATCAACGGCCTTCGGCTGATCAAGTCGATGCCCAAGCAAAGTCTCGGTAGCGGCAACTACCTCGAATTGAGCGACCTTGAGGTCAAGGTGAACGTCAGCAAGCTCATCCCGCCAGGGCAGCGCTGGGCGACGATCTTGCAGGCCGTCCAGACGCAGAAGGCCACCTACAGCAGGGCCAAAATGTATCTTGCGCCAGCCGGCAGCGACTCCGCAGCCTCCTTCGAGTTTGATACCGACACCGGCGCGATCATCGGGGAGGCCTACGTGCGCCGCCAATCGATTTCGAACATCGACCCCGTTTTGCGCTCAGCGACGGATAAGATCGTAGACCACCTTGCCATGAAGATGGTCGCTCTGCTGGAGAAGGAACGCACGGGGTGACTGTCAGCTACGAGCTGAGCAGACCCCTAGCCTTCAGCAGGATCAAGGGGCCAGGGCTCCGGGTCTACCGGGACGTTCTTCCTTGGGTGACGGTGCTGGTCGCACTGGTCCTGTATTGGGTCCTGCCGCTTCGGATAGCCCTAGTAGGGAACACGTCCGTCGTTGCGATGGCGTCACCGTTCTTTGCCAGCTTGCCGGGGTTCTTCATTGCTGCGCTTGCGGCCGTGGCAACCTTCCACGGCGCTGATCTCGACCGCGAGATGAGCAACGTGACGGCTGACATGACGATCAGGGGAGAGACCGCGCCGAGCGCGCTCACGCTGCGGGTCTTCCTTTGCTACCTGTTTGCCTACCTGACCGCGATTTCGTTCCTCGGCTTTTTCCTGTGCGCCTCGGTGTCGCTTCTCGCCAAGAATTTGCATGCCCTTGCGGCGATTGCGTCTTGGGGCGACCATGCTCGGGAACAACTGATAGGCAGCGCTCTGCGCTCCGTATTCGTCGTGTTGGTGACGCTAGTCGGCGCAAGGGTCGTCTTCTGCACCGCGCTCGGGCTCTATTTCTTGGCGGAACGGGTTCACCAAGAGCTTTCGTAGTGAGCGGACGCCTGCCACGTTAGTTTCTGGCCGAGGCAGCGCTGAAGCGGTCATTCTTGGGGCGACATGAGGTTTGACCGAGAGGACAACTGGAGCGACTTCCCCTGGCTGCTCGATGAAGTCGTCATCTGGGAAAAGGAAAGTGCGCCCGGAGTCATCCGTTATCGTGCGTGGGTCAGGGCGAACGATTGGAAAATCAGACTGAACGACTTCCCATCAGAGCCTATGTACACGTTAGTGATCAACGGCGACGAGATTATCCACTTCACCGACTGGCCTAGGCATTGGCAACCGAAGCCCCCCTGATCGCCCGTCGAGACTACGGCTGACCGAGCAGGGCCGATGCGAGGCCGAAGAACTGGTCCGGATGACGCGCCTTGTGAGCGAGCACCCGTAGGTCCGCATCTCTCAGCTTCTTCCAGAGCAGGTCCGTCCAGACCTCGGAAATGGCCTCAGACTCAGTGCGCCCTTGGCGCTCCAACTCTGCGCGGTGCGCTTGCAGGAGCGCGCTCCGAGAAAGCTGCTCGCCTCGGCTGGCGGCCACCAATAGCGCCGCTCTGACCACCTCGATGTCGTTCATAGGGCTCAGGAGAGCATGTGCGCGAGAAATCGGCTAACCCGCTCGACTACGTCTACTTCAACACTGTTTTCAACACTCCTTTCAGCGACGCACTCCGTCAAGTCGTTGAGTCTCTAAAGAGTTTTGTTAAATCAGGCGTCTATGCCCCTCGGACGCCCCCGGGTTTAACTTCTCCCCTAGGGACTGCCACGCGCCCAGCATGAAATGCCCGTCAAAATGGCGGCGCGGCGGTTCGCTGCGCAAATGTTCATTGACGACAGTCCAAAACCTCGAACACTGTTATAGTTGGCCTTTTCCGATGGTGATCGGGGGTAACGGGCCGAGGGGCAAATGGCTGGTTACGAATTCGACCAGGTCGATACGACGGCGCTGGCCGTGCGGATCACCGGCCGCGTCAAATGGTTCGACGCGGCGAAGGGGTATGGTTTCATCGTGCCGGACGACCCGGCTCAGACGGATCTGAAGGACGTCCTGCTGCATGTCACCTGTCTGCGCAGCTCCGGTCGGGAGCATGCGCTGGAAGGCTCCACCATCACCTGCGAGGTGGTGCGCCGGGCTAAGGGCTGGCAGGTCGCCGAGGTGGTCGAACTCGACGAGAGCTCGGCCTCGCCGCCGAGCGAGCGGCGGACGCGTGAGGGCGAGGGGCCGCGTCGCGAGACCTTCGGCGCGGTCGTCAGCCGGCCGCCTCGCCGGACGGCCCTGGCCGCGGGGCCCCTGGAGCCGGCCAAGGTGAAGTGGTTCAACCGCACCAAGGGCTACGGATTCGTGGTGCGCGACGGCCAGCCGGGGGACATCTTCATCCATATCGAAACGCTGCGGCGATCTGGTATGGAGGACCTGCAGCCTGGCGAGGACGTCATGGTGCGGTTCGCCGAGGGGCCGAAGGGCCTCGTCGTCGCCGAGATCGAGTCCTCCGGCGTGGGCTGAGCCCGCCGTTCGGAGGCCGCGTCTTGTTCCATCGTTTGTTCGGCAAGCGGGCGTTGATCGCGGCCGCTCTGGTGCTTGCGGGCGCGACCGGAGCGTCGGCGGCGCCACGCCAGAGCCCCGACGCCTGCACCGCCGGCCAGGCGGAGCTGAAGCCGCTGCAGCCCCTGACGCTGGAGACCGACAAGGGACGCTACGCCTTCAAGATCGAGGACGCCGACACCGACGGCAAGCGGGAGACCGGCCTGATGTGCCGCAAGGCGTTGGCCGCGGACCGCGGGATGCTGTTCGACTTCAGGCGGCCGACCGGCAATGTCGCCTTCTGGATGCGCAACACCCTCATTCCCCTGGACATCGTCTTCATCCGGCCGGACGGGCGGGTGCTGTCGATCGCGCGCAATGCGCGGCCGCTGGACGAGACTCCGCTGCCCGCGGGCGGCGTGATCCGCGCCGTCCTGGAACTGGCCGGCGGTCGGGCGGCCGAGATCGGCCTGATGCCGGGCGACAGGGTGGTCCACCGGATCTTTCCGCAAGGAACGGCCGAGCGGTGACCACGGAAGAGGCCATTCCGGCGCCGCCCGCCGGCTTCGTGCGACTGGACGGCAAGGCCAGCTTCACGACCCACAACGGCCCGCTCTTCCAGCGGACGCCGGAAGGGGAGGCCACGGGCGTCGAGCAGGCGCTCTACATCCTGCCCCGGCACACCAATACGCTGGGCGTCCTGCACGGCGGCATGCTCTCGAGCTTCCTGGACGGGCTCCTGGGCGGCGCGGTCCGGCGCGGCAGCGGGCGCACCGGGGTGACCATCCACCTGTCGGTCGATTTCCTGCGCATGGCGCGCAAAGGCGAATGGCTGATGGGCGAGAGCCGGATGACGCACCTGACCCGCGACGTCGCCTTCGCCGAGGCCCGCGCCTGGGTCGGCCGCTCCGACGTCGGCCGCGCCACGGGGGTCTTCAAGCTGATGGACCGTTGAGCCGCCCAGGCGCGCACGACGGTTGGCGATTGCGCCGGATGCGGCTATCACGCGGCAGGTCACGTAGAGCCTAGCCGGCGCGCTGCGGGATCTGTTTGGAAAGTTCGTGGAATCGGGGCGTAGCGCAGCCTGGTAGCGCATCTGCTTTGGGAGCAGAGGGTCGCAGGTTCGAATCCTGCCGCCCCGACCACGCCGGCTGACGGGATTTGAGAGACATTCATGCTCGCGCGCATTTTCAGGCCGTCGAAGACCGCCATGCAGTCCGGCAAGGCCAAGACCAAGGATTGGGTGCTGGAGTTCGAGCCGAGCGCGGCGCGCCGCTCCGATCCGCTGATGGGCTGGACCCAGACCAGCGACACCGCCTCCAGCCAGGTCCAGCTGGCGTTCGAGACCAAGGACGAGGCGGTGCGTTATGCCGAGCATCACGGCATCGCCTTCCAGCTGTTCGACGACAAGCCCGCCAAGCGCATCATCAAGGCCTACGCCGACAACTTCGCCTTCGGCCGCAAGGTCCCCTGGACGCATTGAGGGCGATCGGCGCCCGTAGCTCAACCGGATAGAGCATCCGCCTTCTAAGCGGACGGTTGCAGGTTCGAGTCCTGCCGGGCGCGCCACACTCCAGCTAGGCCGATCACGCCCTACTCGGTGGGCAGCGGCGTGCGGTCCTCGGCCAGCGGAAAGACCAATCGCGCCCGCTCGGGCATCTCGGTGAGGATCCACCGGGTCAGGCGCTCGTAGTGGGCGACGAACCGGGCGATCTCGGCGTCCGGCATGCCGTGACCGGTGCGAGCGAGCAGCTTGTGCTCCTGCTCCTGGCGCCACGCCAGCACAGCATCGAAGCTCGGAGCCTGCAGCAGCACGACCTCCTGCAGCCGCGCGAACAGCGCCTGGTAGGGACCGTCGAGCTGGCCGTTCACATAGGCGCGCCAGCGGCCGTCGGGGTCCGCGGCCGCTTCCAGGGCGTTGACGGGCTGGGCCAGGGCGGCGGCCCCCTGGGCGCGGGCGCCGACGCACCACCCCTCGAAGATCACTACGTCCACGGGGGTGGCGACAGTGCGCCAGGCGGCGCGCGGCCGCCGGTCGTCGGTGGCCTTGTCGAAGGCGGGCAGGGCGATCCGGCCCGGCGCGCGCAGCTGGTCGAGCGCCGCGCCCGCCAATGCGACGTCATGGGTCCCCGGCGGCCCGCGAACCGCCAGCAGCGGGTGCTCCTCGCGCGCCAGGCGCTCGCGCGCCGATTTCGGCAGGTAGAAGTCGTCGAGCGAGATGGCGACGGCGCTCAGGCCGCGCGCTTCCAGCAGCCGCACCGTGGCGGCGGCGATGGTGGACTTGCCCGAGCCCTGCGCGCCGCAAAGCCCGATCAGCACCGTCCTGCGCCGCGCCTGCCGAAGGCGCGCCAGCCTGGCCGCCAGCGGCTCGCAGACCGTCTCCAGGGTCACGCGGAAGCTGTCCGGGAGGTCCTCCTCGGCGAGGAACTGTGAGATCCAATCCTGGCCCAAGTCGGCCCCTTTCCGTCAGGCCGGGGCGAGCGCCCGGCTGTAGGCGTCCAGCGCCTGCCTCAGGTCGTCGATCAGGTCCGCCGGGTCCTCCAGGCCGATGTGCAGGCGCACCAGCGGACCGGGGTGGCGGCGCTTGACCTTGCGCTGGCCGAGCTGCGGGTCGACCGAGATCGCCAGGCTCTCGAACCCGCCCCAGGAGAAGCCCAGGCCGAACAGCTTCAGGGCGTCCAAGAACGCGTTCACCGCCCGCTCCGGCGCCGGCTGCAGGGCGAAGGTGAAGAGGCTGGCCGTCCCTGTGAAGTCCCGCTTCCAGAGCGCGTGGTCCGGGCTGCCGGGCAGGGCCGGATGGTAGAGCGCGGCGACCTCCGGCTGGGCGCCCAGCCAGCCGGCGACGACGAGGCCGCTCTCGCCCTGGCGCGCCAGCCGCGCCGGCAATGTCCTCAGGCCTCGCAGCATCAGATAGGCGTCGTCCGGCGACACCGCCCAGCCGAGGTGCAGGACGCCGTCGTTCAGCTTGCGCACCAACGCCGGATCGCGCGCGGCGGCCGAGCCCATGAAGACGTCGGAATGGCCGCCGACGTACTTGGTCAGCGCCTGGATGGAGAGGTCGATCCCGTGCTGCAGCGGCTTATATAGCATGCCCGCGCCCCAGGTGTTGTCGCAGGCCGTCAGCACGCCGCGCTTGCGGGCGAGCTCGGCGACGCGGCCCATGTCCTGCATCTCCATGGTAAGCGAGCCTGGGCTCTCCATGAGGATCAGGCGCACGGCCTCGGGGGCGCCGCCGACCAGGCTCTCCGGCGCCACGTACGGGTCGAAGTAGCGGACGCCCACGCCGTAGCGTTTCAGCACATGGTCGCAGAACCGCCGGGTCGGCGCGTAGATGGTGTCGACAACCAGGATCTCGTCGCCGGCCTTCAGCACCGCCAGCAAGGCTCCGGTGACCGCCGCCAGGCCCGAAGGATAGAGGGCGACCCCGACCGCATGCTCCAGGCTCGCCAGCGCGTCCTGCAGTGCGGCCTGGGCGGCCAGCCCCTGGCGCCCGTAGGTCATCTGGTCGTGGTCGTAGAGCGCCTCGGCGTTCGGCATCAGGACGGTGGAGCCGCGCTGGATCGGCGGGCCGACGGTCTTGGCGAGCGGCTGCGGGACTGCGCCGGCGCGGATCAGGCGGGTCTTGTCGTCCATGCCTGTGCAGTTAGCCCGAAAACATCGCCGGGAGTAGGGCGATGGCTCAGGGACCCGTGACGACCGGAGTGTCGGCGCGCCCGCCCCACTCGGCCCAGGAGCCGTCGTAGAGCGCCACGTCCTCGCGGCCGAGCCGCGCCAGGCCCAGGGCGAGCAGGGCCGCGGTGACGCCGGAGCCGCAGGTGGTGACGATGGACTTGCCGAGGTCGACGCCTGCGCCCTCGAACGCCGCGCGCAGGGCCGCGGCCGACTTGAGCGCCCCGTCCGCCGTGACGAGCTCGCGCCAGGGCAGATTCTTGGCGCCCGGCATGTGGCCGGAACGCACGCCGGCCCGGGGCTCGGCCTCCTCGCCGCGGAAGCGGGGGGCGCTGCGCGCGTCGACCAGCTGGGCGTCGCCCAGTGCAAGTCGCCGCTTCACGGCCTCGATATCGCAGACCATCCCTGCCCGGAATTCCGCCGAGAGGTCGGTCGGCGACGGCGTCGCCGGCGCAACCTCGACGGCGCGGCGTTCGGCGCGCCAGCGCTGCAGTCCGCCGTCCAGCACGAAGACCTGGGGAAAACCCATGGTGCGCAGCGTCCACCAGACCCTCGGGGCGGAGAACATGTTGCGCTGATCGTAGACGACGATCGTCGCCTCGCGGCGCAAGCCCAGCGCGCCGGCCGCGACGGCGAAGTCCTGCGGCCTCGGCAGCATGTGCGGCAGGTCGCTCGCGTGGTCGGCGACGGCGTCGATGTCGAAGAACACCGCGCCCGGGATATGGCTCGCGGCATAGTCTGCGCGGCCGTCGCCGTCCTCTCCAGGCATGTACCAGGTGGCGTCCACCACCTGGACGTCCGGACGGCCCAGCCGCTCGGCCAGCCAGTCCGTGTTGACCATCGGGTCGGTCATGGCGTCGGCATCCACGGCGGTGTGGGCAGGCCGCGTTCGGTCAGGAACAGCGGGTTGAAGATCTTCGACTGGTAGCGCTGGCCGTGATCGCACAGCACCGTCACGATGGTGTGGCCGGGCCCCATGTCCTTGGCCATGCGGATGGCGCCGGCCACGTTGATCCCGGTCGAGCCGCCCATCACCAGGCCCTCGTGCTCCACGAGGTCGAAGATCGCCAGCATCATCTCCTCGTCGGAGATGCGGTAGGCGCGGTCGATGCCGACGCCTTCCAGGTTGGCGGTGATCCGGCCCTGGCCGATGCCTTCGCTGATCGAGGCGCCCTCGGCCTTCAGCTCGCCGTCGGTGTAGTAGCTGTAGAGCGCCGCGCCATGGGGGTCGGCCAGGCCGATCTGCACGTCCGCCCGCCGCTCGCGCAGGGCCATGGCCACGCCCGCCAGCGTGCCGCCCGAGCCCACGGCGCAGATGAAGCCGTCGACCTTGCCCTCGGTCTGCGCCCAGATCTCCGGGCCCGTCCCCCGGACGTGAGCCTCGCGATTGGCGACGTTGTCGAACTGGTTGGCCCAGACCGCGCCGTTCGGTTCCTTGGCGTTCAGCTCCTCGGCCAGCCGCCCGGAGTAGCGGACGTAGTTCATCGGGTTGGAGTAGGGGACCGCGTCGACCTCGACCAGCTCGGCGCCGTAGAGCCGGATGGCGTCCTTCTTCTCCTGGCTCTGGGTGCGCGGGATGACGATGACGGAGCGGTACCCCAGCGCCTTGCCGACCATGGCCAGGCCGATGCCGGTGTTGCCGGCCGTGCCCTCGACGATCACCCCGCCCGGCCGCAGCAGACCGCGGGCCTCGGCGTCGCGGATGATGAACAGGGCGGCGCGGTCCTTGACCGACTGGCCAGGGTTCATGAACTCCGCCTTGGCGAGGATTTCGCAGCCGGTGATCTCGCTGGCGCGGCGCAGGCGGATCAGCGGCGTGTTCCCGATGGCGTCGAGGAGGCTCTGTGCGATCGTCATGAGGCGCTACTTAAGGGCCTCGCTTCGATCGGAACAGAGGGGGCGATGCGACGGAGTTTGCAAACCGCTCCGGCGCAGGCCACTTAGCCGACCATGACCCAGCCGAATTCCGTCATCGAGATCAAGACCGCCCAGCGCACCGTGCGCATCGGCGCGACCGAGCAGTTGTCGGTCATCGCCGGGCCCTGCCAGCTGGAAAGCCGGCAGCACGCGCTGGAGACGGCGCATGCGCTGAAGGAGATCGCCGACCGCCTCGGGATAGGCCTGATCTACAAGACCTCGTTCGACAAGGCCAACCGCACCTCGGTGAACACCGCCCGCGGCATCGGTCTTGCGGA
The DNA here is from genome assembly GCF_035276905.1 of Phenylobacterium sp. Classification (GTDB taxonomy): domain Bacteria; phylum Pseudomonadota; class Alphaproteobacteria; order Caulobacterales; family Caulobacteraceae; genus Phenylobacterium. The sequence continues at coordinate 3,054 of NZ_DATELG010000053.1, read as the reverse complement.
CGCCCTGCCGATCTTCGCCGAGATCCGCGAGGTCACCGGCCTGCCGACCCTCACCGACGTCCACGAGGTCGACCAGTGCGCCTGGGCGGCGCAGGCCGTCGACGTGCTGCAGATCCCCGCCTTCCTCTGCCGCCAGACCGACCTCTTGCTGGCGGCCGGCCGCACGGGCAAGGCGGTCAACGTCAAGAAGGGCCAGTTCCTCGCCCCCTGGGACATGAAGAACGTGATCGCCAAGCTGCTCAGCACCGGCAATCCCAACGCCATGGCCTGCGAGCGCGGCGTCTCCTTCGGCTACAACACCCTGGTTTCGGACATGCGCGCCCTGCCGATCATGGGCGAGATCGGCTGTCCGGTAGTGTTCGACGCTACCCATTCGGTGCAGCAGCCGGGCGGGCAGGGGACGACCTCCGGCGGCCAGCGCGAGTTCGTGCCGGTGCTGGCGCGCGCCGCGGTGGCGGTGGGCGTGGCCGCGGTCTTCATGGAGACCCACCCCGATCCGGACCACGCCCCCTCCGACGGGCCGAACATGGTGCCGATGAGCCAGTTCGAAGGGCTGATGGCCGAACTGCTCGCGTTCGACGCGCTCGCCAAGCAAGCCAAGCGGCGCGGCCCTGCGGCTTGACCCGCCGCCCGGCGCGCCCCACACGCTAAGGCGATGGACCTTTCCGCCCTCCAGCACCTCCTGGGCCTGGTTCCCGGGCGTCGCGTCGGCTGCGTCGGCGACCTGATGGTCGACCGCTTCGTCTACGGCGAGGTGAGCCGGGTTTCGCCCGAGGCGCCGATCCCCGTGCTCGCCCGCTCACGCGAGCTGGTGATGCTGGGCGCGGCGGGCAATGTCGCGCGCAACGTCGCGGCCCTGGGCGGGCTGGTCTCCCTGGCCGGGCTGATCGGCGCCGACGCCGAGGCCGCCGAGGCGCAGCGGCTGGTCGGCGAGGAGCTGGGCGTCGAGGGCTGGCTGGTCACGGATCCCAGCCGCCCGACCACGCTCAAGACCCGCTTCGTCTCCGGCGGCCAGCAGCTGCTGCGGGTCGACATGGAGGCCAGCCGCCCGGTGACCGGCGAAATCGAGCAGCGGCTCATCGCCAAGGTCCGTGAGCTGGCCAAGGGCTGCGGCGTGATCCTGCTGTCCGACTACGGCAAGGGCGCGGTGACCGAGGCGGTGATCGCGGCCTGTCTGGAGGCCGCGCAGGCCTCCGGCGCCAAGGTCGTGGTGGACTCCAAGGCCCGCTCCTTCGCCCGCTACGGCGCGGTCGACCTGATCAAGCCGAACGCCTCGGAGCTGGCCCACGCCACCGACCTGCCGACCGGCTCCGACGCCGAGGTCGAGATGGCGCTATCCCGGGCGCTGGAGCTCTGGCAGGCCAAGGCGATCCTGGTGACGCGCGCGGCCAAGGGCCTCTCGCTGGCGGTGCGCGGCGAGCCGGTGCGCCACTTCCCGACCCTGCCGCGCGAGGTGTTCGACGTCTCCGGCGCCGGCGACACGACGCTGGCGGCGCTGGGGCTCGCGCTCGCGGCGCAGGCCTCGATCGAGGACGCCATCGCCTTCGCCCAGCTCGCGGCGGGCGTGGCGGTCTCCAAGGTCGGCACCGCCACGGTCTCGCCCGAGGAGCTGGTGGAGGCGGTGATCAGCGCCCACATGGCGCCCGCCGAGGCCAAGATCGCCACTGCCCAGCGGATGGCGGACGAGGTCGCCCGCTGGCGCGCGAAGGGTCTCCGCGTCGGCTTCACCAACGGCTGTTTCGACATCCTGCACAAGGGCCATGTCGCCTACCTCGCCCAGGCACGCAGCTGGTGCGACCGGCTGATCGTGGGCCTCAATTCCGATGACTCGGTCCGCGCCCTGAAGGGCGACGGCCGGCCGGTGAACGACCTGGAATCGCGCGCCCTGGTGCTGGCGGGCCTGGGCTCGGTCGACCTGGTGGCGCCCTTCGAGGAATCCACTCCGATCAAGCTCATCGAGGCCGCGCGGCCCGACGTCCTGATCAAGGGGGCGGACTATACGGAAGAGCAGGTCGTCGGCGGCGACCTGGTGAAATCTTGGGGCGGCGAGGTGAAGCTGGCCCAGCTGGTGGACGGTTATTCCACCACCGCAGCCATCGCCCGCATGACCAAGGGCGGCGCGAACAAGCAGGATAGGGAGCAGGCATGACCCGCAAGATCGCCTTCATCACCGGCGGCGCGGGCTTCATCGGCTCGAACCTCGCGGCCCGCCTGACCGAGGATCGCGGCCTGGACGTGGTGGTCTGCGACCGCCTGCGCGAGGCCGAGCTCGGCAAGTGGCGCAACATCGCCAAGCACGCGATCGGCGACTTCGTGGCGCCCGACCAGATGTTCGACTGGCTCGAGAAGCGTTGGCGCGACGTGGAGGTCGTGATCCACATGGCCGCGGTCTCGTCGACGACCGAGCCGGACGCGGACAAGATCATCCATTCCAACTTCACCTTGAGCCGCGACCTCTTCCGCTGGTGCGCCGACCGCCAGCGGCGGCTGATCTACGCCTCCTCGGCGGCGACCTATGGCGCGGGCGAGCACGGCTTCGACGACGACAACGACTATGAGGCCCTGGCCAGGCTTCGCCCGCTCAACACCTATGGCTGGTCGAAGGCCCTGTTCGACCTCTTCGCCGTTCGTCAGGCGCTCAGGGACTACGCGCCGCCACAGTGGGTGGGCTTGAAGTTCTTCAACGTCTACGGGCCGAACGAAGAGCACAAGCACGCGATGAAGTCGGTGGCCTCGCAGATCTGGCCGCACGTGCGCGACGGACACGGGGTGCAGCTCTTCAAGAGCTATCGCGCCGACGTGCCGGACGGCGGGCAGAAGCGCGACTTCGTCTATGTCCGCGACGCGGCGGACGTGACCGAATGGCTGCTGCAGAACCCGCAGGTCAACGGCATCTACAACCTGGGCAGCGGGGCGGCGCGCAGTTTCGCCGAGATGGCGACCGCGGTGTTCAGGGCCACCGGCCGCGAGCCGCAGATCGAATATACTCAGATGCCGCCGATGATCCGCGACAAGTACCAGTACTTCACCGAGGCCCGCATGGACCGGCTGGCG
>NZ_DATELG010000052.1:0-28514 GCF_035276905.1 Phenylobacterium sp. | reverse complement strand
GACCGCGGCGATGGAGTCCTCCAGGTCGACGATGGTGGTCAGCGCCGATTCCAGGATCACGTCGGCGATCCCGGCCGGGTCGGCCTTGCCCACCGGATGGGCGCGGTCGACCACCAGCTCGATGTGCAGGCCGTGGTGGCGCAGGAGCAGGGTCTCGCCGCGGCGGCCGACCAGCTGGGCCGGGTCCTTCAGCTTCGGCTCGCCGCCCGCAAAGTCGGCCCACGTTCCCTCCGCAAGAGGAACCGCCTCGTCGAGGAAGGCCTTGGCCCAGGCGATCACCTGGGCGCCGCGGGCCGCATCGTAGCCCTGGCCGGCGGGGGCGCCCGGCAGGGCGTCCGTGCCGTAGAGCGCGTCGTAGAGGCTGCCCCAGCGGGCGTTGGCGGCGTTCAGGAGGAAGCGGGCGTTGAGCACCGGAACCACCAGCTGCGGCCCGGCCAGGCTCGCCACCTCGGCGTCGACGTTATTGGGCGCGACCTGGAACGGCGAAGGCTCGTCCATCAGGTAGCCGATCTCGCGCAGGAAGCCCTGGTAGGCGCCCTGGTCGATCGGCTGGCCGGCGCGGGCCTGATGCCAGGCGTCGATCTGCGCCTGGAGCGCCTCGCGCCTGGCCAGCAGGGCGGCGTTCTGCGGTGCGAACCGCTGATAGATCCCCGCCAGCCCCGACCAGAAGGCCTCGGCGCTCACCCCGGTCCCCGGCAGGGCCCGGTCCTCGACAAACCGCGCCAGCGGCTCGGCCACCTGCAAGCCGGCCTTGTCGATCATCTGGGTCATGGGTCGTTTCCTCCGCGACGTCGAATTTTTTTAGCGCTCGCGCATTTGGCGCGGTAGACGAACGAAAAGCATTTTAGCCGTGCATATAATGCAAGAAACCATCGACCCCGACCTTGCGCTCTTCGCCCACGTCGTGACGGCCGGCAGCATCGCCGCCGCCGCACGGCGGATCGGCCTTTCCGCGCCGATGGTCTCGCGGCGGCTGTCGCGGCTGGAGGCCCGGCTGGGCGTGGCCCTCATCCGCCGGACCACGCGGCGGCTGGAGCTTACGGCGCAGGGCGAGGTGTTCTACCGCGACGTCCGCGAGATCCTGGCGGCGATCGAACAGGCCGAGGCCAGGCTGGCCGGCGTCGCGCGCATCCCGGCGGGCCCCTTGAAGGTCAGCGCTCCCACTTCGTTCGGCCGGCTGCACGTGGCGCCTGCGCTCAAGCCCTTCCTCGTCCGCCACCCGCGGGTGGCGCTGACGCTGGAGCTCTCCGACGCCTATGTCGACCTCTTGGCCGAGCGCGTCGACCTCGCCGTGCGGATCACCGCCGAGCTGCCGGCGGGCGTGGAGGCCGAGCGGCTGGCGACCAGCCGCCGGGTTTTGTGCGCCGCGCCCGGCTATCTCGTCGAGCATGGCGCGCCGGCCGGCGTCGGCGAGCTGCGCCGTCACCGGCTCCTGATGCCGGGCGAGCAGCAGGCGTGGCGCCTGGCGATGGACGGCCGTGAGGTCGTCGTCGCCGGCGAAAGCGTCGTGCGCACCAACTCCAGCGAAGTGGTGCGCGAGCTGACCCTGGCCGGGGTGGGGATTTCGCTGCGCTCGCTGTGGGACGTGAGCCGTGAGCTGGCCGCCGGCCGGCTGGTGCGGGTGCTGCCGGAGGTGGAGGGCTCGCTCGACGTCGGCGTCTACGCTGTTCGCCCCCGCGCCGCCTTCACCCCGCCGGCCGTCGAGGCCTTCGTCGCCCACCTGCGCGAGACCCTGGGCCCGACGCCGCCGTGGGAGAATTAGGGTCCGCTCGGGCGCAAGACCAGGATCGCGGCCGGCTGGCGTCCGCGCGCCCGGGCGGCCACATAAAGCCGGTCTTGCCTGGCCGAGAACAGCCCCGTGCGCGCGCCTTCCCGCGTGGGGATGCGGCCGGCGGATGCGTAGCCTGCGCCCGCCCTGTTGAAGACCTCCACCGCCCCGGCGCCGCAGACGACGTAGAGGCGCTTCCTGGCGCCATCGAAGAAGACGTCGTCCGCATCGCCGCAGGTCGGCGCCTGCTGCTCGACATGGCCGGAGGCGGCGTTGAAGAGCGCCAGCCTCGCCGGCAGGCGATAGACGACGGCGACGCGGCCGGCGTCGCTGTCGAGCGCCAGCGGGAAGTTGAACTGAGGGCCCGGATTGCGCCAGCGCGCCAGCTCTCGGCCCGAGCCGAGGTCCACGGCGATCACCGCCCCCGCCCGCGGCGTATTGACGACCGCCCGGCTCCCCTGCGCCTCGAAACCCTCGGGATGCGCCGGAAGCGGGATGCGCCGCACCAGGGTGCGGGTCGCGGGGTCGACCACGGCCAGGGCCTGGCCATAGCCCGTCAGCACGCGTCCGGTCTGCGGATCGACCCGCACGTCGTCGGCGTCCTCGCCGAGCTTGAGGGCCCCGGCCGGCTTAAGATCGGCGGCGCGGTAGAAGCGCAGCATGCCGTCCCCGCCGGTCGCGACGACGAGCTCGTCGCGGCCGGGCAGGTAGCCGACGCCCTGCGGCTCCTTCAGCCCGCCGATGCGGCCAACAGATCGCCCGCTGGCGAGATCCACCGCCTCCACCGATCCGTTGCCCAGCTCCGCCACGAACAGCCGGCCTCGCCCCGCGTCGATGGCCAGGTGGTCGATCCGTCCGGAGACCTGGGCCAACGGGATGACGCGCTCCAAGGCGAGCGTCGGCGCCGCAGCTGCGCCGCGCGCAAAGGCGGTCAGGAGGAGACAGCCAAGCGGCGTGAGCGCCCGCGACGAAATCCGGCGCCATCGACGCCTCATCGGACCATGACCCAATGCGGCCGGATCAGCGGATAGGCGACCAGGCCGATGACCGCGGCGGCGGCGATCAGCACGGGATTGCTGACCTTGAAGCGGAACAGGAGCCCCAACGCAGCGATCGCGATCACCGCCGTCAGCACGTCGCCGATAGCGATCCGTCCCAGCAGCACGCAGGCCCCGAGGATAGTCCCGATCGCCGCGCCGTAGGTCCCGCGGATGAAGCCCTGCACGTTCGGATCCCCGCGATGGCGCATGAGGATCGGCGCGACGATCAGCACAAAGATGAATGAGGGCAGGAAGATGCCGATCGTGGAGACCAGCGAGCCGAAGAAGCCGGCCACCAGGAAGCCCACGAAGGTGGCGGTGATCACCACGGGGCCCGGGCTCATCATCCCGATGGCGACCGCGATCAGGAAGTCGCGCGGCGAAAGCCAGCCCGCCTCCTGAACGATGCCCTTCTCCAGGAACGGCACGATCACCAGGCCGCTGCCGAAGGTGAGGCTGCCGGCTTTCAGGAAGAACAGCAGCAGCTTGCCCAGCAGCGAGGGGGCCGCGACGTGCTGGGCAAGGCTGCCGGCGACCGGCGGGGCGAGGCCGGACAGAGGCGCCGGCGAGCGTGCGCCGCGGAACGGCGTCCCGTAGTAGAGGAGCCCGACGAGGCCCGCGCCGATGAACACCAGGGCGACCTCGGCCTTGAAGACGACGGTGATCAGGAAGGCGACGACGGCGATCGCCCATTGCAGCCAGTGCTCCATGCCGAGCTTCGACAGCCGCCAGCAGGAGTGCAGGATCAGGGCGATGACGACCGGGCTCACGCCATAGAAGACCGCCGTCATCCAGGCGAGGCCGCCGAAGTGGACGTAGAGCGCCCCCAGGGCTGCGACGATCAGGAAGTTCGGCAGGATGAAGGCCCAGCCGCCGGCCCAGGCGCCCCAGAACCCGCCGCGCATATAGGCCGCGAAGATCCCCACCTGGATCGCCAGGGGACCCGGCATCGACTGGCTGACGGCGATCGCGTCGCGCATCTCCGCCCTGGTGAGCCAGCCCTTCTCGCCGACCAGCTCGCGCTCCATCAGGCCGCACAGCGCGACGGGGCCGCCGAAGCCCAGCGTTCCCAGCCGCAGGAAATAGCGCACCAATTTGAGAAGCGGCACGCGCGCCGGCGTCGCGGCCGCCCCGTCTTCGCATGCCGTGGAACTCGTCGCCCGATCTTCGCCCATGTCTCACTCCCTCCCCCGTCGGGGAGTTGGAGCAGGTCTTGGACAACGGCGCGTCTGGCCGGGCGCCTGCGGTGAGCCCGGTAGCCGTTCCATATTCCCGCCGCGCCGCGGGTTCAAGGCCTCGCCGCGGCTAGTGTGCTGGATCAGAAGTTCGCCTGCATATGGCGCGCGCGCCGGAGCGAACTTCTGATCCAAAAAGCACACTAGAAAACAAATACTTGGCTAGTGTCCTTATCGCTTCCGAAGTTCGTCCGAGGCTGCCACAAGCGCAGGCGAACTTCGGAATCGGGACACTAGAGAGGCGGGGGCCGGACCTTCACGAAGTAGGTGACCTCGCCGTAGGTCCCGAACATCAGCTTGCCGCCGCCCTCGGTCACCTCCCAGCATTCGTCGGGCTGCGCTCCGTCGACGATGACGATGCAAAGCCGGTTTCCTTCGAGATGCCAGCGCCCCTTGCGCGGCCGGTTGATCTCCTCGCCGTCGATCGCGCCATTGGGCTTCAGATAGTAGCGCCAGTGCGCCCCGTCGCCGATGACCTTGCCGACAAGCCGATGGCGGATCTCCTTGCCGGTCAGGGTCTTCGCCTGCCCGGCGGCTTGGGCGCCGACAGCCGCCAAAGCCAGCGTCGTGGCGATCAGCCTATGGCGAAGCATTCGAGCTCTCCTGGTCGGGGCGCGTGACGACCGCATGGACCTATCCCCCGGGAGGGGATATAGCCGAACCATGCCGACCTTCACAGATCTTCTGCAGCAGGGCGCAGCGCACGCCTGGCTGTTCATTCCCAGCGCCGTCCTGCTGGGGGCGCTGCACGGGCTCGAGCCCGGCCATTCCAAGACGATGATGGCGGCCTTCATCATCGCCATCCGCGGCACGGTGCGGCAGGCGGTGATCCTCGGGCTGTGCGCCACGCTCTCGCACACGCTGATCGTCTGGGTGATCGCGCTCGGCGGGATGTTCCTCTGGCGCGGGCTCGCAGCGGAGACGGTCGAGCCCTACCTGCAGCTCGCCTCCGGCGTGATCGTGCTCGCCATGGAGCCTGGATGGTCTGGCGGACGCGCCGGGAACAGCGGATGGCCGCCATCCATGATGGTCACGACCACGGCCATCATCACCACCACGACCACCACGACCATGGCGGCGCGCAGATCGACACCGGCCACGGCCGCCTGGCGCTGGAGATCCACGAGGACGGCGTTCCGCCGCGCTTTCGCCTGTGGGCGGCGTCGGGGGCCAAGTGGGCGGCGGACAAGGTCGCGCTGGAGACCGAACGCCCCGACGGAAGCCGCCAGGCGTTCGCCCTGGTCGACCGCGGCGGCTTCCTGGAGTCGGTGGAGGAAATCCCCGAGCCGCACGATTTCATCGCCCGCCTCAGCCTGTCGCACGGCGATCACGCGCACGCCTACGACGTCGCCTTCGTCGAGCACGATTATGGGCCCGGGCAGGCTCACGATCCGATGCACGACGAGCTGCGCGGCCTGGACCTGACCGCAGGCTACCAGGACGCCCACGAGCTGGCCCACGCCAACGACATCCGCCGCCGCTTCGCCGGACGCGAGGTGACGACGGCGCAGGTCGCGATCTTCGGCCTGACGGGCGGCCTCATCCCGTGCCCCGGCGCGATCACGGTGCTGGTGCTCTGCCTGCAGCTCAAGCAGGTCGCGCTGGGCGCGGTTCTGGTGTTCTGCTTCAGCGTCGGTCTGGCGCTGACGATGGTCGCGTCAGGCGTTCTGGCGGCGCTCAGCGTCAAGCACGTCTCGCGCCGGTTCAGCGGTTTCGGCGAGATCGTCCGCACCGCGCCTTATCTCTCCGGAGGCGTCATCCTGCTGATCGGCGTCTATTTGGCCGTCAACGGCTGGCTGCACCTGCCCGCTGCGGCTTAAGCTGCCGGGCCTTGCGGAGCCTGCATGACCCACGCCCACAACACCGACCTGATGAACCGGCTGAAGCGCGCGCACGGACACCTGGCGACCATCATGCGGATGATCGAGGAGAACCGCGACGGCCTGGAGACCGCCCAGCAGCTCCAGGCGGTGATCAGCGCGCTCGACAACGCCAAGACCGTGCTGGTGACCGACCACATCGAGCATCACATCGAGGACATCGTCGGGCCGCTGTCGCGGGAGGCGCGCGAGAAGCTCGGCCGGCTGAGCCACCTGGCCAAGTACCTCTGACGGCCGCCTCCGAAGGTCCTTGGTCCCGGCAGGTTCCTCGCAGATCCTTCCGCGACCAAGGAAATCTCAGGTCTAGAGCGTTCGGCGGTTCGAATGAACCGCCGAACGCTCATAAGTTCTTGAAGTTAGACCATTCGCTGCGCCGAACCGGCGTCCACTTCGGCGGCGAATGGTCTAGGGGCATACCGTGAAGTTGGAGAATCCGCCGTGGCGCTGCTCCAACCCGGACAGCACGTCGTTGATGCGGTCGAGCGGATAGGATTCCTGACGAAACACCGACATGTCGAGCGTTCCGGCGCGCACCATTTCGGCCATCGCCGCGCCCTCGCCGGGGCTGAACCAGCAAGACCCCATGAATGACTGGTTGCGGTCCATGAAGGTGTGCACGTCCATCGGCAGCATGTCGGCCACGGCGCCCACGTTCACGATGCGCCCGCCCCGCCGAAGCGACCGCATGGCGTCGATCATCGCCGAGCCGGGCGATCCCGGCCCGAGGCAGTCGATGACGAGGTCCACGCCATCTCCATTGGTCATCTCATAGGCCCAAGGCTCGATGGGACCGTCCTGGACCGAATGCACCAATATGCGGCCCGGCGCGAGCTTGCGCACCTCTTCCAGCAGGTCGCGATTGCGGGCGACGGCCAGGATCTTGGTCACGCCCATGGCGAGGGCCAACAAGACGGCGCCCAGGCCAAGGGTGCCTGATCCGCCATTGATGAGCGTGGTCACGTTGGGGCCGGCGTGGCCCTTGCGCAGCGCCGAATACGCCGTTCCGAGATAGCCGAAGCGTGCAGCTTGCTGGAAGGTGATATTGTCCGGAAGCACGACAACCGAATTCGCGGGCGCGATCATGTACTCGCCGAGCCCGCCGAAGGGATATTGGTCGAACACGTCTTGCGCCGTGGGCGTGAACCCGAAATAGCCTTGCAGGACATAGGAGGTGCAGGCCACGGGATCGCCTTCGCGGCAGGCTCTGCACGAGCCGCAGCTGCGGCCGGGATTGACATAGACCCGGTCGCCCACCTTCAGACCCGTCACTGCGGAACCGACAGCTGCGATTTCCCCTGCCGGATCCAGTCCGAAGGTTGCGGGCAGCTCAGGCAGCGGGTTCTGCGGGAACCAGCTGGTCCAGTTCTTCAGCACGTTTCCAAGGTTAGGCACGATGCCGCACGCGCGCACCCGCACCAGCACGTCCAACGGCGCGGGCCTGGGCGTAGGCACGTCCTCGATCACCATCGGCGCGCCGACGTCGTGCATCCGCGCCGCGCGCATTGTTTCCGGCACCACGGGCATTTTCCTCACTCCTTTGTTCTTGGAAACACTGATGTTCGTCCGCACGGCCTGAACCGACGGCTATACCGGCCGCGCCTAAACAAGGGCGGGGTAGGATCCTCCGTCGAGATGAACGTTCTGGCCGGAAACGAACCCGGCCAGCGCGCTGCAGAGGAAAGCGCACATGGCGCCGAATTCCTCAGGCCGGCCCAGCCTTCGGGCGGCTATGCTTTCCACCTGCCGCCGCCGCGCCTCCTCGTAGCTGATGCCGTCGCGCTGCATGGCGACCCGGGCCATCTGCTCCTGCCGGTCCGTGTCGAACCGCTCCGGCAGCAGGTTGTTGATCGTCACATTGTCACGAGCGGTGTCGAACGAGAGGCCTTTCATCACCGCCGTAAGCCCGGCGCGGGCGCCTGCGGACAAGGTCATGTGCGGCCGTGGCGTCGTCACCATGGCGGAGGTGATATTGACGATCCGACCAAACTTGCGCTCGCGCATGGCCGGCAAGACCGCCTGCACGAGCTGGATCGGGGCGACCATGTTGCTTTCGATCGCCCCCATCCACGTCTGATGGTCAAATGACAAGAATTGGCCGGGGGACGGGCCGGCGTTATTGTTGACGAGGATGTCCGGCTGCGGGCACGCCGCAAGCAGGGCCCTCCGACCTTCGGCGGCGCCGACATCGCCTTGCACGGCATGGACTTGCGCACTGATCAGCCGCAAGTCGCGCAGAGCCTCGTCAAGCCGAGCGGCGTCCCGCCCGTTGATGAAGACAGTCACGCCTTCCCGAGCCAAGGCTTCGGCGCATGCGCGTCCAAGGCCTCGTGTCGATCCGCAAACAAGTGCTGTGCGGCCCGCTATGCCAAGGTCCATCTAGTTCACCGCCTTCTCATGTATGGAGTGCTGTCGCCTTGCTCTTGCGGGCTGCTAGAGCGCCGCCTCGGCAAGCAGAAGCGCGGCCATTTCCGTGGGATGGGTCACGATGGAATTGTGGCCGCCGGGGAACTCCAGGAACCGCCAGTCGGTGCGGGTGCGCGCATAGGCGGCGCTTGGGGCGGTGACCGGGAATGCGGGCGTCGTGCAGTGAACGAAGGTCGCCGGACGACCATTGCCGATCGGGTTTGCGAGCGGCAGGCCGGTCTTTTCCGCGCCGAACGGCTGGGGCGTCAGGAAGCGTTCGACCCAGGCGATCTGTTCGGGGTCCGACATGCCGAAGCGGGTGGCCGGCGGCGGCGGCACGCTGACGCCTCCGTCGAACGCCATCGCCGCCTGGATGCGCTGCTCGCGCGCGTCCTCCGGCATCGCCTCGAGCCGGCTGCGTCCATCGGGAGCAAGGCCGCCGTCGATGTAGACCAGACGCCGGATGCGCTCGGGCGCACGATCGACCACGCCGCTGATCGATCGTCCGCCATAGCTGTGTCCGACCAGGATCACGTCCGTCAGGTCCTCGCTGAGGATGACATTGAGAATATCGAGGACGAACGTCTCCATGCTGATGTCCGCCGACATCAGGTGCTTGCGCTCGCCGAGGCCGGTTTGGGTCGGCGTGTAGACCTCATAACCCGCGGCCCTGAGCTGTCTGGCGATCGGCTTCCAGCACCAGCCACCATGAAAGGCGCCGTGAACGAGAACGAAGGGGGGCTTTTCCGCCTGGGATGCGAGGGTCATGTGAGTTCCTTAAGTCAGCTACGAGGGACGGCGCCCTGACGATTCAAAGCTCGGCGCGACCGACGGTTGAAGGCGTGTGGAGGAGGCCTCTGTCTCAATGCCCAGCTTGCGCCGGACCCTGGTGGACCCGGTGAGGGAGAGCGCCTTGACCCGAGCGCCGCGGGCCAACGAGGCCGCCGCCTGAGCCGGGCAGGAAGAAGTTCAAGGCGCGCTCGCGGCGTTCAGGCGAGGCGTCCGGCCATCTGCTCCACATAATCGCTGCGGGCCATGCTCCCCGCGAGCCCATCGACAAGCATCTTCGTCTCGGCGAGCAGCGCCTCGTCGCTTTGATCAAGGTTGAGCGGCTCTCCGCACGGCTGCGGCGTATGGAATGGCGTGTCGAGGTAGACCTCGATGCGATTTTCCTCCGGGTCGTTGAAATAGACCGACCATGCGTTGCCGTGGTTCAGCCCGATAAAGTCGGACGCCCCGGCGGCGGTGGCCTTGTCACGCACCGCGCGGAGTTCCGCCAGATCGTTGACCTTGAACGACATCTGCATGACCGTGCTCGGTGCGTCGGCGCCGCGACCGCCCGAAAGCACAAGCTGGTGGTGCTGGTCGGCCGAGCCGCTCAGGAAGACGAGCTCGTTGCGAAAATTCTTTCCGACGCCGCGGTCAGTCACGACGAGGCCGAACACCCGCGTGTAGAACGCCTCCAGGGTCGGAATGTCCCGCACGTATATGCCGACGTGGGCGAGATGGGGGCGAGAATATCGGGTCATGTCGCTCTCCTGCTAGGGGCATACTCCCGACATCAGCTTGCCGCAATAATTTCGAAAACCGCAAGCTCTTTATGTGGGCGCGCCCCGGCGTCCTTCCTCGATACGCAGGCCATTAACGTGAAAGGATTCCGGATTTCAACAACCGAATGCCTATTTTCGAAATTGTTCAGCCAGCTTCCTGGAGGTGTGATCCGGCGCCCCAACGGGCCGAGTGAAGGTGGACGCCTGACCGGGACTCGAACCCGGGTGCACGGATTTGCCATCCGCTGCGTAGCCGCTCCGCCATCAGGCGTTACAATAATCCGCGCCCGACAGCCGTGGTTCCCGGTGGTTCCCTTCGGCAGGTCGTCGGCGAGGGCGTCGCCGAAAGCATTGGGGGGGCGAGATGATTGTTCGAAAGGCGGCGCGAGACGACCTTGATGCGCTGGTCAGGCTGAACGGCGTCGTCCAGCGGCTTCACGCAGAGTTGGACCCCGCACATTTCCGCCTCGACGTCGATGAGGCCGAGGTGGGCGCTTTCTTCGGCAGCGTGATCGAGGACCCAAACAGCCAAGTTCTCCTTGCCGAGAGCGATGCGGCGGAGCTCGGCTATGTCTGGTTCGAACGTCAGGAGCGTCCCCGCACGCCGTTCTCGCCGGCGCGAACGCGGCTTTACGTCCATCACATCGCGATCGCGGATGCGGCTCGGCGGACGGGCGTCGGCTCCGCCCTGCTGGCGGCGGTCGGGGCCGAGGCCGAACGGACCGGCGTCGGACGGATCGTGCTCGACGTCTGGGCGGCGAACCGAGGCGCGCAAGCCTTCTTCGAAGCGGCCGGCTTTGCGCCGTTCAATCTGGTGATGGCCAAGGCTCTCCAATCGGGCGCGGCCTTCCCTTAGTCAGTCCCCTAGTCAGGGGGGCCGTGGGCGATGTCGATCAGCAGCGCGGCGAGGGCCTCCGGACGGTAGGGCTTCTGGAGGATCCGGGCTCGCGGATAGCGCTCCGGGAGGTCGGCGGTGCCGTACGCCGTCGAGAAGACGATGGGGACGCCTCGGCTGACGAGGATGTCCGCCACCGGGAACACCTTCTCGCCACCCAGATTGACGTCCAGGATGGCGGCGTCGATCTCGGTCGCGGACTCGAGCGTCGCGAGCGCTTCGCTGAGTGTGGCGGCGGTCCCCGCCAGGATGCAGCCGAAGTCTGCGAGCATGTCCTCGAGCATGGCCGCAACGAGCGCCTCGTCCTCGACGAGGAGGATCTCGAGTCCAAGGAGCGCCGGATAGGCGGCGGGAAAGCCCGAGCCTTTGTCTATGGCGGCGCTTCGCCAGCCTGTATGTGCCGTAGGCATTGTCGCCACCTGACCCTGGCAGGCGTCTAGTTGTAAGCCTTCGGCCGTGGATTTTCTAGCCGACCGCGCCGGCCGCGGAGACATCGACGCGCGCTGCGGGCACTGGAATTAATTGCAATGCATTCTAGGCTGACGGCGCCGGCTGGCCGGCCGAGCCCCGGTAATCGCACGGAATGCAACGCGATGTCTGTGAGCCAACACCTGGAAAGCCTGCGCGAGCATGGCTTCGTTATCATCGAGAAGCTGTTTTCGGACGACTTCTGTGAGCGGACTGTGGAGGCGTTGCATAGGATCGAGCGGAAGTATTCGATCCGGCCGGCAAATCAGGATTTCTCCGGCCGCAAGACCGTTCGTATTATGAACCTGCTTCAATACGATGATTTGTTTCAAGAGATCCCCGTCAACGAGGGGTATTTGCCGATCATCCAAAACTATCTCGACAGGGAGTGCCTACTGTCGGGGATCGACAGCTCCGAGATCCACCCGGGGGAGACGGCCCAGCCCCTGCATTGCGATACCTGGTGGCATGACGACCTGCGGTTGCCATTCCCAGTGACGGTGAACACGATCCTCGCCCTCAGCGACTTCACCGCGGACAACGGGGCGACTCGACTGCTGCCCGGCAGCCACCATTGGCCGGCCGAAAAGGTGGCCTATGAAGTCGCTGAAGCGGGCCGCGTGACGCACCTGCCGGCCACCAATCCCAAAGGCTACGGCGCCGAATGGACGCCTGTCATCGCCGAAGCGCCGAAAGGGTCTCTCATCATGTATGACAGCCGGCTTCTGCACGGCGGGGGCGCGAATGTCACCAACGAGCCGCGTCCCAGCATCATTTCCCCCTTCTGCCTGGGATGGGTGCGCCAATTCGACAATTTCGCCTACGGTCTCACCCATGAGAAGCTGCGGAGCTTTTCGCCAAAGCTTCAGCAACTGGTCGGGCTCGAGCGCTACCGCGGCGGGTATAGCAACGTGAATAATATGAGCCCGCGCGAATGGCTGTGGGGTGATCGAAAGGTGCAGCAGCCATCGTGATCGCCCGGCAGGGCGCTGTTTGGAGATCGCCAAGGAAAATCTGGCGCGTGATAATTGCATTCTTGCACGTGTCGACCCGCACTCTTGCAGTGTGCCCGGCGGCGGCGTCGCTGTAGGTGCTGGTCAGCGTGCCGCGAACATGCGCGTGGACCGTCTGCGCGACTAGCCGGGCGTGCTGAATGGATATCAAGCCCGCCGCGGCGCCGGCTCCCAAGCCGCCTCGCTCGCCACGCGGGCGGTGAAGGACGGCGAGTCCATCGCTTATCTGACCCTTTCTTTGAGGAACCCGCCCATGAGCTATCAGACCATCCTCGCCGAGACCGCCGACGGCGTGACCCTGATCCGGCTGAACCGTCCGGAAGCGCTGAACGCGCTGAACAGCCAGCTGTTGAGCGAGGTCTGCCAGGCCCTCGACGTCGCCGAGGCCGATCCGGCGGTGGGCTGCGTCGTGCTGACGGGCTCCGAGAAGGCCTTCGCGGCCGGCGCGGACATCAAGGAGATGGCGGACAAGAGCTACGCCGACGTCTTCAAGGAGAACTTCTTCGCCGCCAGCGGCCGGCGCATCGAGCAGTTCCGCAAGCCGCTGATCGCCGCGGTGGCCGGCTATGCGCTGGGCGGCGGCTGCGAGCTGGCCATGCTCTGCGACTTCATCATCGCCGCCGACACCGCCAAGTTCGGCCAGCCGGAGATCAACCTGGGCGTCGCCCCTGGCATCGGCGGCTCACAGCGCCTCACCCGCCTGGTCGGCAAGTCCAAGGCGATGGACATGATCCTCACCGCCCGCCAGATGGACGCCGCCGAGGCCGAGCGTTCGGGCCTGGCGAGCCGCGTGGTCCCGGCCGACAAGCTGATCGAGGAGGCGCTGGGCGCGGCCAAGCGCATCGCGCGCCAGTCGCCTTTGGCGGTGATGATGAACAAGGAGATGGTCAACGCCGCGCTCGAGACGACGCTGGCGACGGGCCTGGCCTACGAGCGCAGGCTGTTCCACTCGCTGTTCGCCTTCGACGATCAGAAGGAGGGCATGGCCGCCTTCGTCGAGAAGCGCAAGCCGGTCTTCAAAGGGGCCTGAATTCCTGAGGATGGCGCCCGACCGGCAGCCCTCGTCGCGAGGCGCTGTCGGGCGGTTGATCCCTAAATGCCCGAAAAAGTCCCTGCCGACCGGAGTCGGCAGGGAGGTAAATCGGCGATCAGGGAGGGAAATTCGCCGATTGCAGCTGGATCCCGCCGAACTCCGGTCAGGTATGGACGGGCGCCGGGGGCAATGATCCGTCGAGCGCCTTGAGCGACAGGTGTTGATCGAGCCACCCGGCCATGAGTTCCAGATCGGCGTGGTGACGGGCGACGCCAAAGACGTAGTGGTCCGGGCGGACGAGGGCGGCGGTCAGGCCGTGCGCTTCGAACCAGGATTTGAGGACCCCCTGGCTCTCGACCACGGACCATTCCCGAGGCCCGTGCGCGCGCGTGAGGCCGCTCTCGCTGAGCGCCAGCACCGCGCCCCCGAGTTCCCGCACCCTGCGGCGAAGCGCGTCAGGAACGTTGTCCAGCGACAAGGCTGGACTGAGCACCAACCGGAACGCGGCGCCGGCGACGTCGTCGAGCCGGCGGTCGCCGATGCTGGTGGCGACCCACGGCTGGGGGAAACGCGTTCCAACCGGCCCGCCTTGGTCGGAGCAGAGCGCCCCGGCGGTCAGGCCCGGAATGAGGTTCTGGCGGAACTGCACGGCGGGCGGATCGCCCCATTGCGCGAGCATGCGCGCGTCTCGTTCGGCGGCCTTCGCTGGATCGAGCTCGCAGATGATCCGGCCCAGCGACTTCGCCGTCTCGGTCGTGACGCAGACGTGAGGACGACGCTCGAGCTGGTAGCTGTCCAGCAAAGCGTCTTGAGCGGAGCCCTTGAGGACCAGAGCGAGTTTCCAGGCCAGGTTGGCCGCGTCGCGGATTCCCTGGCACATCCCCTGGGCCATGAACGGCGGCGTCATGTGCGCGGCGTCGCCGGCCAGGAACACGCGTCCCCGCCGCCATTCGTCCGCGATCAGCGCGTGGAAGACGTAGGTGGCGGCGCGCCAGATCGTCCCGTCCTCGGGGCTCAGCCAGCGGCCGAGCAGGCGCCAGATCGCCTCCGGCCGGTTCATTTCTTCCGGCGTCTCTCCCGGCATCAGCCGGATCTCCCAGCGGCGGTGAACGCCCGGGCCCACGACGTAGGAGACGGGGCGTTCCGGATCGCAGTACTGCACGATGTTGGCGGGGAGCTTATGAAGCTTGTCGTGGTGAACCAGGACGTCAACGACGAGCCAACCTTCGTCGAAGTCCAGCGACTCCATGCCGATTGCGAGCCGCTCGCGCGTCGGGCTCGTGCCGCCGTCGCAGGCGACCACATAGCGCGCGCTAAGTTTCTCCTGCGCTCCCGAAGCGTCGGCGAGGGTCAGTTCGACATGATCCGGATGCTGCTTCATGTCCTCCACGGCCGTCGACAGGCGAACCCGAACCGACGGCAGGTCCGCCAGCGATGCGCGGATCGCCCGCTCGACCGGCGGCTGAGTGAACATGAAGCTGGGCTGCCAAGCCTGGGGGTAGGGCGGCGGCAGGGAATCGTAGCGCGCGATGACCTTCTCTTCGAGGCCGCGATATTCGGTCGGCGGGTAGGGAATGACGTGGGGCTGGACGGCCTCGGCCAAACCGAGATTTTGAATGACGCGCATGACCTCGTGGTCGAGGCCGACAGCGCGCGGCAGTGGGAAGATGTCGTCGGCCTTGTCGATCGCGACGGTCTCTATGCCCGCTCTACCGAGCAGCGCGGAAAGCACGCTCCCGACCGGACCCAGGCCGATCACCGCGACATCGACAGGTTTAGTCATCCGCGTTTCTCATTCGTCCTTTAGCGGGTTCTCAGGGGAAGCCGCAGTGTTGCCGACCGTCTCCATCGAGACGCCGTGCGCATCGCCGCGAAACTCGACATGATCACCGGAGAGCGGATCGAAGACTCTGCAGATAACCAACGCGTCGGCGTCCGCTGCGCGGGCCGTGTCCGGTGCACCGGACCCGTTCCGCGGGTCTGCGGCCTGGCGGACCATGGATGTCAGGGGGGGCGCGTCGGACCTCATCGAGCGGCTAGGCTCAGCGAAGGCCGTCGTTGGCGCTGATCTCGCTCGCCGCCAGGCCCCCGATGCGCGCGTCGATCCGGCCGCCGGTCGCGGCCGCCAGGCCGAAGGCGATCTCGTCCCGCCGCGGCCCGTCCCAGACGGTCATTTCTGCGCTCGAGAAGTGGCTGCGGACGTAGGCGGCGTGAATGTGACCGAGCGGGATCATCAGTCGCGCGCCGAGTCCGCCGATGGTCTTGGCGGCCGGGACGATGGCCTTCGGCGCGCCCAGCGCCTCGCGCAGCGCCCAGCCGCCGGCCTCGTGCCACACGGCCCCATGCTCCAGCTCGCCGTCCTCTCCGACGATCGCGCCCTTGCCGTAGGCCTCGATGGCCTCCCGCCCGAGGGCGCCCAGGAGGGCCGCCGAGAGCTGGGCTCCAAGGCTCCGCAACTCGGACTGGAAGGAGATGAGATCCGCCTCGTACCGGCCGGCGAACGGATTCTGGACCACGGCCACGGCCGTGGCGACGCGCAGCGGAGTCTCGTGGCGCGGGCCCCGCTCGCGCCAGATTTCCTCGACCGACAGATGGGTCTTGCGGACGTCGATCATGGCCTAGTCAGCCGTGACGGGATTGCGCAGCAATCCGACGCCTTCGATCTCCACCTCGCAGACGTCGCCTGCCTTCATGAAGATCGGCGGCCGGCGGGAGAAGCCCACGCCGCTCGGCGTACCCGTCGCCAGAATGTCGCCCGGCTGCAGGTCGAGGATCTGCGAGGTGTAGGCGATGAAACCGGGGATCTTATGGATCATATAGCGCGTGCTGCTGCGCTGCAGGGCCTCGCCGTTGAGGCGCGTTTCGATCTTGAGTTCGTTCGGATCGGCGATCTCGTCGCGCGTCACGAGCCAGGGGCCGAGGCTTCCGGTTCCGCGGAAGTTCTTGCCCGGCGCGATCTGGCGCGTGTGGAACTGCCAGTCCCGGACGCTGCCGTCGTTGAAGATGCTGTAGCCGGCGACATAGTCCATCGCCTCGGCTTCCGGAATGTCGCGGCCCGCCTTGCCGATGACGACCGCCAGCTCGCCTTCGAAATCGAAGTCGTCGGAGACCTTGGGCTTCACCAGGGGGTCGCCGTGCGCGACCAGGGTGTCGGCGTAGCGCATGAAGAGCGCCGGCTTCTTCGGCGGCTCGCGCTGGATGCCCACGGCCTGGATCTCGTCGATGTGATCCTGGTAATTGATGGCCATGCACCAGATGTGGGCCGGGTCGGGAATGACCGGCAGCAGCTCCACCTGGGCGAGGCCGACGCTCGGCGCGGCGTCGGCGAAGGCGCGGGCCTCCTCCAGTCGGCCTGCGGCCAGCAGCGCCTTCAGCGTGGGGACGCCCAGCCGGTTGGGCAGTTCGACGATTCCATCGCCCACGACCAACCCGAAGCTCTCCCGTGCAGCGATGCGGAAGGATACGAGTTTCATGGTGGCGCCTCACGATTGTTTCTGGCTTGGTGGGGTAAGCCAATCGATTTCGAAAATCAACCGACATGTACATGTTGGGCGCGAATGAGCGCGCGAGCCGCGCATCGGCGACCCTCTGCCCAAAAATCGACCCGTCCAGTCTCAGCAAGCGCGAAATGAGAGGGCGCCGCGCCGAATTTCGCGCGTTCGCGACGCCATTGGGCGAGGTCTGGCGAGGTCTGGCGAGGTCTGGCGAGGGCGGTTTGGCGGGGCCGTCATCGACCAAGTTTTCGAAAATGTTGAAATGGGCGGCGCTCCGATGTAGGTCAGATCCACCGCGAAAACAGGAACGCCTCGATGACCCAGTTCCGGCGCCCACGCCTCCGCCATCTCGGAATCTTCGCCCGCGACGTCGCGCGGCTCGAACGTTTCTATACGGAGGTGTTCGGATTGGTGGTCACCGACCGGGGCGTCGGCAAGGTTTTCAAGAACCAGCTTGTCTTCCTGAGCGGCGCTCCGGAGCAGCACCACCAGCTGGTGCTCTCGAGCGGCCGGGGCGCGGATGCGCCCAGCACCGTCATGCAGATTTCGTTCATGGTGGATTCGCTCTCCGAGCTGCGCGCCGCCCGAGCGCGGGCGCTCGAGAGCGGCGCGCACGACTTGATTGGCCTCAACCACGGCAACGCCTGGTCGATCTATTTCGACGATCCGGAAGGCAACAAGATCGAGGTCTATATGGATACGCCCTTCCACACGCCCCAGCCGTGCGGCGAACCGTTGGACCTCGACGTCGCCGACGAAGAGCTCATGGCCCTCACAGCCGCGCTGGTGGAGGAGCGGCCGGACAGCATGCGGCGGAGCGACTACGTCGCGGAAATGAAGGGCCGGATGGCCCAGGACTGAGGGCTGGCGTTCACAACACTGAGAAAGGGAGGCGCTAATGGTTCCGGAGACGATGCGAGCCGCGCGCATGTATGACGTCGGCGCGCCGATGGTGATCGAAGACGTGCCCACGCCGCAGCCGGGGCCCTTGGACGTCCTGGTGCGGGTTCGGGCCTGCGGGATCGTTCCGAACCTCGGCAACGTGCTGAAGAACTGGACCACCTGGTTCCCGCAAAATCCGCTGCCCAAGCTCCCGGCCACCTTCGGCCTCGATCCGGCGGGCGAAGTCGCCGCGGTCGGGTCCGGCGTCAAGGGCGTGAAGGTCGGCGACCGGGTCTACGTCAACCCGGGGCGCAGCTGCGGCTCCTGCCGCGCCTGTCGCCAGGGCGACCGTATCGCCTGCACGTCGATCGTGCTGCAGGGCTACTTCGGCGTGACCCCGACCGCCCAGGACACCTTCGACCGCTACCCGTTCGGCGGTCTGTGCGAATACATGACCGCTCCGGCCGACGCCGTGGTGATCCTG
Organism: Phenylobacterium sp.; assembly: GCF_035276905.1. Classification (GTDB taxonomy): domain Bacteria; phylum Pseudomonadota; class Alphaproteobacteria; order Caulobacterales; family Caulobacteraceae; genus Phenylobacterium. The sequence continues at coordinate 10,369 of NZ_DATELG010000052.1, read as the reverse complement.
CCGGACAACATCAGTTTCGAGGAGGCGGCGCGGTTCGGCTATCTCGGAACAGGCTACTCGGCCCTGCGCAAGGGGCGCGCCGGTCCGAACGTCGTCACCCTGGTCAACGGCGCCTCGGGCACCCTTGGCCTCGGGACCGTGCTCATCGCGCTGGCCATGGGCGTAACCAAGATCCTCGGCACGGCGCGCAACCGCGAGCTGCTCGAAGAGGTCCGCAAGCTCGCGCCGCGCCGGATCTTCGTCCATTCGGTGGACGACGGCCCGATCGAGCCGTGGGCCCTGGCGCAGACCGCCGGCGAAGGCGTCGATCTGGTCGTGGATTGCCTTGGGCCCGGCTCGCCCGGCTCCACCATGACCGACGCCCTCCGCTCATTGCGCCGCGGCGGGCGGCTGGTCAACGTGGGCGCTGTGGCCGAAATGCTGCCGATGGACGTCCATACCATGATGGACCGCGGCCAATCCTACATCGGCTCCTTCTGGTTCACCGCCGGCGAAGGCGCGGACATGGCCGAAATGGTTCGCGCCGGCACCTTGGACATGTCGGTGTTCCGCCAGCAGTCCTATCCGCTGGACAGGATCAACGAGGTGCTGGCCGGCATCGAGCACCGGCACGGCGGCTTCTCGAACTTCACGGTCACGCCCTGACATGTCCGAGCTCCTGGCCCACTATGTCGGCGGCGCGCGGATCGGCGGGGGAGACCCCGCGCAGAGCCTGAACCCGTCGGACCTTTCGGACGTGGTGGCGATCGCGCCGCAGGCGCCTGCCGAGCTGCTGGATGCGGCGATCGACGCCGCCGCCAAGGCTTGCCAGGGCTGGGCGGAGGCTTCGCCCGAAACCCGCGCGGACTGCCTGGATCGGGCCGGGGCCCTCCTGCTCGAGCGCGCCGGCGACCTCGGCCGGCTGCTCAGCCGCGAGGAAGGCAAGACGCTGGCCGAAGGCGTGGCGGAGGTTGCGCGGGCGGGGCGCATCTTCCGCTATTTCGCCGGAGAGGCGGTGCGCCGTCATGGCCAGTCGCTGGATTCCGTCCGCCGGGGCGTCGAGGCGCAGACCCACCGCGAGCCCCTGGGCGTGGTCGGGCTGATCACGCCGTGGAACTTCCCGATCGCGATCCCGGCCTGGAAGTCCGCCCCGGCGCTCGCCTTCGGCAATTGCGTGGTGCTGAAGCCCGCCGCCCTGACGCCGGCGATCGCGAGCGCGCTCGCCGGCGTGATCGACGAAGCGGGCTTCCCGCCCGGCGTCTTCAACCTCGTGTTCGCTCCGGGCCGGGTCGCCGGCGCCATGGTCCAGGACCGGCGGGTCGCGGCGATCTCCTTCACCGGGTCCACCACGGTCGGGTCCAACTTGGCGGTTGAAGCTGCGCGGGCCGGCAAGCGGGTCCAACTGGAGATGGGCGGCAAGAACCCGCTCGTCATCCTGGACGACGCCGACCTCGACCGGGCTGTCGAGGTCGCCCTGGACGGGTCCTACTTCGGCTCAGGTCAGCGCTGCACGGCGTCGAGCCGGCTGATCGTGACCGATGCAATCCACGACCGCTTCGTGGCCGCGCTGGCGGAGCGGTTGCAGGCTCTGCGCGTGGGCCATGCGCTGGATCCTCAGACGCGCATCGGCCCGGTCGCCAGCCAGGACCAGCTGGAGACCATCTGCGGCTATGTGGAGTCCTCGCGCAACGAAGGCGCGAGGGTCGTGACCGGAGGCCATCCCGTGTCGTGCGCCACCGAAGGCTATTTCCTCGCCCCCGCCCTCATCGCCGACGCGACGGCGGACATGCGAGCCCATCGCGAGGAGATCTTCGGCCCAGTCGCGACGGTGCAACGCGTGGCGGATTACGAGGCCGCCTTGCAGGCCGCCAACGACACCGAGTTCGGCCTCTCGGCGGGGATCGTCACCACGTCCCTCAAGCACGCCCACGACTTCCGACGCCGCGTGCGGGCCGGCATGGTCATGATCAACCTGCCCACCGCCGGCGTCGACTATCACCTCCCGTTCGGCGGCGCCAAGGCCTCGAGCATGGGGCCGCGCGAACAGGGCTTTGCCGCTGTCGAGTTCTACACGCAGACCAAGACCAGCTACCTGGCCTTTTAAGCCGGGGTGCAAGGAGTTTATCTAAATGAGCCAGTCCGAACCGGGACTCCTCCCCTTCGACCCCACCGACCCGTTCGGCCTCAACGAGCAGCTGACCGACGAGGAGCGCCTGGTGACCGACACGGCGCACGCCTACGCCCAGGAGAAGCTGCAGCCGCGGGTCACGCGCGCCTACGTCGACGAGGTCTTCGACCGTGAGATCATGAGCGAGATGGGCGAGCTTGGACTGCTCGGCGCCACCATCCCTGCGGAGTACGGCGGGGCCGGGCTGGGGTATGTGAGCTACGGCCTCATCGCACGCGAGGTGGAGCGGGTCGATTCCGGCTACCGCTCGGCCATGAGCGTCCAGTCGTCGCTCGTGATGCATCCGATCTACGCCTACGGCTCGGAGGAGCAGCGGCGGAAATACCTGCCGAAGCTCGCGCGCGGCGAATGGGTGGGCTGCTTCGGCCTGACCGAGCCGGACGCCGGCTCGGATCCGGGCGGCATGCGGACCCGGGCGCAAAAGGTGGACGGCGGCTACCGCCTGACCGGCTCAAAGATGTGGATCACCAATTCGCCGATCGCCGACGTCGCGATCGTCTGGGCCAAGTCCGACGCCCACGACGGGGCGATCCGCGGATTCATCGTCGAGCGCGGCGCGCCGGGGCTGTCGTTCCCGCAGATCAAGGAAAAGCTGTCGCTGCGCGCCTCGATCACCGGGGAAATCGTCTTGGATGGCGTCGAGGTCCCTGAGGACAGCCTGCTTCCGAACGTCTCGGGCCTGAAAGGTCCGTTCGGCTGTCCGAACCGGGCAAGGTACGGCATCGGCTGGGGCGCGATGGGCGCGGCCGAGGCCTGTTATGCGGCCGCGCGCCAGTACACCCTCGACCGTCGCCAGTTCGGCCGCCCGCTCGCGGCGACCCAACTCGTCCAGATGAAGCTCGCCAACATGCTGACCGAGATCACGCTCGGGCTGCAGGCGGCCCTGCGCGTCGGCCGGCGGCTTGAGGCCGGGGTGCTGATCCCCGAGACGATCTCGCTCATCAAGCGCAACAACTGCGGCAAGGCGCTGGATATCGCCAGGGTCGCCCGCGACATGCACGGGGGGAACGGCATTTCGGCCGAGTTCCAGGTGATGCGGCATGCGGCGAATCTGGAGACCGTCAATACCTACGAGGGCACTCACGACGTCCATGGCCTGATCATGGGACGCGCGATCACGGGCCTGGCGGCGTTTTGACGATGAAGCCGCTTGCTGGCGTCCGCGTGCTCGAGCTCGCTCGGATCCTCGCGGGCCCCTGGTGTGGGCAGCTGCTGGCCGACCTGGGCGCTGAAGTGATCAAGGTCGAACGCCCGGGCCAGGGCGACGACACGCGCAGCTGGGGCCCGCCGTTCCTCGCCGGACGGGACGGCGAGAGCCTCGGCGCGGCCTATTTTCACGCCTGCAATCGCGGCAAGCGCTCGGTCGAGATCGATCTGGAGAGTCCGTCGGGTCAGGCGCAGGTTCGCGCGCTCGCGGCCGAGGCCGACGTGGTGATCGAGAACTTCAAGGTGGGCGGCCTGGCCAAATACGGGTTGGACGCCAGCAGCCTGCGCGCGCTTTCGCCGCGGCTCGTCTATTGCTCAGTGACCGGCTTTGGCCAGGCGGGGCCGTATGCGGCGCGGGCGGGCTATGACTTCATGATCCAGGGCCTCGGCGGGATCATGGACCTCACCGGCGATCCTGAAGGCGAGCCGCAGAAGGTGGGCGTGGCCTATGCGGACATTTTCACCGGCGTCTACGCCGCGGTCGCGATCCTGGCCGCCCTGCGTCAGCGGGATGCGACCGGGCAGGGGGCGCATATCGACATGGCCCTGCTCGATTGTCAGGTGGGCGTGCTGGCCAACCAGGCGATGAACTATCTGGTCACTGACGAACCGCCGCGCCGGCTCGGCAACGCTCACCCGAACATTGCACCCTACCAGACCTTCCCAACTGCGACCGGGCACGTGATCTTGGCCGTCGGCAACGACGGACAGTTCGCAAAACTCTGCGAGGAGCTCGGCGCGCCCGGCCTGGCGAGCGACCCGCGCTTCGCCAGCAACGCCGAACGGGTCCGCCACCGCAACGTGCTCAGTGCGGAGCTTTCCGCGCTCACGGTGCGCCGCACGGCGGAGGATCTTCTGTCGCGCCTTGCGGAAAAGGGCGTGCCGGCCGGGCCGATCAACGACCTGCGCCAGGTGTTCGCGGACCCTCAGGTGGTCGCCCGCGGCATGAGGCTCGCCATCGAGACGCCTGATGGCGCCATTCCGGGCGTCGCCGCGCCGATCGTGATCGATGGAGAGCGAATGGTGGCGCCCCTTGCCAGTCCGCGCCTCGGGGAGAGCGCCGGTCAATGGACGCCCTCCTCCACACAGCAAGACAGGACCCGATCCCAATGACAGATTCCGCAATCCAGGAAGTCTATGATCTCGAGGACCGCCGCTTCCGCGCCATGTCCGCCAACGACGTCGACGGCTTGGCGGAGCTGCTTGCGGACGATCTCCACTATGTGCACTCCAACGGCATGGTGGAGGACAAGGCCGAGTTCTTGCGCAAGATCACTTCCGGCGAGCGCGTGTTTCGACGCTACGAGGGCCTAAGCCGCTATGCGCGCCGCGAGGGCGGCTTCACCTTCGTGTTCGGGGAAGCCGAGGTCGAGGTGGACCGTCAAGCAGGGCGTCTGCAGAACCGCCTGACCTATACGGCGGTCTACCGCGATGGGCCGGGCCCGCGGTTCGTCATCTGGCACGCGGTCAAAAGCATCTGAGACCTGGGCCATTCGCCGCCGAATGGTCTAGGCGGCGCTGCGCAGGCTCCGGCGCTGGCTCGGCCGGACGTCATCGCCCAACAGGCTTTGGATCATGGCGTCGAACGTGAACTGGATGTGCGCGCGGAGCAGCTCGACGGCGCGCGCTTCGTCGCGCGCCAGCGCCGCCGTCATGATCGCAGCATGTTCCGCATCCTTGTTTCGGGGGCTGCGCCGCACCTCCGCCGTCAGGCGACGATAGCGGTCCGCCTCGCCGAACAGCTGCGCGCACTCGCGGCGCAAACGTTGCGAGGGGCAGCCGCTGAAGAGCTCGAGATGGAATGCGCGATGCGCGGCCGACCAGCGTTCGTCCAACGCGGCGGTGACCTGCGGCAATTCCTCCTCCGCCTTCCGCAGCTGGTGGCGCGCCGCCACGACCCGGCCCTCCCAGGCGTCGTCGCCGAGCCGCAGGCTCTGCCGCAGCGCCTCGGTTTCGAGCAGCAGTCGCATTTCGGTGAGCTCACGGAACTCAGCCGCATTCACCCCCGCCACGCGGAAGCCCCGATTGCTGTCCTGCAGGACGAGGCCGTCGGCCATGAGCCGGTTCAGCGCCTCCCGCAGGGGGCTGCTGGAGAGCCCGTATCGCTGCTGCAGCGCGTCGAGACGAAGCGGGGCGCCCGGGGGATGCTCAAGCCGAAGGATCGCCTCGCGCAGTTCGATGACGGCTTTCTCGGTCAGCGAGATGGGCTTCGATTGGGCGGGACGTCCAAATGTCACGCTGGCCTCCTGAAAATCGTGCAATATTAGCCCGAATTTCGGCGACAAGCCACATCAGCGCGCGGACCCTGGCGGTCCTTCGCCGATCGACGCAAGCACATTCTCGGCGGTGTCGCGAATATGCAGTTCGAGCAGTTCCTGTGCGTGCGGGATCGCGCGGGAGAGGACGGCCTCCATGAGCGTGCGATGCTCGTCGCGTTTGGCCCGCGGGTTTTTGCGTGCGGCGGCCGACAGTCGGCGATAGCGGCGGGCGCGCTCGAAGAGGCTTTGGCGAATTTCCGCCAGCGTCGGCGAGCCGCCGCCGGCCACGAGGCTCTCGTGGAAATCGAAATGCCGGGCGTCCCATTCCGAAGTGATGCCGCCGCTCGCGGACAAGCGCGCCTCCACCCGGTCGAGCCGGTGATAGGCGCTGAGGATCTGCGCCTCCCAAACTCCGTCTCCCTGCTGCATGGCGCGCTTCAGGCATTCGCGCTCGACGAGCACGCGCGCTTCGGTGAGGTCGAGAAGGTTCGCCCTGGATATCGGCGCGACGATGAAGCCCCGCTGGCCCTCGGCGACGACGAGCCGTTCAGAGGCCAGGCGCGCGAGGGCTTCACGCAAGGTGGAGAAGCTGACGCCGTAGATTTCGCGCAGCGCCTCGAAGCGCAGCCGCTCTCCGGGCTTGAGCACGCAACTGATGATGTCGTCCCGCAGCCGGTGCAGCACATCCGTCGCCAGAGTACGTCCCACCAGCCCCTCGGACCGAGTTTCGCCCTGCCCCACCGTTCCTCCCACACTTTCGAAAATATTATCGCTATCCGATCCCAGGTGCGCGACTTTTCGTCAAGCCATCAGCCGCGAAACGCGGCCGCGTCCGGAAAGTGATGTGGAAACAGGCGGATGGCGCCCGCCTTCGCGAACTGCTCAGCGTCCCGGAAAAAACCTGAAAAACATGACGTCCCGGCAGAGGCGCGCATGATGTGGTGAAATTACGAAAAAATTCTTGAGTGTTGGCGTGGCATGCCGCATGCTCCGCCACATAAAGAAAGAGCGAAAGCGAGGGGCGCGACCCGACACGCGCTCTCGTTCGCTGATGGCGGAAGACGCAAAGCGGCCGGCGTGCGCGCTATGCGTTTTTGGTTCATTGGGGGAAACCTATGGTCGTGCCAAGGCGAGTGGTGACAGGCGTGCGTGGCGGCCGGTCCGTGGTGCTGAGCGACGGCGCGCCCCCCAACGCCCACGTCTACGAAGGCCTGCCCGGCTTCATGACCTCGGTGCTCTGGGCCACGGCGCCCACGCCGACGGTCCCGCCGGATCCGGACCAGGAGCCCGCCGTCCCCGGGGTTCTGGTCACCCCGCCGCCTGGCGAGACGCGGCTCCTGATCGTCCGCTTCCCGCCGGATTCCATCTTCGCTGATCCGCGCTTCGATCCCGCGCGGTTTGGTCAGGAGCAGGTGTTCCACGTGCCCGGTCTCGCCGAGGCCTTCGAGGCGCAGGACCCGGCGATGCACACGACCGACAGCCTTGACTACGACATCGTGCTGGACGGCGAAATCGGCCTCGAGCTCGATGACGGACAGGTCGTCCACCTCAAGCAGGGCGACGTGGTGGTGCAGGGGGGAGGGCGCCACGCCTGGCGCAATTTCTCAGATCGCGCCGCCACCATGGCCTTCGTGCTTGTGGGCGCGGTCCGAACGGGCTGAGCGCATCGCGCGAGAGGCCCCCGCCCTCGCATCTCAGCGGGCGGTCTGGCCAGGCGCTTCTTCGCTGATCGCGGCGAGCACGTTCGCCGAGGTCTCGCGAATGTGGCGCTCCAGCAGGTCCTGGGCGTAGGCGACGTCCCGGGAAAGGACCGCCTCCATCAAGGTGCGATGTTCGTCGCGCTTGGCCCGCGGGTTCTGGCGCACAGCCGCCGAGAGGCGCCGATAACGGCGCGCGCGCTCAAAAAGGCTCTTGCGGATTTCCGACAGGGTTAGGGAGCCCGCGCTGGCCACGAGGCTCTCGTGGAAGTCGAAATGGCGTGCGTCCCATTCCGAAGAGGCGCTGCCGCTCGCGGGCATCCTGGCCTCGACTCGGTCGAGCCGATGGAAGGCGGACAGGATCTGCGCCTCCCAGGCCGAGTCGCCGTGCTCCATCGCCCGGCGCAGGCATTCCCGTTCGACAAGCACGCGGGCATCGGTGAGGTCCAGCAGGTCCTCCCGCGAGATCGGGGCCACGATGAAGCCGCGTTGACCCTCGGCGACGACGAGCCGTTCGGAGGCCAGCTGTGCGAGGGCCTCCCGCAGCGTCGAGAAGCTGACGCCGTAAATCTCGCGCAGGGCCTCGAAACGCAGCCGTTCGCCGGGTTTCAGGGCGCAGCTGATGATGTCGTCGCGCAAACGATGCAGTACGTCCGTGGCGAGCGTCCTGCCGATCAGCCCCTCCGACCGGGTCTCGCTCGGTGAGCTCATGGCCTCAGAATCTTTCGAAAATGCATGCTTCTATCGGATCTCAACTAAGCGCCCCTTCGTCAAGGCGCGAACCGCGCCCACCGGGTGCTGTGATTATTCTAGCAGCAATTCCTGCCTTCCAGGCAGCTGTTTCGCGGCTCCCGGCGCGTACGGCGAAGATCGCGTCGACGGCTAATGCAAAACGACGCAGAATTACGAAATATCTTGAACGCGCTTGATCTATCCCCCATGCTTCGGCGGCGAGCTCTGCCATAGCATGGACGCCTGCGCCGTCCGTCGAAGTTAGTAAAGCGAAAGTATGGCCAGATACCCTGTTCCTCCGCTCAAGGTTCTGCCCGACGAGCAGTTCAGGGATGCGCTGGCCCGCGCCCCCCTCGACCACTACGTGATCTGGAACGGTCAGCGCTGCCCCGGGCGGGCGGGCTCAATACGTTCCCGCGCGCTCGGTCTCATCGATGAGGTCTGGCGACCGGTGCCGCTACGCACGCTCCTGATGCGCGCGGCGCAGCTCTCCGCCTGCGCTGGGCTGGACCCGGACACCGTGCGCAATGCGGTGCGAATGCATCAGACCGCGGGCCATGCCTGCTACTTTCTCGTGCGTCGCAACGCCTCTGGCGACTACGCCGCCGTAGCAGATGTGCCATCTCCGTCCACCGGGCGGAGATTACGGGCCGGCGATATCGTCCTGAGCGGCTCGGGAGAGCGGTTCGACGAAACCGCCGCGGCGCCGGCCCTGGGCGGCGCCTGACTGCGCGGGAAGGCGGGGCGCGCTCGTGACGGCCGGGCGGTCGACACTACCGCAGATCGATCGCCAGTGATGTGAATCTCCAATATCATGCGCCCCTCAGCGGGGCGCGCGGCTCCGGCTAGGCGAGGGCATGAGGAAGTTCGGCGCCAAAAGAGGCACCTTGCGTGCAGACGAGGGGCGCCGGGGCTCGGTATTCGAGATCAGCCCTGATGGCATGCTCATCCTGGACCTCGACGGCGCCGTGCAGTCCGTCAATCCTGCGGCGATCGGCATGCTCGGGGCGCTCGACGAGGCCGCGCTGCTGGGGACGAGCTGGCCGCTGCTGTGGGCCGAGGCCGACCGACCGGCCGCGGACGCGGCCCTGCGATCCGCCGTGGCGGGGGAACGCCGGCAGTTCGTCGCGCCGGCGCCGACCCGGGCGAACCGGCCCCGACGGCTCGAGACGATCGTCTCGCCGCTGCGTGACGCCGCAGGCGCGGCCACAGCCGTTCTCGTCACCGTCCACGACGTCAGTGAAATCGAAGACGCCCGCCTGGCCGCCGAGGCGCGCGAACAGGTCGCCATCCGCGAAGCCTTGGCGTTGCAGGCGGTGGCCGACCGGGCCTACCTCAATAGCTGGACCCTGGATTTCAGGCGCAAGATCATACGGGCGGGCGATCCCGGCGCGAGGGCGATGCGCAGCAGCGAGCGGGATATGACGATTGAGCGTGCGCTCATGATCTTTGGTCCAGAAGATCGGGCGCGAACTCTCGAGTTGTATGAACGCGCGCGGGTTCACGGGGAACCCTTCAAATACGATGCGCGGTTCACGCGATTTGATGGCGAGGCCGGCTGGGTGCGAATGTTCGGCGAGCCGATCTACGAAGACGGCGAATGCGTCGGCATCCGCGGCGCGGGCATGGACATCTCCGAGGAGGTGGCGGCGCGGGAGAAGATCGAGGACGCGCAGAAACGCCTCTACCTGGCCTCGCAGCTGGCGGGCGTCGAGGTCTTCGAGCTCGACGTGGAACGCCGGCTGCTGATCGAGGAGGGCTCGCTGGCCGCGATCCTGGGCGCCCCGCCGCCGGTCGAGGACCTCTGGTCCGATCCGCTCAGGCTGGTGGATCCGCAGGACCGCCAACGCGTGCAGCGGCAATGGACCGCGGCGCAGGCGGCGGGGACGCCGTTTCGCTGCGAATTCCGGGTGCGCCGGGCGGACGGCCAGCTGGTCTGGATCTATGGCGCCGCCGAGCTCATCGGCGACGGCGGGCGGCCGCGGCGGCTGATCGGGGCGATCGTCGACATCACCGAGCGCAAGCGCAGCGAGCTGCAGCTCCTGCGGACGATGGCGGAGATGCGCGAGCACGAGGCCCAGCAGAAGCTGCTGCTGGACGAGCTCAATCACCGCGTGAAGAACACGCTCGCCGCCGTCCAGTCGGTGGCGATGCAGACCCTGACCAATGCGCGCGACCCGCAGGAGGGGCGCGAGCTGTTCATCGAGCGGCTGCTGGCGCTGTCGGCCACCCACGACCTCCTGGTCAAGCGGGCCTGGGCCAGCGCCTCGTTCCGCGAGCTGGTGGAGGCGCTGCTCAAGCCCTACGGC
>NZ_DATELG010000051.1:0-4788 GCF_035276905.1 Phenylobacterium sp. | reverse complement strand
GCCGGCGCGGGGGCGCCCACGGGCGGCGTCGTGGAGGTCGCCGCCGTCACGCCCGCGCTGGCGGCCTTGGCCGCGGCGGCCGGGTTCGGCGCCGGGATCGGCAGGCTCGAGCCCTTGGTGTGCAGGAAGGCGATGATGTTGATGCGGTCTTCCGGCTTCTTCAGGCCGACGAAGGTCATCTTCGAGCCCGGGATATAGGCCTGCGGGTTCTTGATGAACTCGTAGACGTGTTCGTAGTCCCAGATCGGGGTCTTGGCGGCGAAGGCCTGCATGGCCGGCGAATAGGAGAAGCCGGCCTCCGAGCCGGGCTTGCGGCCGACGACGCCGTTGAGGTTCGGGCCGGTGCCGTTGGCGGTCAGGCTGTGGCAGGACTGGCACTTGGCGAACACCTGCTCGCCGGCGGCCACGTCGGCCTTCGGCAGCACCGTGCCCCAGTCGGGCGGCACGTCGGCGGCGGCCGCCTCGCCGCCGGCCTCGGCCGCGACCTCCACGGTGTAGCCCGGCTTTTCGACCTTCTCTTGGCTGAAGACGCCGCTGGAGAGCTCGCGAAGGCCGAAGATGGCCAGACCCGTCGCCAGCACAGCGCCGGCGACCTTGTTGAAGGTAAGGTCGCTCATAGTCTTGTTATCGTGCCCTCTCACGGCCGGCTTACGCCCGGCGAAAGCGCGGGAATCCCGCCCCTTATTGCGCCCGGCTCTCTTACACGCTACCGGCGCGGGCGCAACCGCCCAAGCGACGCCATGAACCCGATCGTCCTCATTCCCGCCCGGATGGCCGCCACCCGCCTGCCCGGCAAGCCGCTCGCCGACATCGCAGGCGCGCCGATGATCCTGCGGGTGCTGCGCCAGGCCGAAGCCGCCGGCGCGGGGCCCGTCGCGGTGGCCGCGGGCGATTCGGAGATCGTGGACGCGGTGCGGGCCGCGGGCGGGCGCGCGGTGCTGACCGATCCAGCCCTGCCGTCGGGCTCGGACCGCATCCTGGCGGCGCTGGCCGAGCTCGACCCGGACGGGCGCCACGACGTCGTCGTCAACCTGCAGGGCGACATGCCGTTCGTCGAGCCGCAGGTGCTCGGCGCCTGCGTCGACCTTCTGGCCCGCGAGCCCGCCTGCGACATCGCCACCGTCGTGGCGCCGGAGAGCTCGCCCGCCGACCGCGCCAATCCCGACGTCGTCAAGGCGATCCTGGCCTTGGCCCCCGGCGGGTTCAGCGGCCGGGCGCTCTATTTCACCCGCTCGACCCTCTATGGCGACGCGCCCGTGTGGCGTCACATCGGCATCTACGGCTATCGCCGAAAGGCGCTGGAGCGCTTCAACGCCGCCCCGCCCTCGCCGCTGGAACGGCGCGAGAAGCTGGAGCAGCTGCGCGCGCTCGAGCTCGGCCTTTCGATCTGGGCCGCCGTTGCGAAAACCGCCCCCATATCCGTCGACACGCCCGCCGACCTCGCTGAGGCCCGGGCGCACGCGAGAGCCATTCGATGAGCCAGAAGCGCATCGCCTTCCAGGGCGAGCTCGGGGCCAACAGCCACGAGATCTGCCACGCCGCCTATCCGGATTACGAGCCGGTCCCGCACGCCAGCTTCGAGGACGCCTTCGAGGCCGTGCGCTCAGGCGACTGCCGGCTGGGCATGATCCCGGTGGAGAACTCCATCGCCGGCCGCGTGGCCGACGTCCACCACCTGCTGCCCGACTCCGGCCTGAGGATCATCGGCGAGCGGTTCAAGCCGATCCACTTCCAGCTGATGGTCAACCCCGGCGTGACGCTCGACCAGGTGAAGATCGCCTGCTCCATGCCGATCGCGCTCGGCCAATGCCGCAAGGCGCTGCGGCGCCTGGGGTTGAAGACCGAGCCGGTGGGCGACACGGCGCTGGCGGCCAAGATGCTCGCCGAGCGTCCCGACCCGAGCCGGGCGGCCGTCTCGCCGGCGCTGGCGGCGGAGATGTACGGCCTGGACATCCTGCTGCGCGACATCGAGGACGAGCACAACAACACTACCCGCTTCCTGGTGATGACGGCCGAGCCCGATCCGGCCCGGCCGCCGTTCACCGAGCCCTGCATCACCAGCTTCGTGTTCCGGGTGAAGAACCTGCCGGCGGCGCTCTACAAGGCCCTGGGCGGATTCGCGACCAACGGCGTGAACATGATCAAGCTCGAGAGCTACATGGAGAACGGCAGCTTCACGGCCACCTTCTTCTATTGCGAGGTCGAAGGCCGCCCCGAGGACCGCGGCGTGGCCCGCGCCTTCGACGAGCTGCAGTTCTTCTCCGAGAAGTTCGAGATCCTCGGCGTGTACCCGGCGGACCCGTTCCGCAAGCGCTCCCTCCCTTAATTAAGGGAGGGACTCCAAGGCCCAGGTCTTGATCAGCTGGTGGGCGATGGCGTGGGGGGGCGGGCAGAAGACGCCTTCGATCTGGCCGGCGATCAGGGCGCGGGCCTCGCTGCGGGTGAACCAGCGCACTTCCGACAGCTCGGTCTGGTCCGGGCGGCCCTCCTCGTCCTGGACCTCGGCCAGGAGGCCGATCATCAGCGACGACGGATAGGGCCAGGGCTGGCTGGAGTGGTAGCGCACGCTCAGCGCGTGCAGGCCGGCCTCCTCCTCAAGCTCGCGGGCGCAGGCCTCCTCGATCGCCTCGCCGGGCTCCAGGAAGCCCGCGAGGCACGAGAACATGCCCTTCGGCCAGCTCTCCTGCCGGCCCAGCATGCAGCGTTCGCCGTGGTGGGGCAGCATGATCACCACCGGGTCGGTGCGTGGAAAGTGCTCGGCCTCGCAGACCTCGCACACCCGCTTCCAGCCGCCGTCGGCGGGCCGGGTCGGCTTGCCGCAGACCGCGCAGTGGCGGTGCCGGCGGCGCCACTCGAACACCCCCTTGGCGGTGGCGGCGATCGCGGCGTCCGTCGAGGGCAGGGCGAGCGCGATCTGGCGCAGGTCCTCGAACCGGCCCATGCCGGTCACGGACGACGCGCTCGGATCGGCCAGACCCTCCAAGTCGACGGCGAAAACCGGCGTCTGCTTCCAGAGGCCGAGGAACAAGAGCCGCTCCGGCCCGCCGGAAAGCTCGTGCGCGAGCTTCGCCGGCAGGTAGCTCAGCTGGACGCCGCCGTCCTTGGCGTCCTCGACCAGGGGGCGGCCGTTCCACATCGCCAGCGCCAAGGCCTCGCTGGAGTCCAACTGGCGGGTCAACCAGTCCTCGTCGACGCGGTGGTAGCTCGCCCGGTCGAGGGGGTTGCCCGCGAAGCTGTTCAGGAAGAGATCGAGCGCCATGTCCAAGTCTTACGCTGCGGATGCGAACGCGTCATGTCGGCGCTTGCGGGCCGGCACGGCTTGCGCCGCGGCACGTCAGCGGCGATATAGGACGCGGAGGTCGGCTGCGGGCGGACGCCTCGCCAACCCGGTCAGGTCCGGAAGGAAGCAGCCGTAACGAGTTACGCTTCGGGTCGTTGTCCGATCTCCACCTCATTCCGCCCGGGACTCTATGGCCGACGAAGACTTCCTGTCCGAAGACGACCTTCCCGAGCGTGATCCCAACACCGGGGACATGTTCGGCGACGCCGCTCCGCCGCAGGCCGCGGTGGATTCCGGCGCGGAGTCCGCCGCCTACACCGTCATCGCCCGCAAGTACCGGCCCAGGACCTTCGAGCACCTCTACGGCCAGGAAGCGATGGTGCGCACCCTGCGCAACGCCTTCGCCACCGGCCGCATCGCGCACGCCTTCATGCTCACCGGCGTGCGCGGGGTCGGCAAGACGACCACCGCGCGCCTGCTGGCGCGGGCGCTGAACTACCAGACCGACGGCGCCTCCGAGCCGACCATCGACTTCAAGGACGAGGGCCGCCACTGCCGCGCCATCATCGAGGGCCGGCACATGGACGTCCTCGAGCTCGACGCCGCCAGCCGCACGGGCGTCGCCGACATGCGCGAGCTCTTGGAAGGCGTGCGCTATGCGCCGGTCGAGGCCCGCTACAAGGTCTACATCATCGACGAGGTGCACATGCTCTCGACGGGGGCGTTCAACGCGCTCCTGAAGACGCTGGAAGAGCCGCCGCCGCACGCCAAGTTCATCTTCGCCACCACGGAGATCCGCAAGGTGCCGGTGACCATCCTGTCGCGCACCCAGCGCTTCGACCTGCGCCGGGTGGAACCCGACGTCCTCGTCAAGAATCTCGAAATGATCTGCGAGAACGAGGGCGCCCGCGTCGAGGCCGAGGGGCTGATGCTGATCGCCCGCGCAGCCGAAGGCTCGGTGCGCGACGGCCAGTCGATGCTCGACCAGGCGATCGTCCAGGCGCAGGCCGGCCAGACCGTCACCGCCGCCTCGATCCGCGACATGCTGGGCCTGGCCGACCGGGCGCAGACCATCACCCTCTTCGAACAGTTGATGCGCGGCGAGGCGGGGCCGGCGATCGAGACCTTCCGCACCCTCTACGGCTTCGGCGCCAATCCCGACCAGGTGATGCTGGACCTGCTGGACCATTGCCATGGCTCCACGGTCGCCAAGGCGGTGGGGCCGCAGGCGCTGGTGATGCCCAAGGAGCAGGCCGCGCGGCTGGCGGCGATCGGCGCCGCGATCTCCGCCGGGATCCTGTCGCGCATCTGGCAGCTGATGCTGAAGGCCTACGACGAGGTGCGCCGCGCGCCGGACGCCGCGGCCGCGACGGACATGGCGCTGGTGCGCCTGGCCTACGCCGCCGACCTGCCGGGACCTGAGGAGGCGCTGAAGCGGCTGCAGAACGGCGATCCCGTCGGCGGCGGCCCCTCGGGCGGGGGCGGCGGCCAGGCGGCCGCGGCCGGCG
>NZ_DATELG010000050.1:0-7683 GCF_035276905.1 Phenylobacterium sp. | reverse complement strand
GCTCAAGCTCTAAGGCGGCGCCGGTCGGGATTCCACCACCACCTCGGTCTTCACCGAGTTGGCGATGAAACAGGCCTCGTGGGCCTGATGGTGCAGGTGGTCGAGCTCGGCGGTTTCGGGCGGCGCGCTGTCCCAGGCGATCTGCGGGCGCAGGGCCACGCGGGTGACGGCGATGCGGCCCTCGGCGTTCTGCTCCATCAGCCCTTCGGCTTCGTCGCGGTAGCGGGTGACGACGAAGCCGGCCAGCCGCGCCACGTGCAGGAAGCTCAGCATGTGGCAGGCCGAGATCGCCGCGACCAGCATCTGCTCGGGATCGACGGCGCCTTCCTCGGCCCACTTGGCGCCGACCACCTGCGCCGAGGCTGTGCCGCGCACCCGGGGCCCGGGCTCGAAACCGACCGTATGGCCGCGCCCGTAGCGGCCCTTGGCGAAGTCCTCGCCCGGCTCGAGCGCCCAGTCGACGTTCGCCCGGTAGCGCGCCATCAGAAGGCCTCGGCCGGCAGCGCCATCATCAGTTCCGCCCCGGCCTTCAGCTTGGCCAGCCGCGAGGCCGCTTCCGGCAGGACGCGGGCCAGGAAATAGCGGCCGGTGACCAGCTTGCCCGCGTAGAAGGGATCGGTCTCGCCGGCGGCGATCTTTCCGTTCGCCGCCTCGGCCGCCTGGGCCCAGGCGAAGGCCAGTCCCGTCAGCGCGAAGAGGTGCAGGTAGTCGGTCGAGGCCGCTCCGGCGTTGTCGGGGTTCGCCAGCCCGTTCTGCATCAGCCACATGGTGGCTTCCTGCAGCTGGCCCTTGGCCTGGACGAGGCCCTCGACGAACGGCTTCAGCGCGTCGTCGTCCTGGTGGGCGGCGACATAGGCGTCGACGTCGGCGAAGAAGCTCATCACCGCCCGGCCGCCGTTGGCCGCCAGCTTGCGACCGACGAGGTCGAGGGCCTGCACGCCGTTGGCGCCCTCATAGATCAGCGAGATTCGCGAGTCGCGCAGGTGCTGGCTGGCGGCGAAGTTCTCGGTGAAGCCGGCGCCGCCGAACACCTGCATGGCGTCCGAGGCGATCAGGAAGCCGCGGTCGGTCAGGAAGGCCTTCAGCACCGGGGTGAGCAGGGCCATGTAGTCCTCGCCCTTGGTCTTGGCCGCCTCGTCGCCGCCGGCCTTGGCCAGGTCGCCGTGCAGCGCGGTCCAGAGCAGCAGCGCGCGGCCGCCCTCGATGACCGCCTTGGCCTCCATCAGCATGCGCCGCACGTCCGGATGGACGATGATCGGGTCGGCCGGGCCCTCGGGGTTCTTCGGCCCGGTCAGCGAGCGGCCCTGCAGCCGTTCCTTGGCGTAGGCCGCGGCCTCCTGGTAGGCGGCCTCGGCCTGGGCCAGGCCCTGGACGGCGACGCCGATGCGGGCCTCGTTCATCATCACGAACATCAGGGGCAGGCCGCGGTTCTCCTCGCCGACCAGCCAGCCGGTCGCCTCCTCGTGGCTGATCACGCAGGTGGCGTTGCCGTGGATGCCCATCTTCTCTTCCAGGCTCAGGCACTTCACGGCGTTACGCTGGCCCGGCTTGCCCTCAGCGTCCGGCAGGAACTTCGGCACGATGAACAGGCTGATCCCCTTGACGCCCGCCGGCGCGCCCTCGATGCGGGCCAGCACCAGGTGGACGATGTTCTCCGTCAGGTCGTGCTCGCCTGCGGAAATGAAGATCTTCTGTCCACTGATCTTGTAGGTTCCGTCGCCCTGCGGAACCGCCTTGGTGCGCAGCATGCCGAGGTCGGTGCCGGCGTGCGGCTCGGTCAGGTTCATGGTCCCCGACCACTCGCCCGAGGCCAGCTTCGGCAGGTAGAGCGCCTTCTGCTCCGCCGAGCCGCCCTTGTGGATTGCCGAATAGGCCCCGTGGGTCAGGCCGGGATACATGGCGAACGCCATGTTGGCCGCCGACGACATCTCCGAGACGGAGAGGTTGACCACCGCCGGCAAGCCCTGGCCGCCGTATTCGGTGTGCGCGCCCAAACCGGGCCAGCCGCCGGCGACGAACTGGGCGTAGGCTTGCTTGAAGCCGGCGGGCGTCCGGACGGTGAAGTCGGGGCTCCAGTGGCAGCCCTCCCGGTCGCCCACCCTATCGAGGGGCGCCAGCACCTCGGCGCAGATGCGGCCGGCCTCCTCCAGCACCGCCTCGACCGTGTCGATCGAGGCGTCGGCGAAGGCCGGGAGGTTGGCGTAGCGCTCGATCTGCAGCACGTCGCGCAGCAGGAAGGTGAATTCGCGGACCGGCGGCTGGTAGGTCATGGTTGGCGCCCCTGGTTTGTTGAACTGTCTTTGCAAGTCAGCCGTGGCCGGCGCCGTCGAGGCGACGGCGCAGCATCTCGTCGTAATCCGCGGCCTGCGGCAGAAGATCCGGGCGGCTGGCGGCGACGCATGGCCGTCAACCTCGCTCGAACGGATGGTTCGCGCCAATCCCCTGCCGGACGAAGTCCTTCACCGCCTGGCGGATCTCCGCCTCGGTCGCCAGCCCCGGCGGGAAGATCCAGTCCTTGAACACGGTGCAGGCGAGCACCGCGGCGAAGGAGACGCGCACCATCAGCTGCGGCGGCGCCTTCGCCGGGCCCCTCATCCGCGCCGTCATGGTCGCCGCGGCCCGGTCGAAATATTCGCCGAGACTGCCGATCGCCGAGACCTCTTGCGCCGAGGCGGCGTCGTAGGTCTGGGCGACGATCAGCGAGGTCAGCATCTGCGCGTTCTCGCCGACGAAGCGCTGCAGCTCGTCGATGTAGAGGGCGGACTGCTCGCAGATCCCCTCGGCGCTGTCCGGCTGCATGTGTGTCGCGACGAGGTTCGACAGCTGCTCGTCCAGCGGCTTGAAGATCGCCTCGCGGAACAGCTGGGCCTTCGAGCCGTAGTAGCGGAACAGCTGCGCCTCGGTGACGTCGGCCTGGCGGGCGATCGCCGCCGTGGTCGCACCGGCGTAGCCGCACCTGCGAAACTCGTCGGCCGCCGCCTGGAGGATCCGGTTCCTCAGGTCCACCGGCGATCGCCGCTTGCGGCGTGCACCGGCTTCGGCCTCGGCCGTCTGGAGCTCGGTCTTCGCCAATGCCGATCCCTTGTCGGGCGTGCGCCCCGTCGTTGCGGCCTCGAATCATATCGGGCGCCGCCGCGCGGGTGTCGAGATCTCCCGGAGAGGTTAGATGAACTCCCCCGCCAGCGCCTTCTCGATCAGCTGGATCGTCCGCCCGACGCCGAAGATCGCCACGAACGAGCCGAACCGCGGGCCCTGGCTCTGGCCCAGCAGCACCTCGTAGAGGGCGCCGAACCAGGCGCGCAGCGGCTCGAAGCCGGCGGCCTTGCCGACCTCGAAAACCTCGTTCTGGATCGCCTCGGCGTCCGCGCCGGCGGGCAGGGCGCGCAGGCGTGCGACCAGCTCCTCCATCGCCGCCCGCTCCTTGGCGTCGGGGGCGCGGAACGTCTTCGAGGGCTTCACGAAGTCCTCGTAGTAGTTGATCGCATAGCCCGCGAGCTTGTCGAGCAGCGGCTGGGTGGCCGGCGAGGCCTCCGGGATGTAGCGCTCGAGGAAGCCCCAGAGGATCTCCTTCGTCGAGGCGTCGGCCGCCGAAACCAGGTTCAGCAGCAAGGAGAAGCTGACCGGCGAGCCTTGCGCGGGCGGGGCGCCGCGGTGCACGTGCCAGGCGGGGTTGTCGATCGCGGGCTGGCCGGTCTCGGCCAGCGTCCGGTTGTAGGCCTCGAGCTGCTGCAGGTATTCGTCCGTCGCCTTGGGGATGACGTCGAAGTAGAGGCGCTTGGCCGACTTCGGCGACTGGTACATGTAGTAGGCTAGGCTCTCAGGGGCGCCATAGCGCAGCCATTGCTCCATGGTCAGGCCGTTGCCCTTGGACTTCGAGATCTTCTGGTTGTTCTCGTCCATGAACAGCTCGTAGTGGAAGGCCTCGGGCGGCTCGCCGCCGAGGGCCTTGCACACCCGGTTCGAGACCCGGACGGAGTCCACCAGGTCCTTGCCGCTCATCTCGTAGTCGACGCCCAGCGCCGTCCAGCGCGCCGCCCAGTCGGGGCGCCACTGCAGCTTGACGTGGCCGCCGGTGACCGGGACCTCGGTGAGCACGCCGTCCTCGTCGGGGAAGATGATCGTGCCCTTCTCGAGGTTGCGCTCGACCGTCGGCGCCTGCAGCACGCGGCCGGTCTTGGGGCTGATCGGCAGGAAGGGCGAATAGGTGGCTCTGCGCTCCTCGCCGAGCGTCGGCAGCATGATCGCCTGGATGGCGTCGAACCGCGCCAGGATGCGCAGCAGGACCTCGTCAAAGCGGCCGGCCTTGTAGCAGTCGGTCGACGACATGAATTCGTAGTCGAAGCCGAAGCCGTCGAGGAAGGCCAGCAGGCGCGAGTTGTTGTGCGCCCCAAAGCTTTCGTGCTCGCCGAACGGGTCGCGCACCGAGGTGACCGGCTTGTCGCGGTCCTCCTCCAGGATGTGGCGGTTCGGCACGTTGTCCGGGATCTTCCTGAGGCCGTCCATGTCGTCGGAGAAGACGATCAGCTTGGAGGGGATGGCGTCCTCGGTCAGCGCCCGGAAGGCGGTCCGCACCATGGTCGGCCGCGCCGCCTCGCCGAAGGTGCCCATGTGCGGCAGACCGGACGCGCCGTAGCCGCACTGAAAGACCACGGGCTTGGCCAGCGCCGGCAGGGCGGCCACCGCCTCCAGCGCCTTGCCCTGGCCGATCAGGCTGGCGGCAAGGTCGCGCTCGGAATCGGAAAGGCGCAGGCGCAGGACGCGGTCCAGCAGGATGCGCGCCTGTTCGAAGGGCCAGCTCTTCGCCTCGCGGGCCCGGTGGGAGAGACCTTGCAACATGGAAAGCGCCTAACGCCCGTGGGCCAAAGGCTCAAGGCATTTCCGCCCCGCCCTCAGCGGAAGCGTCTGGGGTCCGCGGCGACTTGCGCGAGGATCCCCCAGCCCCACATCGCATCCATGATCCGGCCGCAGGACCTCCTCTGCCCGAAGCCCGAGGGGCTCTACTGCGCGCCCGGCGACTTCTACATCGACCCGGTGCGGCCGGTGGCGCGGGCGGTGATCACCCACGGCCATTCCGACCACGCCCGCGCCGGCCACGGGGCGGTGCTGGCCACGCAGGCGACGCTCGACATCATGGCCGAGCGGTATGGCCTGGCGTTCGCCGGGAGCGTCCAGGCCGCGGCCTATGGCGAGGCGGTTCGGCGCGACGAGGTCGAGGTCACCCTGGTCCCGGCGGGCCACGTGCTGGGCTCGGCCCAGGCGGTGGTGCGCTGGAAGGGGCTGACCATGGTCGTCTCCGGCGACTTCAAGCGCAGGCGCGATCCGACCTGCGCCGCCTTCACGCCCGTCCCCTGCGACGTCTTCATTTCCGAGGCGACCTTCGGCCTGCCGGTCTTCCGCCACCCCGACGACCAAGGCGAGATCGCCCGCCTGCTGCGCTCGGTCGAACAGTTTCCGGAGCGGTCGCACCTGATCGGCGCCTATGCGCTCGGCAAGGCCCAGCGGGTGATCCGCCTGCTGCGCGAGGCCGGCTGGGAGCGGCCGATCTATGTGCACGGCGCCCTGGAGCGGCTGAACGCGCTCTACGCGCGGCACGGGGTCGATCTCGGTCCGCTGCTCCCCGCCACGGCGACCAAGGCCGACTTCGCCGGCGAGCTCATCGTCGCCCCGCCCTCGACCCTGCAGGACCGCTGGAGCCGCCGCTTCCCCGATCCGGTGGCGGTCTTCGCCTCCGGCTGGATGCAGGTCCGCGCCCGGGCCCGCCAGCGCGGCGTCGAGCTGCCGCTGGTGATCTCCGACCACGCCGACTGGGACGAGCTGACCTCCACCGTCGACGAACTGCGGCCCGGCGAGCTGTGGATCACCCACGGCCGGGAGGAGGCGCTCGCCCGTTGGGCCGAGTTGCACGGCGTGCCGGCGCGCGCGCTGGCGCTGGTCGGCTACGAGGACGAGGCGGAGGACTGAGCGGCGCGCGCGCCTCCGTGCAAAGAAGTCACAGCAGAGCTTATTTCGCATCCGCAGCATTGAATCCGCCGCAATGCAGCGTAGATTCGGCTTGGGAGGATTCCTGACTCTCGCGCCGCAAGGCCGAGGTTTTGCCGGGCGACCGCAAAAAAGCGGCGCTTCGTCCAAACGCGCTGTCAATGGAGTCCGAGATGCACCAAGCTACATATCATCTGATAGACCGGGTCGGCTGGATTTTCGGTCTGGCGACGCTCTTCGGTCTGCTTTCCAGCTCGGGATATCTGCTTTTCAGGTGAGTTTCATCTTGATGCCGTGAGCTAAGGTTCACGGCGCCGGTCCCGGCGGTGGCGGCGAGGCTGCGCCGCCATCGTCGCGGCAGATTTGGCGCCGCTTGGCCGCCGCCCTAATTTCTGGGGCATGCGCGCCTTCGCCGAGCTGCTCGACCGGCTCTCCCTGACCGCCTCGCGCAACGCCAAGCTGACCCTGGTGCGCGACTACCTGCGCGCGACGCCCGATCCCGACCGCGGCTGGGCGCTGGCGGCGCTGACCGGCGAGCTCAGCTTCAGCGCAGCCAAGCCGGCCTTCATCCGCAAGGCGGTGGAGGCGCGGATGGACCCCCAGCTCTTCTGGTGGTCCTATGACTATGTCGGCGACCTGGCCGAGACCGTGGCCCTGGTCTGGCCGGCACGCCCCGGCGCCAACCGCGAGCCGGAACTGTCGGAGGTCGTCGAGGCGCTGCGCACCGCCAGCCGCGCCGAGGTCCAGCGGCTGATCGAAGGCTGGCTCGACGCCATGCGCGAGCCGCGCGAGCGCTGGGCGCTGCTCAAGCTTGTCACCGGCGCCCTGCGGGTCGGCCTTTCCGCGCGCCTGGCCAAGCAGGCGGCGGCGGACCTTGGCCCCGTGCCGGTCGCCGAGGTCGAGGAGCTGTGGCACGCGCTGCACGCGCCTTACGAGGACTTGTTCGCCTGGCTGGAGGGCCGCTCGGAGAAGCCGTCGTCGGAGCACCCGGCCCGCTTCCGCCCGGCCATGCTGGCCCAGGCGATCGACGAGGCGGTCGACTTCGCCAAGCTCGATCCGACCGACTACGCCGCCGAGTGGAAGTGGGACGGCATCCGCGTCCAGCTGGTCAACGAGGGCGGGGTGCGCCGGCTCTACACCCGCACCGGCGACGACATCTCGCGGACCTTCCCCGATGTGCTGAATGCGCTCTCCAACGAGGGCGTGGTCGACGGCGAGCTGCTGGTCATCCGCGACGGGCAGGTGGCGGGCTTCGCCGACCTGCAGCAGCGGCTGAACCGCAAGACCGTCGACGCCAGGCTGATCGCGGGCTTCCCCGCCGCCATCCGCGCCTACGACATCCTGACCGAAGGCCGCGAGGACGTCCGGACCTTGCCTTTCGCCGAGCGCCGCCGGCGGCTGGAGGCCTTCGTCGCCCGCCAGCATTCGCCGCGCATCGACCTCTCGCCGCTGCAGCCGTTCGACAGCTGGCCGCAGCTGGCGGCCCTGCGCGCCGCTCCGCCGGCGGGCGATCCGCAGGTCGCCGAGGGGCTGATGCTGAAGCGCTGGGATTCGCTCTACGAAGCCGGCCGGCCGAAGGGGCCATGGTTCAAGTGGAAGCGCGACCCGTTCCTGGTCGACGCGGTGCTGATGTACGCCCAGCGCGGCCACGGCAAGCGCTCGAGCTTCTACTCCGACTACACCTTCGGCGTCTGGACCGAGGAC
>NZ_DATELG010000049.1:0-3821 GCF_035276905.1 Phenylobacterium sp. | reverse complement strand
CGAACCCCTACGCGGTCTATCTGCACGACACCCCGTCGAAGTCGACCTTCAACCAGGCGCAGCGGACCGCAAGCCACGGCTGCGTCCGCCTGGAGCACGCCGTGGAGCTGGCCCGGACCGTGGTCGGCGAGGAGCCGGGCTCGTCCGAGGGGCGGGTCGACCGGATCCTCGCCTCGGGCAGGACCGCCCGGATGAAACTCGCTCGTCCGATCCCGGTGCGGCTGATGTACCTCACCGCCGTGCCGAAAGACGACGGGATCGTCTTCCTGCCCGACGTCTACGGCTGGGATCCGAGGCTGCTCGGCCTGCTCGACCGCTATCAGGCGGCCCGAGCACGATTCAACGATCGGGCGGAATCGCCTGATCGTTGATCGTGCTCTGGATTCAAAGGTTTGAGCGCGTTCTGACCGCAAAACCGGATCCACTTTTGCGGAACGCGCTCCAGGCGCTAAAGCCTGGTCGCGATCAGCAGATGGCCCGGCCCGAGACGATCGAGCACCCGCGGCAGGTCGGACTGGCTGACGGCGAAACAGCCCTCGCTGCGGCCGAGCATGCCCCACTCGCGCAGCATTCCCGGCCCCACGTACCAGGCCGCGTGCACGACGATGGCGCGGTCCTCGGCGTTGCTGTTGGTCGGGTCCAGGCCCCGCAGCCGCATCGAGCGGCCGTGGCGGCCGAAATAGTAGCCGCCGGTCAGATAGTGGCCCTCGGAGGTCGCGGCCGAGCCCGGCCGGTTGGAGAAGCTGCGCAGCCAGCCCGAATGCTCGGGATCGGAGCCGCGGCCGTGGGCGACCAGCAGGGTGTCCACCCGGCCGCTCATCATGTCGACGATGTGGAACCGCGGCGCCCGCGAGGGTTGGGCGAAGTCGGCCACCCCCACCACGTCCCGGCGCGCCACCCGGCTGCCGGCGCGTTCGAGCCCGGCCCGGGCGGCGCCGACGACGGCCGGATCGCGTCCCGCCGCCAGGGCCTGATGCGCCAGCGAGCTCACGCCCAGCGTGGCGAAGGTGGTCTGCAGGAAGCGGCGGCGGGTGCTCGCGGTGGAACCAGGCTCGTCAGAACTCACGCGCGCACTCAACGGCGGCCTCCCCAGGTTGTCGGTCTTGTCGAGTGGGGGGCGCAGGTGAGCGGGCGCCGTCCCCGAAGCCGCCGCTCCGGCCCCGCTTGAAAACACGCAAGCTGGAACGGGCGCACGCCGGCCACGCGTCGCGCGACGGCTTGCCGCGGGCGCCTATGAGACCGGCCTTGCGGCCGAGCGCGCGCCGGACGAGCTCGGTCTCAGCCCTTCGACGGGCTGACCCGCAGCTTGGTCCTCTGTGATTGGCGGCGGGTATAGCTTTGCCGTGGAGGTGAATCCGAACCCGCGGCGGTCTACACGGCACTAATGCCGAAGAGCCCCGGCTGCGGTATGCTGGGGCGAACCGGTCCGCTGGAGGACCTTCGATGACGCGACACCTCACCACCCTGGCGACGGCGCTGGCCCTGGCCTTCGCCGCCTCGGCGGCCCAGGCCGCCAAGACCGAAAACCCCCGGAGCTGCTTTCCCGTCGGCAGCGCCTGGCAGAGCTGGAACGCCGACAAGACCGGCGATGTGCTTTATCTGCGGGTCCACATCAACGACATCTACCGCGTCGACCTCACGCCCGGCTCGCGGGTCTACAAGTGGCCGGGCTATTTCCTGGTCAACACGGTGCGCGGGTCCGACTGGATCTGCTCGGCGCTCGACCTCGACCTGACGCTCGCCAGCAACTACGGCTACCGCAAGCCGCTGATCGCGGTCTCGATGCGCAAGCTCACCCCGGAGGAAGCCGCGGCCATCCCGCCCAAGGAACGGCCGTAGGACGACCTGCTTTTGCGGGACGACGGTGGGCCTACTCCCACTCCCCCCGCAGATGCCGCTCCAGCTCCATGGCCTCGTGCAGCACGCGGCCGATGACGGTCCAGGCCCCGGCGCACCGGTAGATCAGGAAGTGGCGCGGGCGCTGGACGACCTCGCCAGCCTCGTCGCGCGCGCGCTCGCGGCTCGAGCGCAGCCGCCAGCTGCGCACCCCCTCGCCCAGCTCCGGACGCGCGAGGCTGCCGGCGCGGAACGGGTCGGCGGCGACGTCGGCCAGGGCGGTCGCGATCAGGCGCTCGTAGCGCCGGCGCGCCGCCTCGCCGAAGGTCGTGTGGCTCCACGTCAGGATCTCGACGATGTCGCGCTCGGCGGCCTCGGTCAGGCGGAGGCCCGCCATCAGCCCTGGCGGCGAAGCTGGCCGGCGGCGCGCCGGCCGAGCTCGGCGACGTAGTCGACGAGGCCGTCCTCGGCGACGTCGCGATAGCGGCCGGCCTCCAGGTCGCGCCAGCCGGCGTCGGCGGCGGCGCGCAGGGCGGCGAGCTTGGCCGCGTCCTCCGCCTCGCGCTGCTCGACCAGGCGCAGGCCCTCGCGCAGCACCTCGCTGGCGTTCTGGTAGCGGCCGGACTGGACGAGGGTCTCGATCACCTCCTGCTGGTGGTCGGTCAGCACGACGTTGCGGGTCGGCATGGGTCGCCTCCTGGCTGCTCGAAGCCGGAAGATAGGCCCAATGGCATAATCTGCCAATCCGATACCGGCCCGCTGAGCGGCCGTCAGTGCGCGCGCGTCCGCCGGTCAGGACGGCTCATGGGTCCGGCGATGACGCTCAGCCGCTGATCGCCGCGCCAGAGCTCGGCGCCGAAGGCGGCCGCCCGGCCCCGGGCGCGTTCGATCGCCTCCACGTCGGAGGTGCAGGACCAGTTTTCGCCGTCGCTCGCCTCGCCCGAGGACGACAGCGTCACGTACCGATATTCCATGGGCTCATCCTCCTTCCTTCGAGAACAGGCCAAGGAAAACGCCAGTTCCCCGCTCCGCCTCGTCCGACGGCCGGCTGCCGGGCTGAGAGGCCGCCTCACCGGCCCTGCATGGCCGCCGCCGCCTTGGCGAACCCGCCGGCCAGGGCGTCCTCCAGCGGGGTGCTGCAGTCGTCGATGCGGGTCCTGGCGTCCGGGTCGGCGCCGCACGCGCAGCACCTTGACCGCCGCCATCGGCCGTTTTCCCGGGCGCGGCTTAACGCCTGACGTCCGCCTTGCGGTTGAGGACCGTGATCGACAGGAAGCCGCCGAGCCAGGAGCCGAGGGCCGCGAAGATCACATAGATCCAGTTCGAGGTGTAGCTGATCACCGCGAAGGCCGACAGCAGATACCAGATGCTGCTCCAGCTCGCCGCGGCGAAGCGCCGGCGATCCGAGACCGCGGCGTTGAACATGACGTAGACGGCGTCCGTCACGGCGGTCGACAGGACGACGCCGGCGGCGATCAACGGTTCGACGTGGACCAAGGCCATTCTCCCCTGGCGGGCGGTCGATCCGGCGTTCGGATCGCGCTCGCAACCGTGGCCCATGCTAGGCTTGGCGCGGGCCCCGAAAGGAGCGCGTATGACGTTGCGGATCGTATTTGGACCTGCGGTCGCCTTCGCGCTCTGCGGCGCGGCGCTGGCTCAGCCGGCGAGCCCGCCGCCCGGGTCGGAGTACGACCGCTGCATCGCCTCGGCCGGCCAGCGCGGCTCGGCGCTGGCGAAGTGCGAGCAGGCGGCCTACCGGCGCGAGGACAAGGCCCTCAACGACGCCTACCAGCAGCTCGCGGCCAAGGTCGATGTGGAGGCCAAGGCCCCGCTCGACCGCGCCCAGCGAGCCTGGCTCGACTACCGCGACAGCGAGTGCGCCTACGAAGCCTCCCACCCCGGCGGCGCGGCCCCGGCTCCGGTCGTCGAGGCGAGATGCATGAAGCGGCTGACGGAGCAGCGGGCGAAGGACCTGCGGTAGGATC
>NZ_DATELG010000048.1:0-6777 GCF_035276905.1 Phenylobacterium sp. | reverse complement strand
CCGAAACAGGCGGGTCGTCCTATCTGTTTCACGTCCAGCACGCGGTGGCCGCGATCCAGGCCGGTCGGTGCAGCGTCGCGCTGATCACCATGGCGGACAACCAGCTTGCCGAGCGCCGCCCGTTCGGCTTGACGGGGGTCGACCTGCACGGCGCGCCGGACAGCGCTTTTTCCGGCTTCGTCCCTGGGCCGCTCTACGCCATGGTCGCGCGACGCCACATGTACGAATACGGCACCACCAGCGCGCAGCTCGCCTGGGTCAAGGTCGCCGCATCGCATCACGCCCAGCATAATCCCCATGCCTTGCTACGCGACGTGGTCACGGTCGAGGAGGTGCTGGAATCGCCCTTTGTCGCCGACCCGCTCCACCGGCTGGACTGCTGCGTCATGACCGACGGCGGCGGCGCGATCGTGGTCGTGCGCGAAGACATCGCCCGCTCACTCGGAGGCCCGCTCGTCCGGGTGCGCGCGACCGGCGCCGCCGTCGGCCACTTGAACGGGGGCAAGATCGATCTCACCCGATCGGCGGGCGTGCGATCCGCCGCCGCCGCCTTCGAAGAGGCGGGCGTCCGGCCGCAGGACATCAAGTACGCCTCGCTCTACGACAGCTTCACGATCACGGTCGTCATCCAGATCGAGGACATCGGATTTTGCGAGCGCGGCAAGGGCGGGGCGTTCGTCGCGGACGGCGCCCTGATTTCCGGCGTGGGGAAGCTGCCCTTCAACACGGACGGCGGCGCGCTGTGCAGCAATCATCCCGGCAACCGTGGCGGCATCACCAAGCTGCTGGAGGCCGTCCGCCAGGTTCGGGGAACGGCCCATCCGGCGGTCCAGGTCGCAAATTGCGACCTGGCCCTGGCGCACGGCACCGGTGGCGTCATCGCCGGTCACCATGGATCGGCCACCGTGATTCTGGAGCGCGTCTAAGGCCGGCGGCGTCGGCGAACGCGCGTGAGCACTGATCTTGGGAGACGAGACGATGCACCCGTTCAAGCTTCTGATCGGCGGCAAATTGATCGACGCGGCGTCCGAGCTCGATGTCGTCAACCCCGCCACGGGGCAGGTGTTTGCGCGGTGCCCGCGTGCGGACGAGGGCTTGCTGAATGAGGCCGTCGCCGCGGCGAAGGCGGCGTTCGTCGGCTGGTCGCGGCTACCGGCGGCGCAACGGTCGTCGCGGGTGCTGGCGCTGGCCGATGCGCTGGAGAACCATGGCGCGGACTTTGCGCGCCTCTTGACGCAGGAACAGGGCAAGCCGTTGTTTCTGGCCGAGATCGAGGTCGCTCAGTCGGCGGCGATCCTGCGGACCTTTGCGGACATGATCCTGCACGTCGAAACGCTGCGCGCCGATGATCAGGCCCGCATCGTGCAGCAGCGTACGCCGCTCGGCGTGGTGGCGGCGATCACGCCGTGGAACTTCCCCCTGGTGCTGCTGATGGCGAAGCTTGCGCCGGCGCTGGTCGCCGGGAATTGCGTGGTCGTCAAACCCGCGCCGACCACGCCGCTCGCCACCCTGCATCTCGGCAATCTATGCGCGGAGCTGCTGCCGCCGGGCGTCGTCAACATCATCGTCGACGACAACGACCTGGGAAGCCTGCTGACGCGCCATCCCGACGTCGCGAAGGTCGCCTTCACCGGATCGACGCCAACCGGCCGGCGCGTGATGGAAAGTGCGGCGCCGTCGCTCAAGCGGCTGACGCTGGAACTGGGCGGCAACGACGCCGCGATCGTTCTGGACGACGCCCCGGCCAGGGCGACTGCGGCGCAGATCTTCAGGAGCGCAATGATCAATTCGGGTCAGGTGTGCGTCGCGGTCAAGCGAGCCTATGTTCACGACAGTCTGTATGACGAAGTCTGTGACGAGCTTGCGCGGCTGGCGCAGAGCGCGGTCGTGGACGACGGGCTGGCGCCTGGCGTGCAGTTCGGGCCATTGCAGAACAAGGCCCAGTTCGACCGTGTGAACGACCTGATCGAACACAGCAGACAGGCCGGATCGGTGATCGCCGGCGGCGAGGCGCTCAATCGCCCCGGCTATTTCATCACACCGACCATCGTGCGCGACATCGCCGATGATGCGCGGCTCGTCCGGGAAGAACAGTTTGGTCCGGTCCTGCCGGTGCTGCGCTTTGACGACGTCGACGACGCCGTCGCCCGCGCCAACGCTTCCGAGTTCGGCCTCGGCGCCTCGGTGTGGGGCGCCGATGTGAATCGCGCCTATGACGTCGCTCTGCGGCTGGAGGCGGGGACCGTCTGGATCAACAAGCATCTCGACCTGCAGTTCGACGTGCCGTTCCGCGGCGCCAAACAATCCGGCCTCGGCGTGGAGTTCGGGCTGGAAGGGCTGGAGGAATATACCCAGGCCAAAGTCATCAACATCGCGCGAGCCGAACGGGCATGACCATTTCCACACCATCGGCGCGCCCGCAGGCCGGGGCCTTGACCCGGGTTCCCGCAGCGGTGGTGCGGGAGCGGGGCGGCGCCTTCACGCTCGAGGAGATCGACCTTGCGCCCCCCTGGTCGGACGAGGTGGTGGTCAGGATCGAGGCGGTGGGCATGTGCCACACCGACATCGCCGTGCGCGACGGCGAAATGCCCAGCCCGCTGCCCGCCGTCCTCGGCCATGAAGGCGCCGGCCGGGTGGTCGCGGCCGGGGCGGCGGTGACGGACGTCGCGGTCGGTGATCCGGTTGTCCTGACCTATCTGAGCTGCGGCCAATGCCGTGAATGTGTCGGCGGCGCCCCTGCCAGCTGCGCGCAGCTTGGCGGCCTGTGCTTTGGCGGCGGCCGGCCCGACGGCAGCCATGCGCTCTGCGGGCACGGGGGCGAAATGCTTCACGACCGCTTTTTCGGCCAGTCTTCCTTCGCCGCTTATGCAGTCGCCAACCGGCGCAATATCGTGAAGGTCAGATCCGACGCGCCGCTGCGGTTGCTTGGGCCGCTGGGCTGCGGGATCATGACCGGTGCGGGCGCCGTCTGGAACGCGCTCGATGTCAAGCCTGGGTCCAGCGTGGCTGTCTTTGGCGCCGGCGCGGTCGGCCTGAGCGGCGTGATGGCCGCCCGCGTCGCCGGCGCGACCACCATCATCGCCGTCGACATTGTTCCCTCGCGTCTGGCGCTGGCGCTGGAGATGGGCGCGACCCACGTGATCGACGGCGGCAAAGAGGATGTCGTGGCGGCGATCCGAGCGATCGTAGCCGAGGGAACCGACTTCGCCCTCGACACGACGGGACGTGAGGCCGTGGTTCGCAACGCCATGCTCGCGCTGCGGCAGCGCGGCGTCGCGGCCCTCGTCGCCGCGGCGCAGCCCGAGCTTCGCCTCGACATGTTTAATTTGCTCGCCGGCTGCAAGACCATCTGCGGCGTCATCGAGGGCGGCGGCGCAGCGCACCTGCTGATCCCCCGCATCCTCGACCTCTACATGGCCGGGCGCTTTCCGTTCGACCGCATGGTGCGCTTCTACGCCCCCGACCAGATCAACGAGGCCCTGCGCGACAGCATCAGCGGCGACGCCGTCAAACCGGTGATCCGCTTCGATGACGATGTCCTCGAGGCCGCATTGCGGGCGGGCGCGCCCTGACGCCCGCGGTCGCGAGCTGACCGCGACTTCAGTTCAATTTGACCAATTGAGCGTCGGCGCGCCGGGCCTCGCCCGGCCGGCGGTTTTGCGCGTGCGCGTTTCGCGCGACCGAACGCCAAATATTATCTTGACCAAGCGGATAGTATGTTGACCAGCCTCAAAAAGTCCGCGATAAACTTACCAACAGGAAAAGATAGAAGGGGGAGGAATCATGCTCAATCGAGCCGCAATGTGCGCGTTGTTGGCGTCGGGCGTTCTAGGCTCGACCGCCTACGCTCAAGAGACGGCGCCGGTGGCGCGGCCGTCGCAAGATGGGGTGACGCTTGATGATATCATCGTCACGGCGCAGAAGCGCAGTGAGCGACTGAGCGATGTGCCGCTCTCGATCACGGCTGCAACTGGCGAGCAACTTCAGCGCGCTGGCGTGAACTCGCCGGCGGATCTGGCGAAGATCGCCCCGGGATTTTCTTACCAGCCCAGCAATTACGGCGCGCCGGTGTTCTCGATCCGCGGCGTCGGCTTTTTCGATAATACTACGGCGGTATCGCCGACCGTTTCGGTCTATATCGATCAGGTTCCGCTCCCGTATCTGGTGATGACGCCGGGGGCCACCCTCGATCTTGAACGCGTCGAAGTGCTGAAAGGCCCGCAGGGCACGCTGTTCGGACAGAATTCGACCGGCGGCGCGATCAACTTCATTGCGGCGAAGCCCACGAAAGCGTTTTCGGCCCGGGCCAGCGCCGAATATGCACGTTTCGATCAGGTCAATTTCGAGGGCTATGTCAGCGGGCCGATTTCGGAAACGCTGGGCGCGCGGCTGGCGATTCGCACCGAGCAAGGCGGAGCGTGGCAGAAGAGCGTCACGCGCCCTGGCGACCAGCTGGGAGATCGGGACTTCACGACGGGCAGGTTGGTCCTGGACTGGAATCCCGTCGACGCCGCCCGTGTTGAATTCAGCGCAAGCGGCTGGATCGACAAGAGCGAGACGCGGGCCGCCCAGTTTCGGCGGTATTCGCCGACGTCGACCAGCTACACGGACCCGGCGGCGATCTTGAATGCGACCCCGGCGGCGCCCGACGACAACCGGATGGCGGATTGGGACCCGGGCCGAAACTACAAAGCGGACAACAAGTTCTACCAGTTGGCGTTGCGCGGGGAATTCGATCTGTCCGATCGGGTGACGCTCACGACCATCAGCGCCTACTCGAACCTCATTTACCTGACCCCTGTCGATTCCGACGGTACGCAGCTGACCAATCTCTACGGCGTCACGAATGCGAAGATGAAAACCTTCTCGCAGGAAGTACGTCTTGCCGGCGACACCGCCGGCGGCGCCCTGAAATGGATGGTCGGGGGCAACTACGGATCCGACAGCACGACGGAGAGGCGGCTCAACCTAACCCTCGCCACGAACAACGGTGTCGGACCGTTTCGCTGGAGTCAGTTCGTCGTCAACAATAATGTCGACGTCGACACGCTCGCGGCGTTCGGCAGTCTTGAATATCAGCTGACCCAGACGCTCTCCGCCCAGGGGTCGGTGCGTTACACCAGCCAGGAGCGCAAGGCGCAGGGTTGCCTGGCGGACTCCGGCAACGGCCAGCTCGCCCGCGCCTTCAGCCTCTTGTCCACGACGCCGCTCGCCGCGGGGCAGTGCGTGACCTTCCAGTCGACGGTTCCTCCCGGTCCGCCGCCGTTCACCCCGGTCGGCGGATTTGTCGCCGCCAAGCTGGACGAGGACAATTGGTCGTGGCGCGGCAACGTGAGCTGGAAGCCCAGCGAGGCTGTTCACCTCTATGCCAACGTGACGAAAGGCTACAAGGCCGGCTCGTTCTCGTCGCTGCCGCTGGTCTTCAGCGGCCAATACAATCCCGTGCCGCAGGAATCGGTGTTGGCGTACGAGGCGGGGTTCAAGCTGTCAGGGTTCGACCGAACCGTCCAAGTCTCCGGCGCCGCTTTTTATTATGATTACACGGACAAGCAGATCCTCGGCTATGTGCTGACCCCATTTGGAAATTTGCCGGGACTGGTGACGATTCCGAAATCGAGGGTGACGGGTGGCGAAGTCAATCTGAACTGGCTGCCCATCGAAGGCCTGACCCTGAACGCCGGCGCGACCTATGTGGAATCCCGGGTTCGAGGCCACTACATCACGCGGGACCCCTTCTCGGTCAACATCGACATCGATGGTTTTCCTTTCCCCAACACGCCGAAGTGGCAGTTCGTCGCCGGTGCGGAGTACGTCTTCCCGGTGTCGTCTAGCCTCAACGTCTCGCTGGGCGCCAATATCACCCATCGCAGCAGCAGCCCCGCCACATTCGGCGGCGGCCCGGAGTTTGTGCTGCCGCATTACACGCTTGTCGATCTGAGCGCGGGAATCCAAAGCGCTGACGGCAAGTGGAGCGCGCAGATCTGGGGGCGCAATGTGTTCGACCAGTTCTACACCATCAATGCGGCGCACGTCGTCGATACGGTCACGCGCGTGGCCGGAATGCCCGCGACCTACGGCATAAAGCTCACCTACCAATATTGATGCTGACGCGTTCCTCCCGGCGTCAATGGGGCTGGGAGGAACGCCCTCGACCTGGAAGCCGGCCCGGTGCGATCGCCCTACCGCTCTGGCGGTCCGCCCGGAATCCTCGCCACGAGCGCTTGCAGTTCACCTCTTGGACAGGATAATAGCCACAAATTTGTCGAATGGGATCAATGTGGCGAAGAGCAGCTATGGCATAGGCTCGGTTACGGCTTCGCCGAAGCCGGAGCCCGACGGGGAACTGGTCAACAAAAGGCGGCGTCAAGCCAGGTCGGTGGAGACGCGCGCGAAGATCCTGAAAGCCGCGACGCAGGAATTCGCCGAGGTGGGGTTCGAAGGGGCGACGACGAGATCGATCGCCCATCGCGCCAATTTGCGCCATGCGCTGGTGCTCTATCATTTCGAGACCAAGACAGGCCTTTGGCAGGCCGTCATGCGGGACATCGTGTTCTGGTTCAACGACGCCTTCGAGCGGCGGCTCGCTGGTCTCGCGGGCGTGGAAGACCCGGTCAAGCTGCGCCTGCTCCAGGCCGATTTCATCCGAATGGCCGCGGCGCATCCTGAACTCCACTGGCTGATGTCCCACGAAGCGGGGCGCACTGGGGAGCGGCTCGACTGGCTGATGGGGTCGCTCGTCGGCGGAACCTTCACCTTGTTCGGCGAATTGATCGCCAA
>NZ_DATELG010000047.1:0-3171 GCF_035276905.1 Phenylobacterium sp. | reverse complement strand
GGCCACGTGGCCTACCGGCTGGCGCCCCACGCCGGCGCGGTGGTCGCCTGCGACCTCTCCGGAGAGATGCTGGCGGCGGTGCGCGGGGCGGCCGCGGCGCGGGGCTTGGCCAACATCGCCACCGAGCAGGCGCCCGCCGAGCGGTTGCCGTTCGCCGACGCCGCCTTCGACTTCGTCGCCACCCGGTTCAGCGCCCACCACTGGCGCGACCTCTCGGCGGGCCTGGCCCAGGCGCGCCGCGTCGCCAAGACCGGGGCGCCGGCGATCTTCATCGACGCGGTCTCGCCGGGAAAGCCGCTGCTGGACAGCCACCTGCAGGCGGTCGAGCTGCTGCGCGACACGAGCCATGTGCGCGACTACACGCTGGCGGAGTGGGCCGCGGCGGTGGAGCGCGCCGGCTTCGACGTCGAGGCGGTGGCGCGCCGGCAGATCCGCATGGACTTCCCCACCTGGATCGAACGGATGCGCACGCCGAAGGTCCAGGCCGAGGCGATCCGCGCCCTGCAGACCGCGGCCTCCGAAGAGGTCCGCGGCCACTTCGGCATCGAGCCGGACGGCTCGTTCCAGCTCGACGTGATGGTTCTGAGGGCGCGGGCATGACCCTTCCCCGTGTCATCCCGGATAGCCGTTGCGCGGCTTCCGGTTCAAGGGGCGGGAACCGCGCCCGCCGTGTACCTCGCCAGATCCGCCAATCCGAGCTTCTGCTCGATCTGCGCCACCTGCCCCGCGGCCATCTCGAAGCCGCCGCCGGCGAAGTGCGAACGCTCGACCTTCTCGAACTGGTCGCCCGCCGTTTCGCGCTCCTTGTCGCTCATCGACTGGCGCCAGGCCTGGAAGGCGACCGTATCCTCGAAGGCGGTGTGGGCCTCGTACATGCGGGCGAAATCCTGCAGCACCTTGCCGAGCGCCGGGGCGTCGGCCGGGGCGATCCTGCCGCTGGCGCAGCGGGCGCGGACGAAGGCGGTGGCCTGGCGGCCGCGAGCGTGCTGGGCGAGCAGCACCGGGACCAGGGCCGCGGCGGGCCCGCCCGCCTTCTGCAGCTGCGGGAAGACGTGCTGCTCCTCCAGCTCGCGCTCGTGATAGTCCTCGCCGAAGGCGCGGAAGAGGTCGGCCGCCTGGCCGAGGGCCGCGGCGTCGAAGTCGGTGCGGCCGGCCGCCAGCCAGCCGGCGGTCTCGCGGTAGACGATCAGAATCCGGCGCAACACGCCGTGCTCGCGCATCAGGTCCTCGACGGCGGAGACCTCGCCGCCCGGGGACTTCTGCTCCGGCTTGCCGCCGCAGCCGGCGAGCGCGAGGCCCGCGGCGAACACCCCGCCCGCGGCGACGAAGGCCGCGCGCCGCGACGGCCGAGCCTGGTCCTGGTCCTGGTCCATGGAGACGCTCCTAGTGTGCTGGATCTGAAGTTCGCCCAGCGCCGCCACAAGCTCCTGCGAACTTCGGAAGCGGGACACTAGCGCGGCGGCGCCTGCTCGTCGCACGCCTTCCTGGCGGAGCCGTAGATCTCCGCCAAACCTGCTCACAAATGCGTGTCGTCTACGACGCCAGCCGCATCGGCCCCCGGCCGCCAGCCTCGCGGAGGCGGAACCGGTAGATCAGCTGCGCCAGCGCCTGCACCTGGTCGGCGACCGCGACGCTGGCTGCGGTGCTCTCCTCGATCAAGGCCGCGTTCTGCTGGGTGACGCCGTCCATCTGCTGCACCGCGCTGTTCACCTGGCGCAGGCCCGCGGCCTGCTCCTCGGTGGAGCCGGCGATCTCGGTGACGATGCCGGTGATCTGCGACACCTGCCCGGCGATCCGCTGCAACGCCTCGCCGGCCTGGGCGACGAGGCCGGCGCCGTCCTTCACCTGGCCGCCGGAGGCGGTGATCAGCGCCTTGATTTCCTTGGCCGCGTCGGCCGACCGCTGGGCCAGCGCGCGGACTTCGGACGCCACCACCGCGAAGCCCTTGCCGGCCTCGCCCGCGCGGGCGGCCTCCACGCCGGCGTTCAGCGCCAGAAGGTTGGTCTGGAAGGCGATCTCGTCGATCACCCCGATGATCTGGCCGATCTCGCCGGCCGAGGCCTCGATCTGCCCCATGGCGGCGACAGCGCGCACGACCACCTCGCCGCTGGCGGCGGCGTCGGCCTGCGCCTGGAGCACCAGGCTCCGGGCCCTGCCCGCGCCGTCCGCCGTGTTGCGCACGGTGGCGGTGATCTGGTCGAGCGCCGCAGCCGTCTCCTCGAGCCTGGCGGCCTGCTGCTCGGCGCGGCGCGTCAGGTCGGCGGCCGCGCCGCCGATCTCGCCCGCGCCGGTCTCGATGGTCCCGGTTGCGGCGCGGATGCCGCGCATCGCCGCCTCCAGCTGCTCCATGGCGGCGTTGAAGTCGGCGCGCAGCCGCTCGTATTCCGGAGCGAAACGCTGTTCGAGCCTGGCGCCCAGGTCGCCGTCGGAGAGACGCTGCAGCGCCGCCGCCAGGGCTTCAACCACCTGCGCTTGACGGCGTGTGGCCTCGGCGCGCTCGACCTCGTTGGCCGTCCTCTGCTCGTCGGCGGCCAGGCGCATGCGCTCGGCCTCCTGCGCCAAGCGGCTGCGCTCGATCGCGGCGTCGCGCGAGGCGAGCAGGGCCTGGGCGATGCGACCGGTCTCGTTGCGGTCGGCGACGCAGGCGATCTCGATGTCGGTCTCGCCGGACCCCAGGCGGTCGATCGCACCCAGGAGCTCGGCGAAGCGCCGCCGAAGCCCGGCCGCGATCGCGCTGGCCAGGCCCGCCGCCAGCGCCACCACGACACCCGCCGCGCCCAGGTGCAGCGCCAGCCGCATCTCCAGCCGTACGACCCGCCGGGCGAGCAGCCGCTGCAGCTCCGCCCGGCTCGCGCCGAAGACTCCGTCGATGCGCGCCTGCAGCGCCTCGCCGGAGGGGATGGAGAAGGCGAAGCCGCTCAGCACCATGGCCGCATCGCGGTCGGTCTGGGCGACCGCGTCCTTCAGCGCCGCGACCTGCGAGGCCAGGGCGGCTCGGACCTTGGGGTCGTCGTTCTGCCGGATGGCGATGGCGAGCGAATGCTGCAGCTCGGCGTTGGCCGCCACCAGCCGCGCCCGGGCAAGCAGCATTGCGTCGTGGTCGCCGCGCTGCGCCGCGTCCTCCAGCGCCGCCTCCGCGCCCGCCAGCGCCGGGGCCCGCGCCATGGCCGC
>NZ_DATELG010000046.1:0-4592 GCF_035276905.1 Phenylobacterium sp. | reverse complement strand
GGCGACCGGCGCGACCGGCGCCGCGGTCCCGGAGGTCGGCGCGGAGCCCGGAGGCGCCGGCGGGTGCGGCGCCTGGGCGGGCTTCCTGTTGCAGGCCGACAGGGCGACGAGGCTGACGGCTGTCAGCGCCAGGGCTTTGCGCATATCGAACGGGCCTCCCATCTTGTCGAGCCTGTCGGCGAGCTTCTCCCCGCGCCGGCGCGGGATCAATCGCCGAGGAGATCGTGAGGAAGCATGGGCGAGCTGCGCAACAATCGCGAGAAGTCCCGCTATGAAATGGATGAGGAGGGGCTGACCGCCTACGCCGACTACCGGCGGCAGGGCGAGCGGCTGTTCATCGACTACGTCTTCGCCCCGCCGCCCCTGCGCGGGACCGGGGCCGCGGGCCGGCTGATGCAGGCGCTCGCCGGCGACGCCCGCGAGCAGGGCCTGAAGATCACGCCGATCTGCGGCTACGCGGCCGCCTGGCTCAGGCGCAGCCACGCGTTCCGGGATCTGGTCTCGCTCCCTTGAGGCGGCGGGAATAAGGTGAAGGAAGACAGTGAATCGGCGCGGCCGAGCGGCGGGCTCGTCGAGGCGACGCAGGGGATCAGCGCGTCGGCTCGGAATGTTCCCGCGGCCCGCTCGGCCGCGCCTGCAGAGGAGAGTGTCGGCCCGGGACAGGGACTGTCCCGCATCGGGACGGTCCCGCCGGGCGCCCGGGACGGCCTCCATTGGTTAACGGAGAGGCCGCGCCGGGCGCCGCTCAGCAGACAGCTTAACCTCTAAGGCGATCAGTCCCGGGTGCGGGCGACGATCGCTTCCAGGGTCTGGACGCGCGCCTCGCAATCCTCGACCAGCCGGCGGGCGAGGTCGCGGACGCCGGGCGGATAGGCGTCGCCGCCCTCGGCGATCTCGGCGGCCAGGGTCTCGACCTCGACCATCGCCGCGCCCAGCGCCTTGATGTGGTCCTTGGCCAGCTGGCGGGCTTCCTGTTGCAGGCGGCGGACGCGCTGCGCGACGGTCTCGGCCTTCGGCGCGACGCTGGCCGCGGCTTTCATGTCGTTGTCCGCGACAACGCTCAGAGACGGTGACATGCGATAATTCCTCAAATCCCCAACCCAGGTTCTTTTTGTGGCCGCGGCCCCCAGTGGACCGCCTCAAATGCCAACAAGCCCGGCTGTTTCATCTACGGACGAGAACAGCCGAGGTTCCCTGACACAGGCATGAACGGCGCCAGTTTTCGCCCGCGGGGCGAAGGTGGTGATTCGGCGCCACGGTGTGAGGTTAAGGAGGGTGGTTAAGGCGGTCCGGCGGGCTGGGGCGGGCGCTGTCAGTCCGACCACTCTGCGGCCGCCAAGCCGGCCCTCACCGCGCTCAGCACCGGCCGCCAATCGGCGTCATCTCCCTGCCGGAACAGACGGGCGGCGGGATACCAGGGACTGTCGTCGCGCTCGCGCATCCAGCGCCAGTCGGGGCCGCGCTCCGGCAGCAGGATCCACACCGGCTTGCCCATGGCCCCGGCGAGGTGCGCGATCGAGGTGTCGACGCTGATGACGAGGTCGAGCCCGGCGATGATCTCAGCGGTGTCGAGCATGTCGGCGACGCCGGTGTGCTCGGGCAGGAGGCTCATCGTCCCGGACAGGGACAGCAGCTCGGCCGCCAGATCCGCCGGCAGCGAGCGGCCGGCGTCATTCGGGTGGATCGGACTGCCCCGGGTCGCCACGCCGATCCTGGCGCCGCTCGCCTTCGGGGCGGCGTGCAGGAACGGAACCCGGCCGCCCTGCGGATCGCCGACGGCGGCCAGCAGGGACATTGACCATAGCCAGACGTCGGGATCCTCGAAATCGATCGTGCCTTGCGCCGGCAGCACCTTGCCGGGCAGCGCCTGCGCAAACAGCCGACACAGCGTGGGCGCGCAGATGAGCGTCACCTCGCAGCCGCGTTCGACCAGCGCCGGGACGTACCGCGCGCACATGATCTGGTCGCCCAAGCCCTGCTCCGGCCAGATGAGCACGCGCTTTCCGTCGAGCGGCTCGCCGCTCCAGCGGGGATAGGGCAGGCCGGGACCGGGCTTGCGCTCCAGCCGCGCCTCATAGAGCACAGCGCCCTCCCGCCAGCGTCCCTGCGCCAGCACGGTCAGGCCAAGGTTCTGCCGGGCTGCGTGGTCCCCGGGGGTCTCGGCGAGGACGTGGCGGAACATCGCCTCCGCCAGGCTGTAGCGCCCGAGGTTATAGGTCTCGCAGGCGGCGTCGTTGATGCTCGAGAAGTCCATCACCCTGGCTCTAGCACGAAGCGGCCTGGATCGAACGGGGCCCGGCGGCCTCGCCACTGCGGCCAAGTCACCATGATCTGATCCCGGGGGGTGGGTTCGGGACCTGATACCCAGGGGCGGCGCCAGAGGCCTATCAGCGGCTCCGGTAGGCGTGCCGGCCGAATACGACTGGCGCGGGTTCCCGGCGCCGCGCCCGGCAGGCGCGGCGCGAACGCAGCATGGAGGCTTGGCATGGCCAACCTGATCCAGACCGTAATGGGCGCGCTCACCCCCAATGTGACGGCGCGACTGGCCGATGCGATGGGCGAGTCTCCGTCCGCGCTGACCACCGGCCTGGGTGCGGCCGCTCCGGCCTTGCTGGCCGGGGCCCTGCAGCGCAGCGCCACGCCGGCGGGGGCGCGGTCGCTGCTCGACCAGGTCAATCAGACGGTCGCCAACGGCAATCCCCTGGACGATCTGGGCGCGGTCGCCGGCGACGAGAGCGCGCGGGCGGCCTATCTCAGCCACGGCCAGAGCGTCGCCTCCTCGCTGCTGGGCGGCGAGGGCAATGCGGTCACCTCGGCGATCGCCTCTCACGCCGGCCTGGGCATGGCCTCGGCGGCGAAGATCCTGGGGCTGGCCGCGCCGCTGGTGATGGGCGCGATCGCGCGCCTCGCCGGACCGGCGCCGACCGCGGGCGGCCTGCAGACCCTGTTGAGCGGTCAGCGGCCGAGCATCCTGGGCGCCCTGCCGGCCGGTCTGGGCTCGCTGTTCGGCCTGGGGGCGAGCGCCAGGACCGGCGCAGCGGCGGCCGACAGCTATGCGGCCCACGCGGTCTCCTCCGGCGCGGCGACGACGGCGGGCGCGGCGCGCACCGCCGAGGCCGGCGGCGGCGTCGGCCGCTTCCTGCCGTGGATTATCGCCGCCCTGGTGCTGGTCGGCCTCCTGTTCGCGATGCGCAACTGCGCGGCCGCGCGCAAGGCGACCGAGCCGACCACCACGGCCACCGCGCCCACCGCCACCGCTCCCACCGCGACGGCGCCGAACGTCACCGCGCCGGCAGCCCCCAACGTCTCGGTCAACCTGCCGAGCGGCGGGGCGATCACGGTGCCGCAGGGCTCGATCGGCTACAACCTGGCCAACTACCTGGCCTCGAACACCCCCGCGCCGAAGACCTTCGTCTTCGACAACCTGAACTACGACACCGCCTCGTCCGAGCTCACCCCAGCGAGCCAGCCGACGGTGACGGCGATCACCTCGATCCTGAAGGCCTACCCGAACGCCATGGTCAAGGTGGTCGGCTTCACCGACAACCAGGGCGATGCGGCCTCAAACCAGCAGTTGTCCGAGCGCCGCGCGACGATGGTGAAGTCGCAGCTGGTGGCTGGCGGCGTGCCCGCCGACCACGTCGAGGCGTCCGGCATGGGCCAACAGAACCCGGTCGCCGACAACAACACCGACGCCGGCCGCGCCGCCAACCGGCGGACCGAGCTGGTGGTGGTCAAGAAGTAGCCGCCACGCGTGCGGGGCGTCCGGCGCGCCGGGATCCGTCAGGCGGACTCCGGCGCGCGTGCGGCTTTCAGCTTAGTGGATGATCCAGTCCGAGGACTTCACCGCGCTCGGGGCGATGTGCTCCAGGTCGATGACGGTGTTCGGCCAGTGGCCATTGATGTTGGCCAGGCCGTTCGCC
The DNA here is from genome assembly GCF_035276905.1 of Phenylobacterium sp. Taxonomy (GTDB): domain Bacteria; phylum Pseudomonadota; class Alphaproteobacteria; order Caulobacterales; family Caulobacteraceae; genus Phenylobacterium. The sequence continues at coordinate 669 of NZ_DATELG010000046.1, read as the reverse complement.
TCGAAGCGGATCAGTGAGCCGCCGTTCCCGTCAGGGTCCACGGTGATGTAGTGGTCCGCGACCGGGTCCGAGCCGGCGTAGCCCGTCGACTTGAAGAGCGCCGTCAGATCGATCTTGTCCGAGCCCGACTGGAAGTCGGTGATGTGGATCGGCGCCCAGGGGTTGGACGTGATCACGAAGTGATCCGCGCCCGCGCCGCCGGTCATGGTGTCGAGCGCCTGGCTGGAGACCAGGGTGTCGGCGCCGGCGCCGCCGGTCAGCACGGAGCCGACGTGGGTCGAGGTCAGCGTCTGGCCGGCCGCGGCGCCGGTCGAGGGCGTGGGCGTGGTCGTCGTGGTCGTCGTGGTCGGCTCGAGCGGCAGCGTGGCCGGAGAGGTCGTCGCGCTCGACGAGACCGTGGTCGAAGCCGCAGTCGAGGCGCTGGTGGTCGAGCTCCCGGCCAGCTGGGCCCAGGTCAGGCCGGTCGGCGAGACGTGCTCCAGGTCGATGATCCGGTTCGGCCAGTGGCCGTTGATGTTGGCCAGGCCATGGTCCTCGATGCCGACCAGGGTCCCGCCGTTCCCGTCGCTCTCCAGGGTGATGTAGTGGTCCTTGACCGGATCGGCGCCGGTGTAGCCGTCGGCCTTGAGCAGGGCCGAGAGGTCGAGGACGTCCGTGCCGACCTTGAAG
>NZ_DATELG010000045.1:0-2838 GCF_035276905.1 Phenylobacterium sp. | reverse complement strand
CGCGGCTCGCGAACATGCTTGAGCATCACACGTCCCCGCGGATGCGACATTGATCCGTGGCAAGCCGCTGCGTCGTCGAAGGCCGCGAACCGGAACAACCGCCACTTTCTCGGGTTCTCGCGCGTGCGGGCGCCTGCGCCCGGAGCGCAGACGATGCGGAGGATGACGTCATGGCGGACCGGTGGATGGACGAGCGCGACCGGGAGTGGCGCGAACGCGACTGGCGCCGCGCCGAGGCTCTGGGCCGCGGCGAGGCGGATCGCGAGCGCCTCGGGCCGGCGCGGGACTATGAGGAGGACCGTTCCTGGGCAGGTGCGGCCGAGGAGGACGACGAGCGGTATCAGGAGCTGCGCCGCCGGCGTGGGGCCTACCGCGAGGACGCGCCGGATTACGCCGGGCGATCCCGCATCGTCCGCGGCGGTCCGCAGGCCTATCGCGGCTCGGACGACGACGCGCGCAGCTATCGCGCGGATCGCGACCGCGAGGCGCGCCGGCGGGAAAGCCGGGAATGCGACCCTGATCCTGGGCGCAACTACGAGGACTATTTCCAGCGAAGCCGCGTCCGCTACGGCGACGCCGCGCGCGACGAGGGCTCCGGCGACTTCCTGCAACGCGCAGGCGAGCGGATCGGCGCCTGGTTCCGTGGCGAAGGCGACGAAGTCGAGCGCCGCTACGAGGCGGCGCCTGGACACCGCGGCCGCGGCCCGAAGGGCTATCGGCGCCCCGACGAGCGGATCAGCGAGGACGTCCACGACCGCCTGACGGACGATCCCTGGCTGGACGCCACCGACATCGAGGTGACGGTCAAGGACGGAGAGGTGACGCTGGTGGGCCATGTCGACAATCGCGAGGCCAAGCACCGCGCCGAGCGCCTGGTCGAAGACCTGTCCGGCGTCCGACACGTACAGAACAATCTGCGCGTCGATCCGAACGCGGCCTTTTCAGGGGCCGGGCGGGGGTTCGGCTCGAGTGCACTGGAGGCCGAGATGCGGCGCAACGAGTTGGCGACCGGCGTCGGGACTGTGGCGGAGCCGAAGAAACCGAGCTAGTAGGCGAACACCCGATAGCTCTCCTGGCGCTGCGCGGCCTCTTCCCGGGTCGCGAAGACCGGATTGAAGCGCAGCCAGCGTCGGGCGCGCGGCGGCAGGCCGGCCAGGACCTCGGCGGCCACGCGGATGGTCACCTCGGGACGGAACAGCCAGCGGCGGGAATAGCCGATCACGACCATGGGTCTGGGCGTGGCGCGAAGGTTCGGCGTGCCACGGTGGATGTGGCGCACGTCGCGGATCATCACGTCGCCGCGCCGCATGTAGCCGCGCGCCAGCGGGATCTCGCCGCTTTGGATCTTCGCCATGCCCTCGTCCTTCGACAGCATGTGGGTGCCGAACGCGTATTCCATGGGCCCGGTCTCGTCGGTCACGTCGATCAGCGGGAAGTTGACCGCCAGCTGGTAGGGCGGCGTCTCGACGCCGCTCTCGGGAAACAGCAGCTGGGTGTCGCGGTGCAGCGCCTGATGCTCGGAGCCCAGAAGCGGCGTGTCGCTCGCCAGCTGGCACATCACCCCGTCCGCCCCGACCAGCTCCTCGACCACCGCCATGATCGCGTCGTTGTCGATGATCGCCGGATCGGCCCAGAGATCCTGGAAGGGCAGGGTGACGTAGTAGCGGTTGGCGCCGCGGTTCGGATCCTCGCCCTCGCGCGCCACCGCCTCCTGCAGCAGCGGCTGGAACGCCAGGTTCCAGGCGTCGATGGTCGCGGTGGGGATCAGGCCGCGCAGGATGGTGACGCTGGTCTGGCGAACCTCGTCGGCGCGGGCCCGGGCTTCGGCTGGCGTAAGATTCATCGGGAACGCTCTTCGAAGGGGAGACTTCGAATGTAGTGGCGAGGGTCCAGCCACGCTTTCAGCGCCGATCGTCGCACGACAGAGTATTTTTCACGCCCTCGCGCTTTAGCGCATGGAGCTTGAGGCCGATGAGCCCGCTGGCCGTCGAACTGCTGGTCTCCACCCTGCTGGTGAGCCTGACGGTGGTGCTGCACCTCGTGGGGCTGGAGGTGCTGATGCGGCTCACCGGGCTGCACCTGAGGTTCCTCAAGACCGCCTGGCTGCACCTGGACCGGCTGCTGGTGCCGCTGGGCATCGCGCTCGGCCTGTTCGTCCTGCACGGGCTCGAGATCTGGATCTATGCCGCCGCCTATCGCGTGCTGGGCGCCCTGCCGGACGTCGAGGCGGCGCTTTACCTCTCGGCCAGCTCCTATTCGACGCTCGGCGAAGCAAATGCGGCCCTGCCGCAGGCCTGGCGCATCATCGGCGTGCTGGAGTCGGTGAACGGCATGCTGCTGATCGGCTGGTCGACCGCCTTCCTGTTCCAGACGCTGCGCTGGATCATGGCCCCGGATTCCGCCCATCCGTTGCCGGAAGGGGCGATCGCCAAGGATTAGGCGGCGGGCGAGGACGCCGGCAGCTTGTCGCCGCGGCCCAAGGGATCCGGCAAGGCCTCGCCCGTCGGCACGAACTGAAGCGAGACCGAGTTGATGCAATAGCGCAGGCGCGTCGGCGGCGGGCCGTCGGGGAAGACGTGGCCCTGATGGCTGTCGCAGCGCGCGCAGCGGGTCTCGATCCGCACCATGCCGTAGGAGGTGTCGCGCACGGCCGTGACGTGGGCCTCGTCGAACGGCGCCCAGAAGGACGGCCAGCCGGTGCCGCTCTCGAACTTGGTCTGGTGGCGGAACAGCGGCAGGCCGCAGAGCCGGCAGCAGTAGACCCCGTCGTCCTTCTGATCGAGCAGGCCGCCGCAGAACGGCGCCTCGGTCCCGTGATGCAGGAGGACGTCCGCCTCC
>NZ_DATELG010000044.1:0-4032 GCF_035276905.1 Phenylobacterium sp. | reverse complement strand
GGCGGCCTCCTGCTCCAGCACCGCGACCACGAGCCCGCGCCGGGAGAGCGCATAGCCGCAAGCCAGCCCCACCGCGCCCGCACCCACCACCACCGCGTCGAAATCAAACTCGGCCATACGCGAGGCTTAACGCGCGACGGGGCGCGGGGGAACATGGGGCGGCAGCGACTGCGTGCTGAACAGCATTTACGCGGGTGCGAGTTCCCCGCCCCTCTCCCACGCCTCCCACAGCCGCGCTTCCGCGATCTTCGCCGGCCCCACCGACGCTTCCTTCACGTGCCCGAAGCCGCGGATCTGCCTTGGAATCTCGGCGATCTGCACGGCCAGCGGCAGGCGATCGGACGTCAGTCCGCCGACAAGCCGGTCGACGCCCTCCTCGTAGTCTGCGAGCAGGCCGCGCTCCATCTTGCGCTCGGCCGTCCAGCCGAACGGGTCGAGCGGGGTCCCGCGCAGGACTTTGAGCCTGGCGAGCGCCGGAAAGCCGTGGGTCAGCATCCAGCCGCCGAAGGCCATCTTGCGCGGCCGGCCCTCTGCGTCCTTCGGCGCGAGCAGCGGGGGCGACAGCAGCACCTTGGCCTTGCCACCCTCGAGGGTCGCCTCGCGCAGGGCGGCGAAGCGGCCGTCCGAATAGAGTCGGGCGACCTCGTACTCGTCCTTGACCGCCATCAGCTTGTAGAGATTGGCCGCCACGGCGCGGGTCAGGGTCTCGGAGCCCAGCCGCGCCTCGGCCCGCCGGACCGCCTCCACGCGATCGAGGTAGCGGCGAGCGTAGGCGGCGTCCTGGTAGGCGGTCAGTTCCTCCGCGCGGTGGCGGATCAGCTCGTCGACCGACTGGATCGTCGGCGTCGGCGTCGCCAGGTTCTCGGGCGCGAACGCCGCCTTGCGGCCCAGTTCGAAGGCCGCCAGGTTGGCCTCGGCGTCGACGCCGTTCAACCGGATCGCGCGATAGAGGGCGCGGCTGGAGACCGGGACCACGCCCTTCTGCCAGGCGCAGCCCAGCAGGATCATGTTGGCGTAGATCGCATCGCCCAGCTCGCGCTCGGCCAGCGCCTGGGCGGGGGCCTGGGCGTAGGACCTGGTCGCCGCGGCGATGCGCCGGCCTTGAGCGGCGGCGTCGAAGGTCGCGTCGCGGTCGGCGATGAAGTCGGCGGTGGGGGCGAAGTCGCCGTTGCCGACCGCCACGGTCCGGTCCTTGGCGTAGAGGGCGAGCGCATCGGCGCCGGCCGCCACCAGCACGTCGCAGGCGATCAGCACATGGGCGCTGGCCTGCGGCACGCGGCCGCCGACGGTCGCCTGCTCGGTATCGCCGATGCGCACGTGGCTGAACACCGCCCCGCCCTTCTGCGCCAGGCCGGTCATGTCGACCACCGAGGCCGCGCGGCCGTCGACATGGGCGGCCATGGCCAGGACCTGGGCGACGGTCGTCACGCCCGTGCCGCCGACGCCGGTGAAGACGATGTTGCGCACCCCATCCTGCGGCTCGAACTGCGGCAGCGGAACGGCCGGGGCGGCGGGCGCCGGCGCGGCCGCCTTGCGGCGCGGTTTCCCGCCGCCTTCGACGGTGATGAACGAGGGGCAGAAGCCGTCGAGACAGGAGTAGTCCTGATTGCAGCTCGACTGGTTGATGGTCCGCTTGCGGCCGAACTCGGTCTCCAGCGGCTCGACGGAGACGCAGTGCGAAGCCTTGGAGCAGTCGCCGCAGCCTTCGCAGACCAGCGGATTGATCATCACCCGCTTCGCCGCCTGGGCCATCGTCCCGCGCTTGCGCCGGCGCCGCTTCTCGGTGGCGCACACCTGATCGTAGATCAGGACGGTGGCGCCTGGAACCTCGCGCAGCTCGCGCTGGGTCCTCATCAGCTCGGCGCGCGGGCGCACCTCCACGCCGGGGGCGAGGTCGGTGACGTGCGCGTATCGCTCGGGCTCGGCGGCCACCACCACCACGCGGGCGACGCCCTCGGCGGCGAGCTGGCGGGTGATCTGCGGGACGGTGAAGCCGCTTTCCGCCGGCTGGCCGCCGGTCATGGCGACCGCGTCGTTGAACAGCAGCTTGTAGGTGATGTTCGAGCCTGCGGCGACCGAGGCGCGGATGGCGAGCGAGCCGGAGTGGTTGTAGGTCCCGTCGCCGAGGTTGGCGAAGACATGCTTCTGCTCGGTGAAGGGCGCCGCGCCGGCCCAGGTCAGCCCCTCGCCGCCCATGTGGCTGGCGAGATCGGTCGCCGGGTCGCTGAAGCTCGCCATGTAGTGGCAGCCGATGCCGGCCAGCGCCCGCGAGCCCTCCGGCAGGCGGGTCGAGGAATTGTGCGGGCAGCCGGAACAGAAGTAGGGCTTGCGCTGCTGGTCCGCGGCCAGCGTCACCGCCGCCATCGAGGCGGCCGAGACCCGGCCCAGGTAGTCGTGCACCCGCTCCATGTGCGGTCCCGCGGGCAGGCGGTCGGCCAGCGCCAGCGCGATCTCGGCGATGGAGAGCGCGCCGGTCTCGGACAGCAGCGGCGCGCCGCGCTCGTCGGTCTTGCCGATGATGGTGGGCCGGGCGTGCGCCGGCAGGTCGTAAAGCGCCGCGCGCGCCTGGGTCTCGACGATCCCGCGCTTGTGCTCGATCACCATCAGGGTCTCGAGGCCGGCGGCGAAAGCCTTCAGGCCCTGAGGCTCCAGCGGCCAGGGCATGCCGACCTTGTAGACCGCAAGGCCCAGGCCCGCGGCCGCGTCCGGCGACAGCCCCATGGCGGCCAGCGCCTCCAGCACGTCCTTGTAGGCCTGGCCGTGGCAGACGATCCCCAGCCTGGGGCGAGCGCCGCCCAGGACCACGCGGTCGATCCGGTTGGCGCGGGCGAAGGCGAGCGCCGCCGGCAGCTTGTGGCCGCGCAGCCGGCGCTCCTTGTCGAGCGGCTGGTCCTTGAGGCGGATGCCGAGGCCCCCGGCGGGCCGGCGGAAGCCCTCGGGCGTCGTGAAGCGATGGCGCTCGGCCCCGACCTCGATGGTCATGCCGCAGTCCATGGTGTCGGCGAGCGCGATCAGCGCCGTCCAGAGGCCCGAGAACCGCGACAGCGCATATCCCGTGAGGCCGTAGTCCAGCACCTCCTGCACGTCGGCCGGCGAAAGCACCGGCATCTCCAGGTCCTGGAAGGCGAACTCCGACTGCGAGGGCAGCGTCGAAGACTTGCAGAGGTGGTCGTCGCCGGCCACCGCCAGCACCCCGCCCTTCGGCCAGGTCCCGGCGAAGTTGGCGTGGCGGAAGGCGTCGCCGGTGCGATCGACGCCCGGGGCCTTGCCGTACCACATGCCGAAAACGCCGTCGTAGCGCGCGCCGGGGAACAGGTTGGCCTGCTGGCTGCCCCAGACGGCGGTGGCGGCAAGGTCCTCGTTCAGGCCTTCCTTGAAGACGATATCGGCCTCGCCGAGCAGCTTCCCGGCGCGATGGGCCTGCTGGTCGAGCCCGCCCAGCGGCGAGCCGCGGTAGCCGGAGACGAAGCCCGCGGTGTTCAGCCCCGCGGCGCGGTCGAGCCTCTTCTGGTCGAGCAGGATGCGCAGCAGCGCCTGCACGCCGGTGATGAAGACGCGTCCCTCCGTGAGGAGAAATTTGTCATCCAGCGTCACATCGAAGTGCCGCATTGCAATTTCTTTCCTTTCGACCCTCCCAAGGTCCGTTAGAAGATCATATAAGAGCGGAGCAATTGCTTGCCAAAAGCATGCCCCATCACCCCCACTTTGGGGCACGAACATCGCGCCGAAACTGCATAGGCAGGAGGAAAACTTGTCCGAGACCCTGGACGCGGTGGACGCGAAGATCCTGGATCTGATTCAACACGACGCCGGCATGTCGGTCGCCGAGGTCGCCGATCGCGTCGGCCTGTCCTCCAGCCCGTGCTGGCGGCGGATCAAGCGGCTGGAGGACGCCGGCATCATCCAGCGGCGGGTCACCATCCTCGACCGCGAGCGGCTGGGCCTGACCTTCGAGGTCTACTGCACCGTCAAGCTCAGCCTGCCGACCAAGGAGAACCTCGACGCCTTCGAGCAGGCGATCGCCAAGATGCC
>NZ_DATELG010000043.1:0-8703 GCF_035276905.1 Phenylobacterium sp. | reverse complement strand
AGACGTCGTCCTTGGCGTCGAAGCCGCGGATCTTGAACTGATCGCCGTTGAGCGTGCCGCCCTCGCCGATGGCGACGGTGATGCCGGGCACGTTGCGCAGCGCCTGCTCGAGGCTGTTGATCCCCTGGGCCTTCAGCCTGGCGGCGTCGATGACGGTGATCGCCTGGGGCGTGTCCTGAATCGTCGTCGGCATGACCGAGAGCCCAGTCTGCTGGTCGAGCGCCCGCTTGCCGACGACGTTCAGGTCGGCGACTTCGTTGGCGGCCGCTGCGGCGTCCTCCGCATGGGCTACGCCCGCCAGGCTCATCGCCCCCGCCAGCGCCGCCGCCGCCACGCACGGCCGCTTGCGCACATACGCCACAATACCCATCGCCTCTCGCATTGCTGTTTTCCCGACCAGCTAGTTGCGAGTAGCTCTTAATTGCAGAAGGAAGACTTGGCAATAAGAATGAGTCGCAAAAGCGCCGGTGAATGATCAGCGGGCCAGGGCGAAGCCGACGATGAGGATGGAGGCGGTGAGGATCGCGATGCCGAGCATGAAGATCCGATCGGCCCAGACCGCGAGCCCCTCGGCGGTCTTCGCGGTCCGGATGCCGTAATAGGAGAGCCCGATGCTGATCAGGAAGCAGATGGCCGAGCCCCAGGCGGTCTCGTCCGCGTAGGAGCGGCTGTTCGAGCCCGTCAGGCTCAGGCCGGTGATGATCAGGAAGCAGATCCCGAGCAGGTTGGAGGCGGCGTTGAGAATGTTCGGAAACCGCTCCATCGCGCCTCTCCCGGCCTGCCCCTCTATTTATCCGAAGCGATGATCTGGAACGATCTCAACTGGAACGCCCATCAATTTGCGGGGCGCGTAGGAGTTATCGCTGTCCTGGAGGAAGGACGCATCCTCCAGCAGACGGCGCCATTCGGCAGGCGTGAAGCGGAGCCGTGGGCCGGGCGCCGGTTGCGGCGCCGGAGGGATTGGGCGGGCGGAAGTCGGCACTGGGTATCTCCGTTGAGAGCTCCGGCGCGCGGCTTCTCGCCCCCCTTCACGTCGACAGCAGGGCCTGAGGGCGCCGCTGATACGGCGGCGCGTTGCAGCCGGACACATTCCTGAACCGCGGGCCGCCATTGCATCGCAGACGTAGTCCGGGCTCGACCGGCCGCATCTCAGGAGAGCCCTGGAGCGACGGATTCCGCTCCTTCACCCCCGCTGGGCGGCGATCAGGATGCTCTCGGTCACATAGGCCGTCACCTTGTCGCCGGGCTTGAGCTGGCTGATCAGCCGGCGTCCCTCCGGGCTGGTCACGGCGAAGGTGTGGACCTCGCCGCCCTTCGGACTGACGACCCGGACGGTGTTGGCCTGGGTGTCGACCCCGAGCACCGCGCCGGTCACGACCAGATGGTTGGCGATGACGCCGGCCGGCAGCTCGCCGCGGCTGGCGCGGGCGGTGATGACGGTCTGGGTGTCCTCGGGCAGCGGCTTGTTCGGCGGCGACAGCGCGAACTCCGCCTCCAGCGTATAGGTCGCGCTTATGGTGTCACCGGGCTTCAGCTGGTCGAAGTTGCGGACCTCGGCGGGGACCTTCAGCGAGGACGTCTCGCCAGACGGCTTGCGCACCACCAGATGCCGGGTCGCCGGGTCGACGGAGACCACGGTGACCTTCTCGCTGACCTGCTGCACGTCCGTGACGCTCTTCACCGCGGTCGCCCCGGCCGGCGCCTGGGCGTGCGCGGCGGCGAGGCTGACAGCGGCGACGATCGCGCCGAGGCCGGCTGCGGGGCGCACTCGAAGTTTCGGGGTCATGGTTGGTGATCCGTGCAGACGTGAGGGACGGCGCGCCCCGCCGAGCGCAGAGGCTCATCCTGACGCGGCGCGGCGGGCGGCCCCATACGGGGAAACCCGGACGGCCGGCTCAGCCGCACCTTACCCGCGGCTGCGCGGCATGTTGCGGAGCTTGGGCCGCTTCCCGCATGGTGACGGCGGCCTGCGGTGAGTCGGCAGGCGCTGCAGGCCCCATGCTGTTCAGCTCGATCATCTTCATCTTCTATTTCCTGCCCGTCTTCCTGCTCGGCTACTACCTGAGCGGCTGGCGGACGGGCGCGCTGCTCACCGGCAGCGTGGTGTTCTACGTCTGGGGCGAAGGCCCCTACGTGCTGCTGCTGGGCGCGCTGATCCTGGTCAACTGGGCGGCGTCCCAAGCGATCGCCCGGACCGAGGCCAACGGCTCGCGCCGCGCCGTGCTGACGGGCGTCATAGCCCTCGACCTCACCGTGCTCGGCTTCTTCAAGTACGCCGGCTTCCTGGCGCACAACCTGAACGCCGCGCTCCCGGGACGCCCGCTGCCCGAGATCCACCTGGCGCTGCCGCTGGGGATCTCCTTCTTCACCTTCCAGCTGATCAGCTACGTGGCCGACGTCTACCTGCGGGCCGTTCCCGTCGAGCGCGGCCTGACGCGGTTCGCCGCCTACATCCTGATGTTCCCGCACCTGATCGCAGGACCGATCGTGCGCTACGCCAACATCCGCCACGAGCTGCACGCTGACCGTCGCAAGACCGGCCAGATCGGCCTGGGCCTGCAGTACTTCATCGTCGGCCTCTGCCAGAAGGTGCTGGTGGCCAACACCGTCGCGCCGCTCGCCGACCACGCCTTCAACATGCCGGTCGCCAGCCTCGACGCCACCACCGCCTGGCTCGGCGCCTTCGCCTATACGCTGCAGATCTATTTTGACTTCTGCGGCTATTCCAACATGGCCATCGGGCTGGCCTTCCTGATGGGCTTCACCTTCCCGAAGAACTTCGACCACCCCTACGCCTCGCGCTCGCTGACCGAGTTCTGGCGGCGCTGGCACATCAGCCTGTCGTCCTGGTTCCGCGACTACGTCTACATCCCGCTGGGCGGCAACCGGCACGGCCTCTGGAAGACCGTGCGCAACCTGATGGTGGTCTTCCTGCTCACAGGCTTCTGGCACGGGGCGGCGTGGAACTTCGTCGCCTGGGGATTCTACCACGGGGCCTTCCTGCTTCTCGAGCGCTTTGGCCTCGGCAAGGCGCTGGATCGGGCGCCGCGGCTGGTCGGCCACGTCTACGCGATCCTGACCGTGCTCCTGGGCTGGGTGCTGTTTCGCGCGACGAGCTTCGACCAGGCCGTCCACTATTGGCAGGCGATGGCCCACCTCGATGCGTTCCACGCCCCCGACGTTGCGCTCCGCGTCCTGCTGAGCAACGAGGCGCTGGCGGCGCTGGCCCTGGGCTCGGTCTTCTCCATGCCGGTGCTGCCCTGGATCTGCGCGCGGCTTCGCCGGCCGAAGCTGATCCCGGCCGAGCACCTGCCGGCGCGGCTCGACACCCACGGAGTCCACGTGCTGTCGACGACCCTGCTGGTCGCCGGCCTGACCCTCAGCGTGGCGAAGCTGGCCGGCTCCAGCCTCAACCCCTTCCTCTACTTCCGCTTTTGATGCGCCCTCACTTCGATTCCCGGCGCCATTGGCGCAAGCTGACCATCGCGTGCCTCGCGGTGCTGGTCGCGGGCTTCGTGTTGCCGAACGCCGCTCCGAAGGCCAAGGTGAACGAGAACCGCAAGCTAGCCCACGCGCCCACGCGGCCTCGAACCTGGACCCAGCTGCGCGCCTGGCCCAAGGCGATGGACACCTACGTGGGCGACCATTTCCCGGCCCGCAAACAGCTGATCGCGGCGCTTAACTACCTCCGCTACCGGCTGGGAGTTAGCGGAACCGACCGGGTGATCGTCGGCCGCGACGGCTGGCTCTACTTCGACAATGGCGAGCACTTCGCCCAGGCGCGCAACGCGCCGGCCTACACCGACGCCCAGGCGCGCGACTGGCTCATGGGCCTAGCCGGCCGCACCGAGTGGCTGAAGGCGCACGGCGCGCGCTATCTGGTGCTGATCGCTTCCGACAAGGAGATCATCGAGCCGCAGCACGGCCCCGCCTGGTACCACGGACCGGACGAAAATCGCGCGGCGGCCCTGCTCTGGCGGCTGAACCGCACCGCCCAGGCCGGCGAGCTCGTCTATCCCGCACCCATCCTGCAACAGCAAGCGGACTGGGGCCTGCAGGTTTACAATCCTTTCGAGACCCATTGGACCGGTCTCGGCGCCTACGCGGCCTATTACAGCGTCGTGCAGCGGCTCGCCGCGGCCGGCGCCACCGACGGCCCAAAGCCGCTGAGCGCCTTCCAGGAGATCAAACACGATCCCTTCAAGCCGCAGAACCTTTCGCAGATGCTGGGCATCGCCGGCTTCGTCGACGCCGACTATCCGCAGTTCGTCGATCCGGCGCTCGACCCGAAGACCACCTGGCTGACGCCGCAGCAGGACTGGACCGCCCCGCAGGTGATCGAGACCGGCCTCGCCGGCAAGCCGGTGCTGCTGCTGGTGCGCGATTCCTTCAGCCTGGCCCTGCTGCCGTTCCTGGAGAGCCACTTCAGCCGCATCGTGCTTGTCCATCTGCAGGACGGCTTCTGGCGGCCGGAGCTGGTCGAACGCTTCCACCCCGACGTGGTCATCAGCGAGGTGATCGAGAGCGGCGCGGTATTCGCCATGGCGAGCTCGCCTCCCGCCTCGGACGCTGCGCGGGCCCGGATCGACGCCGCGTTCGCGGCCCCCCATCGCGAGGTCCCGCAGGCCGCAGCGCCCGGCTCGACCCGGAGCGGCGCGAACACCATCAGCGGCACGCCAGGCGCCGACCTTCTGCAGGGCACGCCAGGCGCCGACGTGATCAACGGGCTGGGGGGAAACGACAGCATCAACGGTCGGGCCGGCGATGACACGCTGCGCGGCGGACGCGGCGACGACTTCGTCTCGGGCGGCAAGGGCCGGGACTGGATCTCGGGCGACCGCGGCGACGACACCCTGACCGGCGGCCGCGACGCCGACGTCTTCTACTTCGCTCCGGGCTTCGGGAACGACGTGGTGACGGACTTCTCGAGCGCTGAGGGCGACCGCGTGCAGCTGCCCCCGGGCGTCGCCTACACCGTCCGCCAGGTCGGCGCCGACACGGTGATCGAACTCGCCGGCGGACGGCTGACCCTGCGCGGGGCAAGCGCCGCCCGCCTTCCTTCCGGCTGGCTGTTCTTCCGCTGAGCCGTGGAGCCTAGAATAGGCTGAAAACCGCCGCGGAACGCCGCCTGCGACGCTACGTTGGCGCAGAAGAGAGAGAGAGGGGCGCCGGCGCCAAGACATACGAGGGCGGCGTCCCAAGGGAGGTGCGATGCTGGGCCTGATGCAGGATTGGCCGCTCACGGTCGACAAGATCCTGGACCACGCGAAGAACTGGCACGGCGATACGGAGATCGTCACGCGCTCGGTCGAAGGGCCGATCGTCAGGACCACCTACGCCGAGGCGCACAGCCGGGCGAAGCGGATGTCGAACGCGCTGCAGGCTCTGGGCGTCACGCCCGGCGACCGGGTGGCCACCTTGGCCTGGAACACCGCGCGCCACCTCGAGGCCTGGTACGCCATCATGGGCATGGGCGCGGTCTGCCACACGCTCAACCCACGGCTCCACCCCGAGCAGCTCTGCTACATCATAGGCCACGCCGCCGATAAGCTGGTCCTGACGGATCTGACGTTCGCGTCGCTGCTGCTCGCCCACCGCGACAAGATGCCGAGCGTCGAGCGCTTCATCGTCTTCACCGACGAGGCGCACATGCCGGCCGCCGGCGATCCCAGGGTGCTCTGCTACGAGACCCTGATCGGCGAGCAGCCGGACCGGTTCGCCTGGGGCGGCTTCGACGAGAACACCGCCGCGGGGCTCTGCTACACCTCGGGCACCACCGGCAACCCGAAAGGCGTGCTCTACTCCCACCGCTCCAACTTCCTGCACACCCTGACGACCCTCAGCGGCGACCTCTTGGGGATCGGTGCGCGCGACGTGGTGCTGCCGATCGTGCCGATGTTCCACGCCAACGCCTGGGGCGTCAGCTTCTCGGCCCCGGCGGCGGGGGCCAAGCTGGTGATGCCGGGCGCCAAGCTGGACGGCGCGTCGGTGCACGAGCTGCTGGAGACCGAGGGCGTGACCTTCTCCGCCGCCGTGCCCACCGTCTGGCAGATGCTGCTGCAGCACCTGCGCCAGAGCGGCGAGCGGCTCGCCACCTTAAAGCGGGTGGTGATCGGCGGCTCGGCGGCGCCGGAAGCGCTGGTGCGCGCCTTCCAGGACGACTACGGCGTCGAGGTGATCCACGCCTGGGGCATGACCGAAACCTCGCCGCTGGGCGCCGAGGCCATGCCCACCGCCAAGACCCTGGCGCTCGACCCGCAGGGTCAGTTCCGCGAGCGGATGAAGCAGGGCCGCGCGCCGCTGACCGTGGAGATGAGGATCACCGACGAGGCGGCTCGCCCCCTGCCCCATGACGGCAAGACCTCGGGCCATCTCAAGGTGAAGGGCCCCTTCGTCGCCCGCGCCTACTATGGCGCGGAGGACCAGGGCATCCTGGACGGGGACGGCTTCTTCGACACCGGCGACGTCGCGACCATCGACGCGTTCGGCTTCATGCAGATCACCGACCGCGCCAAGGACGTCATCAAGTCCGGCGGCGAATGGATCTCCTCGATCGAGATCGAGAACTTGGCGATGTGCCACCCGAAGGCCGAGCTGGCCGCGGTGATCGGCGTCCGCCACCCGAAGTGGGACGAGCGGCCGATCCTGCTGGTCAAGCTGAAGGCGGCGGAAACCGCGACGCGCCAGGATTTCCTGGACTTCCTGGAGGGCCGGATCGCCCGCTGGTGGTTGCCGGACGACGTCGTGTTCCTCAGCGACATCCCGCTCGGGCCGACCGGCAAGGTCGACAAGAAGGTTCTTCGCGAGCGCATGAAGGATTATGTGCTGCCGTCGACGGCCTCGAAAGGTTAGAACCGCGCCAAACCAGCCGTCGGGGAGAAACGTACATGCCGTATTCAGCCGCTCCAGCGCTCGAATTTCACCTCGGCGAGGCGGCCGACGCCATCCGCGAGACCACGGCGCGGTTCGCCGCCGACAAGATCGCGCCGCTGGCGGCGAGGATCGATGCGGACAACGCCTTCCCGCGCGAGCTCTGGGCGCCGATGGGCGAGCTCGGCCTCCACGGGATCACGGTGGAGGAGCAGTTCGGCGGCCTGGGCCTGGGCTATCTGGAGCACGTGGTGGCGATGGAGGAGGTCTCCCGCGCCTCGGCGGCGGTGGGCCTCTCCTATGGCGCGCACTCGAACCTGTGCGTGAACCAGATCCGCCGCTGGGGCTCCGACGAGCAGAAGCATCGCTATCTGCCGAAGCTGATCAGCGGCGAGCACGTCGGCGCGCTGGCGATGAGCGAGGCCGGCTCCGGCTCGGACGTGGTGTCGATGAAGCTGCGCGCCGAGCCGCGCGGCGACGGCTGGGCGCTGAACGGGACCAAGTTCTGGATCACCAACGCCCCCCACGCCGACGTGCTGGTGGTCTACGCCAAGACCACGCCGGGCGAGGGCAGCGGCGGCATCACCGCCTTCATCGTCGAGAAGGGGTTCAAGGGTTTCTCGGTCGGCCAGAAGCTCGACAAGATGGGCATGCGCGGATCGGACACGGGCGAGCTGGTGTTCGAGGACTGCGAGATCCCCGAGGAGAACGTGCTGGGGCCCGTGGGCGGCGGCGCCGGCGTCCTGATGAGCGGGCTGGACTACGAGCGCACGGTGCTGGCGGGGGGGCCGCTCGGCATCATGCAGGCCTGCCTCGACGTGGTGCTGCCGTACGTGCGCGAGCGCAAGCAGTTCGGCAAGCCGATCGGCGCCTTCCAGCTGATGCAGGGCAAGGTCGCCGACATGTACGTGGCCCTCAATTCCGCCCGCGCCTACGTCTATTCGGTGGCCCGGGCCTGCGATGCGGGCCTGACCACCCGCTTCGACGCCGCCGGCGCGATCCTGATGGCCTCGGAAAGCGCGGTGAAGGTCTCGCTGGAGGCGATCCAGGCGCTGGGCGGCGCGGGCTACACCAGGGACTTCCCGGTCGAGCGCCTCGCCCGCGACGCCAAGCTCTACGACATCGGCGCCGGCACCAACGAGATCCGCCGGTTCCTGATCGGACGCGAGCTGATCGGCGGCTGAGCCTCGCCAGCCGCGGGTTTCCAACCCCCCTCGGCTTTGATATCGCACTGCAGCAAGCGCGTGAGCGAACGGAGGGCCAAGCGGTGACGCAGAAGGTTCAGGCTGACGCCGTCGAGGCCCTGGCGGGCCTGTTGTTCGACGGCATGACGATCATGTCGGGCGGCTTCGGCCTGTGCGGCATCCCGGAGAACCTGATCGCGGCGATCCGCGAGAGCGGGGTGAAGAACCTGACGGTGATCTCCAACAACTGCGGGGTCGACGGCTTCGGCCTGGGCGTCCTGCTGGAGGGCGGGCAGATCCGGAAGATGATCTCCAGCTACGTCGGGGAGAACAAGCTGTTCGAGAAGCTCTACCTGTCGGGCGAGCTGGAGCTGGAGTTCAATCCGCAGGGCACGCTGGCCGAGCGCATCCGCGCCGGCGGCGCCGGCATCCCCGCCTTCTTCACCCGCACCGGGGTCGGCACCCTGGTGGCCGAGGGCAAGGAGGTGCGCGAGTTCGACGGCGAGCGCTACGTGATGGAGCGCGGGCTCACCGCCGACCTGTCGATCGTCAAGGCCTGGAAGGGCGATGCGGAAGGCAACCTCGTCTATCGGAAGACGGCGCGGAACTTCAATCCGATGATGGCCAGCGCCGGCAAGGTGACGGTCGC
>NZ_DATELG010000042.1:0-24689 GCF_035276905.1 Phenylobacterium sp. | reverse complement strand
GCCAAGGACTTCGAGGAGACCATTGAAAGCTCCACCGCCTGGCTCCTAATGGCCTCCGTTCAACTCATGGCCCGACGGATCGCAAACCCATGATGTCCCTCGAAAACATTATGAGTCAGACTCTTAGACTGCGATAATCCGCCTGCAATCGCACGAGCCGCAGATGCCGCCCGCCGTCACTACGTCGCCTTGGACGCCGCATTGGCGCCGCCGGACTTGGCCTGGCGGGCGCGGGTCGGCGTGCCGCGACGGCCTTTGGCCTTCGACGCGGCCGCGGGCTTGCCGACGGCAGCAGGGGCCGGCGTCTCCGCGCTGATCTCCGCGGGCTTGCGGGCGATGCGGCTGCCCAGCCCGGCCGCTTTCGCAAGGTTCGCGCGGGCTTCGCTATAGGCCGGCGCGACCAGAGGATAATCTGCCGGAAGACCCCATTTCGCGCGATATTCCGCCGGCGTCATGCCCTTCGCGGCGAGATGACGCCGAAGGGTTTTGTAAGGCTTGCCGTCCTCGAAACTGATGAGGTTTTCACGGGTGATGGACTTGCGGACCTGCGCCGGCGTCGCCTTGACCTGCTCTGCGGGCTCGACGGCCGCTTCCGCGGCGGGCGTCCCCGCGGCGGTCAGGCTGGTTGCGATATTGCCGATCACGGTCGGGATCTCGGCCGGCGATACGTGGCTATTGTTGAAGTAGGCGGCCGCGACTTGGCCGATGATCTTCTGTAGCTCGATGCTATCGGACACCCATGGCTCCTTCGGCGATGGCAAAAAGACCTTCAACGGCTAAAACAGAAGCAATAAGGATCTGTCAACTCGCACGTATCGAACCTGAACCAAAAAGCATGAAATCGATCCTGCAGCATGATGAATATCAGCGACCGAGAAGGCGCGCCTCGACCACGCCGTCAAATGCGGATGCGGGCGCTGGGCGTTGCTGGTCCGCCGGCGCGCATCCGACGGAGGTCCATCCTCGATACCTGAACCAAATAGATCCCATTCCCCAATAACATTGGATCACATCGAGCGGGTGCGATAGCAGCGCAGCCATGTCCGCGCTCGCCGTCATTTTTCCCATTTTCGCCCTGGTGCTGGCGGGTTCCCTCGTCCGGCGGTTCGGCGTGATGGATGCGCGCGGCATGACGGAACTCAACCGGTTCGTGGTCTGGTTGGCGCTTCCCGCGCTGCTCTTCGACATCACCGCCCATGCCCAGTTCTCCGACATCTGGCGGCCGGGCTTCGTCAGCGCTTACGGTGTATCGGTGGCCGCGGTCTTCGTGTTCACAGTGCTGTTCAGACTAAAGGACCGGCCGCTGGCCGACGCTACGGTGGACGATCTGGCCGCCGCCTACGGCAACGTCGGTTTCATGGGCTTTCCGGTGATGGCGGCGGTGCTGGGCGCGCCCGGTTTGATTCCCGCGACCATCGCCACCCTGATCAGCGGCTGCGCACTCTTCGCCGCGGCCGTTGTGACGATCGAGACGGGATTGCAGATGGAACCACGGTTACTTCGCCTGGCGCTGAAGGTCGGCCGGTCGTTGCTCCGCAATCCCCTGATCGTCGCTCCGCTGGCGGGCCTGCTGGCTGCGGCCGCAGGCCTCAGCATCCCGGAACCTGCGGAGAAGGCGCTGAAGATGCTCGGCGGCACGGCCTCGCCCTGCGCGCTGATCACCATCGGCCTGTTCCTGGGCGCTCGAGTTGAAGGCTCCGACCGACGCGCTCCGGACGAGGCGGCGGTCACCGCCGCTCTTGTCGCGCTGAAGCTCGTCCTGCAGCCGACCATCGCGCTGGGCGTGGCCATGGCGTTACGCCTGCCCTCGCCGATGACGCGCGCCGCGGTCTTGCTCGCGGCGATGCCCACCGGGACCGGACCCTTCATGCTGGCGGAATTCTACGGCCGGGAGGCCCGGCTGACCTCGAAGACCATCCTTATCTCCACCGTCGCCTCGGCCGCATCCCTCTCGGCCTGCATAGCGCTCGCGCGTTAGGAAGCCCTGCTGTTCCCAACGACCCATTCTGGGCGCAAAAAAAATCGCGCCCGCTCACGGGCGCGATAGGTTCATAGGGAGGACGCCCCAGCGGGGCCAAGACCACAGTACCAAGCACATCGAGCAGATCAAGAAAAACTGTCCGTCCGGTCGGTCGATGATCGTTGCGGCCGTTCGCCGCGCAGCAGCCCCTCGAAGCGGGCAGGCGCCGACGACGAGGAGCGCGGCCGGACACTTGCCATTGATTGTCCGACCGACCATTCTGCATATGAATGAGGCGGCGCGTCTCGCCCCAGGAGGACCTCCGTTGAAAAAGATGATTGCGCTCTATAAGACCCCCGAGGACGCGGACGCCTTCTTTGCGCATTACCGCGAAGTTCACATCCCCCTCGTGCGCAAGCTGCCCGGGCTCGCCAAGGTCGAGATCACGCAGATCAACAAGACGCTGCTCGGCGAGAAGGGAAACTTTCTTCTGGCGGAGATGACCTTCACCGATCCGGAAGCCTTCCAGGCGGCGATGAGGAGTCCCGAGAACGCCGCCGCCGGCGCCGACGCTGTGGCCTTCGCCGGCGAACTCGTCACCGTCATGACCGGCGAGACGCTCGAAATCTAAAGAGACGCAGTCCTGATTACAGGAGGAAACAATGGCTAACGGATCTGAGATGGTCGCCCCGCTGGCGGCTGTAAGCGGCTTCTTGCGACAGCAGCATGGCGTATTCATCGACGGCGAGTGGCGGCCCGGCCGCGGCGCGGAGCGCCTGGATGTCTTCGATCCCGCGACCGGAGACGTGATCACAACCGTCGTCAACGCCAACGCCCAGGACGTTGACGACGCGGCCCAAAGCGCTCACCGCGCCTTCGAGAACGGCGCCTGGACCGGCCTGCCCGCCGCCGAGCGCGAGCGGCGGCTCCTCAAGTTCGCAGACCTGGTGGAACAGAACGCCGAGGAGCTGGCGCAACTCGAGACCCTCAACCAGGGAAAATCGATCAACATCTCGCGCTTCGTCGATGTCGGCGGCGCGCCCGCCTACATGCGCTACATCGCCGGCCTGACCACGAAGATCACCGGCGAGACCTTTGACGTGTCGATCGGCGCCATCCCCGGCGCACGCTTCAACGCCTCGACGCGCCGCGAGCCGGTGGGGGTCGTCGCCGCGATCGCGCCGTGGAACTTTCCGCTGATGATCGGCCTGTGGAAGATCATGCCGGCCCTCGCGGCGGGCTGCACGGTCGTGTTGAAGCCTTCCGAAGTCACCCCCCTCACCAGCGTGCGGCTCATGGACCTCGCCAAAGAGGCCGGCCTGCCCGCCGGGGTCCTGAACCTGGTGACCGGCGACGGCCGGACCGGCAAGGCGCTCGTGGACCATCCGCTGGTCTCGAAGATCACCTTCACCGGATCCACCGCGACCGGAAAGGCGATCGCGCGCAGCGCGGCCGACCGGATGCTGCGCACCTCGCTGGAGCTCGGCGGCAAGAACCCCGCCATCTTCTTGGCCGACGCCCCGATCGAACAGGCCGTGCAAGGCGCGGTCATGGGCGGCTTCTTCAACAATGGCCAGGTCTGCGCCGCATCCTCGCGCCTGTTCGTCGCCCGCTCCATCTATGAACCCTTCACCAAGGCGCTCGCCCAGGCCGTGGAGGGCATGTCGATCGGGCCGGGGCTCGATCCCGCCGCGCAGATCAATCCCGTGGCTTCGGCCGGGCACCGGCAGAAGATCCTCGACCATGTGCAGCGGGCGCGTCAGGACGGGGCCCGCATCCTCACGGGCGGCGACAGCCCGGACCGGCCGGGCTACTACGTGCGTCCCGCCGTGGTGGTCGACGCAGCCGCCGACTTCGCGATCTCGCGCCAGGAAGTCTTCGGTCCGCTCGTAACCGTGACTCCGTTCGATAGCGAGGACGAGGCGGTGCGCCTCGCCAACGACACCGACATGGGTCTCGCCGCCTCGGTCTGGACCAACGACCTTAAGAAGACCATGGACATCGTCCCGCGCATCAAGGCGGGAACGGTCTGGGTCAACTGCCACAACCTGGTCGACCCGAACATGCCGTTCGGCGGCTTCAAGGAATCGGGCGTGGGCCGGGACTTCGGGGTTCGGTCGCTGGAGGCCTATACCGAAGTCAAATCGGTCTGCATCGCTTACTGATTGCGAACCAAAAAGAAGGCCCGGCGCGCTAAGCGCCGGGCCTTTCGCTTCGACGGCGCCGCGGAGGCGATGTCAGGCGGACGCCGCCGCCTGACGCAGATCGCGGACATGCGAGGCCTTGCCCGTCGAGCGCGGAAGCTCGCCGCAGCCCCTAAGCTCGATGCGCGCCGTGACCCCGATCACGTCCTTCACATAGCCGGCGAGCATCCGGCTCTGCTCCGCCCCCGCCGACGCCTCGAGACCCGCTCGAAGCTCGACCTCGATCTTCACCTCGTCCAGCCGTCCGGCGCGGCTCACTTCGATGACGAAGTGGGGAGCCAGACCCGGACACTTCAGGACCTGCTCTTCGATCTGCGTCGGGAAGACATTCACGCCGCGGATGATCAGCATGTCGTCGCTGCGGCCGACGATCTTCGCCATGCGGCGGAAAGGCAGGTCCGCCCCCGGCAGCAACCGGGTCAGGTCGCGGGTGCGGTAGCGGATGACCGGAAACGCTTCCTTGGTCAGCGACGTGAAGACGAGTTCGCCCTCCTCTCCGTCGGCCAGCACCTCGCCCGTCGCCGGGTCGATGATCTCGGGCAGGAAGTGGTCCTCCCAGATCGTCGGGCCGCGGGTTCCCGCCACTTCCTGAGCGACCCCGGGGCCCATGACTTCGGAAAGGCCGTAGATGTCGCTGGCCTGAAGATCGAACGCCTCCTCGATCTCCGAACGCATCGCTTCGGTCCACGGCTCGGCGCCGAAAATTCCGATGCGCAGCGATGACTTGCGAGGATCCAGGCCCTGTCGCCGGTACTCGTCGAGGATGCAGAGCATATAGCTCGGCGTGATCATGATGATTTCGGGCTTGAAGTCCTCAATCAGCTGAACCTGCTTTTCGGTCTGGCCGCCCGACATCGGAATGACCGTGCATCCGAGCGCCTCGGCCCCGTAATGCGCGCCCAGGCCGCCGGTGAAGAGGCCGTAACCATAGGCGATATGCGCCTTCATGCCGGGTCGTCCCCCCGCTGCATGAATGCAGCGAGCGGTGAGACCGGCCCACGTCTTGATGTCGTTGGCGGTGTAGCCGACCACGGTCGGCCGACCGGTGGTTCCCGATGAGGCGTGCAGGCGCGAGATCTGTTCCTGCGGCACGGCGAACCTGCCGAAAGGATAGGCCGCCCTAAGATCGGCCTTGGTCGTGAACGGCAGAAGCGCAACATCCTTCAGCGAGCGAATGTCGTCAGGCGTCACGCCCTTGGCTTCGCATGCCGCGCGGAAACCGGCGATGTTGCGGTAAGAATGTGCTACTGACCAACGGAGCCGATCCAGTTGCAAGGCCTCGAGGGCTTCGCGCGAAGGCGGCCCATAGTCCATCGTTTCCTCCTCGACTCGTCAGATGGCGTTCATAGTCAGCAGTTCATACGCAGCGACCGCCTCGTCCGCCGCGTTGGTCACGTTCACGGCCCAGCGGACTTCGCCATAGCTGTCGGTGCGCCTGGTCTTGGCCTTGACCGTCAGCGACACCTTGATGGCTTCGCCGGGCGAAACCGGTTTCAGGAACCGCAGCGCGTCCAGGCCGGTGTTCGCAAGGACGGGGCCGGGCGCCGGATCGACGAACAAGCCCGCCGCGAACGACAGAATGAGATAGCCGTGCGCCACCCGCCCCGGGAAGAAGGGATTGGCCGCCGCCGCCGCCTCGTCCATGTGCGCGTAGAAGGTGTCGCCGGTGAAGTGAGCGAAATGCTCGATGTCCTCGAGCGTGATCGTCCGCGAGGCGGTGTTGAAGCAGGTTCCGATCGCCAGCTCGCCGAAACGCTGACGAAACGGGTGCGGTCCTTCGCTCGTCTTCGGCGCGCCGGGGAGCCACTGGCCCGCCACGGCGGACAGCATCCGCGGGCTGCCCTGCAGCGCGGTGCGCTGCATGTAATGCTTCACGCCGCGGACTCCGCCCATTTCCTCGCCGCCGCCGGCGCGGCCGGGGCCGCCATGGATCAGCATGGGCAGCGGTGAGCCGTGGCCGGTCGACTCGCGGGCGCTGTCGCGATCGATCACCACGACGCGGCCGTGGTAGGCGGCCGCCCCGAGCACGAAGGCGCGGGCGAATTCCGCATCGTAGGTGAACAGGGAAAGAGCCAAAGAGCCCTTTCCGCGATTGGCGAGGAAGACCGCGTCGGCGAGATCCCGATACGGCATCAAGGTGGAGACCGGGCCGAAGGCTTCGACATCGTGGATGCGCTCGGCGCCCCAGGGATCGTCATTGCGGAACAGCAGCGGCGAAATGAACGCTCCGCCCTGAACCCCCTCCCCCACGGCCTCGACCTTGTCGAAATCGCCGAAGACCAGCTTTGCTTCGCGATGGATCTCGCGTGCTTTGGCGCGCACGTCGGCGAGCTGCGTCGCGCTCGCAAGCGCGCCCATGGTGACGCCTTCGACGTTCGGATCGCCGACCACGACCTTCGAGAGGCGCTCCTTCAGCGCCGCCTCGGCCGCGTCGAGCAGGCCGGCGGGCACGAAGGCTCGGCGGATGGCGGTGCACTTTTGCCCCGCCTTGACGGTCATCTCGCGGGCGACTTCCTTGATGAAGAGCTCAAATTCCGGGCTGTCGGCGGTGGCGTCGAGCCCCAGCACCGTGGCGTTCAGGGAATCCCGCTCAGCGATAAACCTGACCGACTCGCGAAGGATGTTCGGATGCGCCTGCAGCTTCATGGCCGTTTGCGCAGAGCCGGTGAATGAGACCACGTCCTGACACGTCAAGTGATCGAGCAGGTCGCCGGTCGAGCCCAGGATGAGCTGGACCGCGCCTGGCGGAAGCACGCCGGCTTCGATCATGACCCGGAAGGCCTGCTCGGCCACATAGCCCGTCGAAAAGGCCGGTTTCACGATGGCGGGCACGCCCGCCAGCAGCGTCGGTCCAAGCTTCTCCAGCATGCCCCAGATGGGGAAGTTGAAGGCGTTGATGTGGACAGCCGCCCCCTGCAGCGAGGTGTAGACGTGCTGGCCGATGAAGGTTCCCCGCTTGCCGATCGGTTCCATCGCCCCGTCCATCAGCACGGTGTCGTCGGGCAGTTCACGCTTGCCCTTGGACGCGATGGAGAAAAGCGTTCCGGCGCCGCCTTCGATATCGATCCAGCTGTCGGAACGGGTCGCGCCGGTCGCGGCCGAGATAGAATACAGCTCCTCCTTGCGATCCATGATCGCCTGCGCCAGCGCTTTGATCATCGCGGCGCGCTGGTGGAAGGTCATGGCGCGCAGCGCAGGTCCGCCGACGTTCCGCGCGTGTTCGAGCATCGCCTGGAAATTCAGGCCGCCGCTTCCCGAGGCGGCCACAACTTCGCCGGTCACCGCGGAGCGGATCTCGGCCACTTCGCCGGTCGGCTGCCGCCAGTCGTCGGCGGCGTAGTTCAGAAGGATGGCGGTCATGAGATTCTCGATCGAAGAGGGGGCGGTCAGCAGCCGGTGAAGACGGGGTTGCGCTTAGCCATGAACGCGGCAACGCCTTCATGGTAATCATGGCTCAAGCCGAGCTCGCGCATCGCGTCACGTTCGAGGTCGAGCTCCTCGTCGAGCGAACGCAGCGACGAGCCGCGGATCAGCCGCTTGGTGGCGGCGAGGCCGCGTGTAGGCCCTTTGGCGAAGCGCGCGGCGAGCGCGTCCACCGTCTCGGCGAACGCGCCGTCGTCGACGCACTTCCAGATCAGTCCCCAGGCCTCGGCCGTCTCAGCCGGAAGCGGCTCGCCCGTCAGGGCCAGGCCAAGCGCGCGGGCCTGGCCGACCAGCCGGGGCAGCACCCAGGTGCCGCCTGAATCCGGAATGAGACCGATGTTGGCGAAAGACTGGATGAATTTGGCGCTGCGAGCAGCGATGACGATGTCGCATGCGAGGGCGATGTTCGCCCCCGCTCCGGCGGCGACCCCGTTCACCGCCGCGATCACGGGCTTCTCGAGGGCGGCCAGCCGACGGATCAGCGGGGCGTAGTAGCGCTCCACAGAGTCGCCCAGATCCACCGCCTGCTCGCCCGGCGCCACGGCCCTGTCGGCCAGGTCCTGCCCGGCGCAGAAGGCGCGACCCTCGCCGGTGAGGACGAGCACACGCGCATCGGGATCCCGCTCGACCCGGCCGATCGCGTCGGCGACCTCGCCATGCATCTCGACCGTGAAGCTGTTGAGCCGCTCTGGCCGGTTCAGCGTCAGACGAGCGATTCCATCGACCAGCTCAAACCGAACGGTCGCATAGGGCATCCGCGTTTCCCCCTTCTCGTCGCTTGTCATTCATAGACTGCCCGGTCGGTCTTTTATTGGCAAGCAAATAATCTGGGGCTAAGAGAGGCGCATGCAGATCACGATGGAAGATCATATCGCCGTGGTGGGCGCGGGCGCGATGGGCCGCGGGATCGCTCAGGTCGCCGCCTGCGCCGGCCATCCCGTCACGGTGATCGACCTGGAGCCGGCGGCCTTGGCCAGGGCGCAGGCCGCCTTGGACGCGGCGCTTGCAGATCTGACGCAAAAGGGCCGCATCGCCGAGGCTGAGGCGCGGGCGATCTCCGGTCGGATCCGCTGGTCGGACAGCTTGTCGGCGGCCGCCGGCTCGGCGCTGGTGATCGAGGCGATCGTAGAGCGACTGGAGGTGAAGCGCGCGGTTTTCGCCGAACTCGGCGCCCACGTGGGCCGCGAGACGGTGCTCGCCAGCAATACCTCCTCGCTTTCCATCTCCCAGCTCGCAGCGGCCGTGCCGGCGCCTGAGCGGTTCCTGGGACTGCACTTCTTCAATCCTGCGCCCGCGATGAAGCTCGTGGAAGTCATCGCCGGGGAGGCCACCTCGCCGGCCGTGGCGACGGCGGCTTCGACCTTGATGCGGGCCTGGGGCAAGCACCCCGTCGCCGTCGCCGACCTGCCCGGTTTCATCGTCAACCGCGTCGCCCGGCCCTTCTATGCGGAGGCCTTCGTCGCCCTTGAGGAAGGGCTTGCGCCCGCGCTGATCGACGCGGCGTTGAAGAGCGCCGGCGGATTCCGGATGGGTCCGCTGACGCTCGCCGATTTCATCGGGCATGATGTAAACTACGCCGCCGCCTCGACCGTCTTCGAAGGGCTGCAGCCGAACGTTCGCTTTCGCCCGCAACCCTTTCAGGCTCGTCTCGTCGAGCAGGGGCTGCTCGGGCGCAAGACGGGCGCGGGCGTCTACGACAGCCGCGTCGAACAGGCGCCGGCCGCCGTCATCGAGGGGCTGGCCGGCGCCGATATTCGACTGCCCGAGGATCTAAGCGACCTTGGCGTGCTCGCCGAGGCTCCAGGAAGGCGCGAGCCCGCCTTGCCTGCCGGCGTCATCGCCGTCGACGGCGTCCTGGCCGCGGTCGGTGACGGACGCCCGCTCAGCCAACGTCCCGGCGTGGATATCCTGATCGATCATGTCCGCAGCCTCGCGGCGGCGCCGATCCTCGTAATGACGGTCCGTCAGCCCTCCGATGAGCCGGCCGCCGCGCGGCTGGCCGGCGCGCTCGGCAAACAGCTGCTGCTCGTCCCCGACCGGCCGGGGCAGATCGTTCTGCGCACCCTCGCCCAGATTGCGAACGGCGCGGTGGACGCCTTACGAGATGGCGTGGCGGACGCGGCGGGAATTGACGAGGCTATGTTGTTCGGAGCCAACTATCCGGAAGGCCCGCTGGCTTGGGCGCGTCGGATCGGACCGCGCTTCCTCGAGCAAACGCTCGCCAACATCGCCGAGGCGACGGGCGACGCCCTCTACGCGCCCTCCGCCGGCTGGGCCTCGCTGTGAACGAGCGCCAGGCCCTGCAGATCGCGCAGGCGCTGCATGCTCGAAGCGGCGCGACCCGCGCCTGGGACATGGAGATCCTGGACGCAGGCCCGGGTTGGGCGCGGGTGGCCATGACCGTGCGCGAAGACATGCTCAACGGCCATCGCGTGGCCCATGGCGCGATGATATTCGCGCTGGCCGACACGGCCTTCGCCTACGCCTGCAATTCGCGGAACGTCTCCACCCTCGCCCAGCAGGCCTCGATCGCCTTTCTGGCGCCCGCCCAGCCGGGCGAGCGCCTGATCGCCGAGGCGCGCGAGCTCATGAGCGTGGGCCGCAGCGGCTCCTACGCCGTGACCGTCGCCACCGAGGACGGTCGCCCGATCGCGAGCTTTACCGGACTTTCCCGCACCATCGGCGGTGCGGTGATCACTTCAGAGGAATAGCGCCATGGCCGAGGCCTTCATCTGCGACGCCATCCGCACGCCCATTGGCCGGTACGGCGGCGCCCTGGCCGAGGTTCGGGCCGACGACCTTGCGGCCGTGCCGATCCGCGCGCTGGTGGAGCGAAACCCGAAGGTGGATTGGGCGGCCCTGGACGACGTCATACTCGGGTGTGCGAACCAGGCCGGGGAAGACAACCGCAACGTCGCGCGGATGGCGGCGTTGTTGGGCGGCTTTGGCCCACAGGCGCCGGGAACCACCATCAACCGGCTGTGCGGGTCGGGGATGGACGCGGTCGCTTGCGCCGCGCGCGCGATCAAGGCGGGCGAGGCTGATTTGATCGTCGCCGGCGGCGCCGAAAGCATGACCCGAGCCCCGTTCGTGATGCCCAAGGCGGAGTCCGGCTATTCGCGCAGCAACGCGGTCTACGACACGACCATCGGCTGGCGCTTCGTTAACAAGCGTCTGCAGGCCGAGTTCGGCATCGATTCCATGCCCGAGACCGCGGAGAACGTGGCCGACGCGTTCAATGTGACGCGGGCGGACCAGGACCGGTTCGCGATGGAGAGCCAGCGCCGCGCAGCGCGGGCGCAGGCCGCCGGTCGGTTCGATTGCGAAATCGCGCCGGTTTCGATCGCCCAAAAGAAGGGCGATCCCCTGGTCGTGTCCCGCGACGAGCATCCGCGCGAGACAAGCCTGGAGGCGCTCGGCCGCCTGAAGCCGATCGTGCGGCCGAACGGGACGATCACCGCGGGCAACGCCTCGGGCGTGAACGACGGCGCGGCGGCCATCATCGTCGCCAGCGCCGCGGCGGTGCGCCAGCACGGCCTCACCCCTCGCGCTCGCGTGCTGGGCGCGGCCGTCGCCGGGGTCGAGCCGCGCATCATGGGGATCGGGCCCGCGCCGGCCAGCGAGAAGCTCCTCGCCCGGCTTGAGCTTCGCATCGGCGAGATCGACGTCGTCGAGTTGAACGAAGCCTTCGCCTCGCAGGGCCTGGCCGTGCTGCGGCGTCTCGGGCTGCCGGACGACGCCGAGCAGGTGAACCCGAACGGCGGCGCGATCGCGCTTGGCCATCCGCTTGGCATGTCGGGCGCGCGATTGGTGCTGACCGCCGCCGAGGAGCTTCACAGACGCCAGGCCCGGCTCGCGCTGTGCACCATGTGCATCGGCGTTGGCCAAGGCATCGCACTGGTGCTCGAACGCGTCTGACGTATATGTTGACCGGCCGGTCGGTCTATCATAGAGTGGCGGGGCTGAAGGAGCCGAGCGATGTACACGACCGAACTGAAGGATCGCGGCGCGTCGACGGCGGACGCGACACTGTTCGCCGAAGACCACGCGCTTGTGGCGCAGTTCGAGGCGCGTGTTGCGGCCGACGAGTTCATTGAGCCGAAAGACTGGATGCCGGAGGCTTACCGCAAGACGCTCGTTCGACAGATCTCACAGCACGCCCATTCCGAGATCGTCGGCATGCTGCCGGAGGGCAACTGGCTGACCCGCGCG
Organism: Phenylobacterium sp.; assembly: GCF_035276905.1. Taxonomy (GTDB): domain Bacteria; phylum Pseudomonadota; class Alphaproteobacteria; order Caulobacterales; family Caulobacteraceae; genus Phenylobacterium. Next base: position 12,890 of record NZ_DATELG010000042.1, on the reverse strand, counting down.
CCATCGCTGAGGCGCAAGGCGGTGCTTCTGGCCAAGGTTCAGGATGAGGCCGGCCACGGCCTCTACCTCTACTGTGCGGCCGAAACGCTCGGGACGAGCCGCGAGGAGATGATCGCGGCCTTGCACGCCGGAAAGGCGAAGTACTCGACGATCTTCAACTATCCGACGCTCACCTGGGCGGATATCGGCGCGATCGGCTGGTTGGTCGACGGCGCGGCCATCATGAATCAGGTTCCGCTGCAGCGCACCTCCTATGGCCCCTACGCCCGGGCGATGGTGCGGATCTGCAAGGAGGAGAGCTTCCACCAGCGCCAGGGCTACGAAATCATGTTGGCGCTCGCCAACGGCACGCCGGAACAACGGGCCATGGCTCAGGATGCTCTGAACCGCTGGTGGTGGCCGTCGCTGATGATGTTCGGCCCGCCCGATGCCGAATCTCCGAATTCGGCGCAGAGCTTCCGCTGGCGCATCAAGCGCGACAGCAACGACGAGCTTCGTCAAAAGTTCGTCGACATCACCGTCCCGCAGGCGGAGTTCCTGGGACTTTCGGTTCCTGATCCTGACCTGCGCTGGAACGAAGAGAAGAAAGGCTATGATTTCGGCAAGGTCGACTGGGATGAGTTCTACGCCGTTGTTCGCGGCGAGGGACCGGTCGCCAAGGAACGCATGAAGGCGCGTCGTGACGCCTGGAGCGAGGGCGCCTGGGTGCGCGAAGCCGCCGACGCCTACGAGACCAAACGCCAGGCGCGCCGCGCGGCCTGACGAACAGTTCAAATGACCAAGGACATGATCATGAGCCGCGACTGGCCTCTTTGGGAGGTGTTTATTCGCTCAAAGGGCGGCCTCAGTCACAAGCACGTCGGTTCGGTCCACGCATCCGACGGCGAGCTCGCAGTGCGGCATGCGCGGGAGCTGTACACGCGGCGAATGGAAGGGGTGAGCCTGTGGGTGGTGAAATCCAGCGAAATCATCGCCTCAGATCCGTCGCAGAGCGGCCCGCTGTTCGAGCCGGCCGAGAGCAAGGTCTATCGTCATCCGACTTTCTACGACATTCCTGACGTGGTGAAGCACATCTGATGTCGGCCCCCGCCTCATCCCCGCCCGCCCTGTTCGAATATCTGTTGCGCCTGGGCGACGACAGCCTGGTGCTTGGCCAGCGGCTGACGGAGTGGTGCGGCCATGCGCCGGCGCTGGAGATCGATCTCAGCCTGTCCAACCTCGGGCTCGATCTCATCGGCCAGGCGATATTGTTCCTGAACCTGGCGGGCGAGGTCGAAGGCCGCGGACGCGACGGCGACCGACTTGCCTACCACCGTGACGTGCTCGCATTCCGCAACTGCCTTTTGGTGGAGCAGCCCAACGGCGACTTCGCCCAGACCATGGCGCGACAGTTCCTCTTCTCGACCTGCCAACTCGCCTTGCTCCGCGGTCTCGCCAATTCCACCGAGCAGCGTCTCGCCGAGATCGCGGCAAAGGCGGTGAAGGAGGTGCAATATCATGCCGAGCTTTCGGCCGAATGGGTCGTGCGCCTGGGCGATGGGACGGCTGAGAGCCGAGAACGCATGATCGCCGGCTTCGACTGGTTCTGGCGGTTCGTCGACGAGATGTTCGACAGCGACCCGCTCGAACAGGAGCTGGTCGAAATGGGCGTCGCGGTGGATCGCGCGCAGTTGCGGTCGGACTTCGAGGCCAAGCTTGCTGCCGTCCTGCGCGAGGCGACCCTGCCGCCTCCGGCGTATCCGCGCGCAATCCGCGGGGGCCGGCGCGGCCACCACAGCGAACATCTCGGGCATCTTTTGGCGACGATGCAATTCCTGCCGCGCACCTATCCGGACGCAGTCTGGTGACCCCATGACACCTAGCGAGATCGACGATCGCGCGGAATCCCAAATCATGGCGGCGCTTGAGACGGTCATGGATCCGGAAATTCCGGTCGTCTCGGTGACGGATCTCGGCATCGTTCGCGGGGTCCGCCGGGCGCCCCCGGCGGTCCTGATCACGCCGACATACACCGGATGCCCGGCGACCCTGGCGATCGAAGCTGCGGTGCGCGTGGCGCTCGATCGGGCCGGCTTCAGCGACCTTCCCATAGAGACGGTGCTGTCGCCGCCCTGGACGACAGACTGGATCAGCGAAGACGGCCGCGCGCGGCTGCTGGCCTACGGCATCGCCCCCCCGCCCCCCGGCGCGGCCGCCTCAACGCTCCGCGCCCATGCCGTCGTGACCTGCCCGCGGTGCGGATCCGGGCGGACGACGGAGGTGAGCCGCTTCGGCTCCACGCCCTGCAAGGCGCTCTGGCGATGCCTTTCGTGCCAGGAGCCTTTCGACCGCTTCAAGTGCCACTAGGGCGCGTTCCGCAAAAGTGGATCCGGTTTGCGGTCAGAACGCGCTCAAACCTTTGAATCTGGAGCACGCGGCGATCAGCCGATTTCGCCTGATCGCCGCGTGCTCCAGGACGGCCGAGGAGGCCCGCCCATGTCGACCGCCTTTCATCCCCTGAAGATCGTCGCGGTCGATCGCGAAACCGACCACGCGATCGCCCTCACCCTCGAGCCGCCCACGGACTGGGCGGCGCAATTCGCCTTCTCGCCCGGCCAACACCTGACGTTCCGCGCCGACATCGGCGGCGAGGACGTGCGGCGCAACTACTCGATCTGCGCTGCGCCCGCAGAGCAGCTGTTGAAGGTCGCCATCAAGCAGGTGGAGGGCGGCGTCTTCTCCAACTGGGCGCTCGAGGCGCTGCGTCCAGGCGCATCGATCGAGGCGATGCCTCCGCACGGGCACTTCACCTGGCGCTTCGAAGCCGGCGCCAAGCGTCATTACGTGGCCTTCGCCGCCGGCTCCGGGATCACGCCGGTTCTGTCGCTGCTGAAGGCAGGGCTCGCGGCCGAGCCGCTCAGTCGATTCACGCTCCTTTACGGAAACCGCAGCTCCTCCTCGATCATGTTCCTCGAGGAGCTGGGCGCCCTCAAGAATCGCTACCTCGATCGACTGGAGATCTACCATTTCCTGACCGCGGAGCTGGACGAGGTCGAGCTGTTCAATGGCCGCCTTGACGCAGCCCGGATCGCCGAGGTGCTGTCCAGTCTGGTCGATCGCGCATCGATCGACGTCGCCTTCATCTGCGGCCCCGGGCCGATGATGGATGCGGCGGAGGCCGCCATGCGCGAAGCGGGATTGGCCCCGGAGCAAATCCTTCTGGAGAGGTTCGGCCTCGACCCCGCTGCGAGCGCCGACACTTCGGCCAACCGCGAGGCGCGGGAGAAGGCGCAGGGCCTGATGCTGGAGGTCCGCATGGACGGACGCCGGCGACGCATCGCGTTCGACGCGGAGAAGGGCAGCATCCTCGAAAGCGCCCGCGGCGCAGGCCTTCCCGCGCCGTACGCCTGCAAGGCGGGCGTCTGCGCCACATGTCGCGCCAAGCTGGTCGAAGGCCAGGTGCAGATGGACAAGACCTATGGCCTCAGCTCCGAGGAAGTGGCGCAAGGCTATATCCTGACCTGCCAGGCGGTCCCTGTCGGCGATGATGTGGTGATCGACTATGACGCCTGATCAAGAGAGCCTGCTGACCGAGCGGCGCGGCGATGGCGTGGTGCTGCTCACCCTGAACCGCCCGGATCAGCGAAATGCCTTGGCGACTCCCTTGCTCGAGGCTGTCGCAGCCCAGTTGCAAGGCGCGGACCTGGCGCCGGACGTGCGCGCCGTCGTGATCACCGGCAACCCAAAGGTGTTCGCCGCTGGCGCCGACCTGGACGAACTTGCCCGTTCGGACGGCTCGGAGCCTGTGGAGAGCCCCCGGACCCGGGCCTGGCGCGCCATCAGCGACTTCCGCAAGCCCCTGATCGCGGCCGTCGAAGGCTGGTGCCTCGGCGCCGGCTCGGAGCTCATGTTGCGCTGCGATGTCGTCGTCGCGGGACGCGGCGCCAAGATCGGGCTGCCGGAAACCAACCTCGGCATCATCCCTGGCGCCGGCGGGACGGCGATCCTGCCCAGGATGATCGGGCGAGCCGCGGCGATGGAGATGATCCTTACCGGCGAGCCGATCTCGGGCGAGCGCGCTTACCAGCTCGGGCTGATCGCGCGGGTCGTCGACGACGGCGAGGCGCTCGCGGCGGCTTCGAGCTTGGCGGCCAAGCTCGCTGCGCGCGCGCCCCGCGCCTTGGCGGCGGCGAAAGCCAGCGTGCACGAGTCCTTGCGGCGCCCGCTGGAGGAGCACCTGCGGTTCGAGCGCGAGCTCTTCCTGTCGCTTCTCGGCGGCGAAGAAAAGCAGGAAGGCATCGCCGCCTTCCGCCAGAAGCGCGCGCCCGTCTGGCCGCAGGGCTGATCTAGGCGCGTCTCAGTTCGGACGCCGCCGGCCGTCCGGCGCGGCCGCCGATCCGGACGCCAGGAGTTCCAGAACCTTCTGGCGCGCGACCCCAGGCGCCTGAAGCCGGTTGGGGCGCAGGCGCGCCACCTCTTCGGCGGTATAGGGCGCCGAATGCGCCGCTGTCGCCGGCCCCATCACGCCCACCAGCCAGTTGAGAAGCTCGGCGGTCTCGGCGTTGCTGAGCTTTGAATTCGCCACCCCGGGGACCCGCACCAGGTATTCGCGGCCCTCCGGGATCGAGACAAAGCGGCCAAGTTGGCCGCGCATGTCCGGAACCTTATTGGGCATGCCCGCGCCGTTCGGCAGGTGGCACCCTTGGCAGTTCACCATGTAATTGACGTGCGGCGAATAGGCCGCCGCGGGAGCGCCGGCTGCGAGCGCGATCAGCAGCCCGAGGCCCGCCATCCTTCGCAGCATGCAGGAAACCTCAGCCTGCCGGCCCGAGAACAACCGAGGTCGAGCAGTTGTAGACAGTCCCGATCTGGGTTCCCAGGCACCAATTGATGTCGTTCGAACTCTGCGGCTGGTAGATCGGCGTGTCCCGTTCGTTGCGATTGCACAGGCAACGCCCGCACCCGCTCTTCCCGCAGCAGTCGTTGTAGGAGATCACGTAGTCCTTGCCGTCGACCGGATTGCGGCAGGTGCCGACCCAGGTGATGGGCGAGGGTTCGGTTCCCGGCGGACAGGTCGAGGTCGAGCCGCCGCAGCAAGAGCAAAGATATCCGTCGATGGCGCAGTACCGCCAGTAGTCGCAGCTCTCCACATCGCCGGTCTCGCCGGGCTGCTGGGTCTGGCCGTTGGCGCGCGACACGGGGAGCAAGGGGAACGACGCGGCCGCCGCGCCCCCGCCCAGTCGCGCGAAAAAGCTGCGTCTTGAAAGTCGGTTCGCGGCCGTTCGGGACAGCCGTTCGGCGATGCGGTCGAGTCTCGACATCGTGGTCTTTCTGTCCTTCACCGTGCAGCTCGCTTGACGAGGAAATCCTGGATGGATGCGACGCCACGCCGCTCCGCTTCCAGAAGGCTCTCCAAGTGCTCGCGCGAATTGACCAGGCCCTTGGCCGCGATCTTCCCGTCGCCACCCACGAGGACGGCGTAGGGAAGCTTCGAAACGCCGAGCGTCTGCCCCAGCGTGGCCGAGAGCACGAACGGGAACGCTTCCAGCCGCTCCATTTTGATCATCTTCTCCTGCAGCGCTTCGTCGCCATCGCTCGCAAGGACGACCTGCAGGCGATTTCCTTCGCTTTTCTGGATCGCTCTGATCGCGGGCAGCAGCGACTTGCAGATCGGACACGTCGGGGAGACGAAGAAGATCAGCTGGGAGCGCCCATCCGAACGGCCGCCGACCTGGACGACGCCGCCGGTGAGGCTCGCCAGCGACATCTCAGGCGCCGCCGCGCCGACCGCCACGCCACCGGGGAGCGTCAGCGCGCCCACGGGCGAGATCCTCATGTGCAGCAGGCCCACTTGCCGGAAGAGCGCCACGTTCAGGAGGGCCAGGAGGACGAGGAGTCCCCACTGCGCGGCCACGGCGATTATGAGCACGGTCATCATGCTTGGCGCCAAGCCTCCGACTTTGAGTTCAGCGCCAAGAACTCGTCGAAGCTGGCGTACAGCAGCGTCAGGACGAGCAGGCTCGCGACGATCGTCAGCACATCCAGCGGCTGCACCGGACGTGTGGAGCGGCCGACCAGCGCCGCAACCGAGGCGACGGCCGCAAGCGCCACGTTGCGGGCGACCATCGGCCATTGCAGGGTTACGGCCCGCCTGCCAAACGCATGGCAGCCGCAGTCGACGTGAGCCCGCCCGCGCAGGATATTGAGCGAAAGGACCAACGCATACCCGCCCAGCAGCGCGGCGCTCAACGCCAGCCCCGGCCCTCGCAGGAGGATCGCCGCCGCCGCCGCCGCCGCTTCCGCCAGCGGAACAATTCGCGCGAGCGGCTTTGCAAATCGCCGCGGCGCAATCGCATAGCCGGCGACCACCTCGGCGAATTGCGCTGGCGCGGAGAACTTGTGCCACGCGCCCGCGAGCAGGAGGATGGCGCAGCCGAGCCGGACGACGTCGTAGAGCGCAGGGTCCAACATTACCGCGCCTCAGCCAGAGGCGAAGGCTGAATGACGGTGCTTGTGCGCCCCAGTTCGCCCACCCGCCGCAGCAGCTGCAGGCTCGTCGCATCGTAGATCTTCAGGGCCGGATCCTCGAACATCGTCGTATAGAGCAGCGGCTTGGAGTCCTGGCTGACGGCGACGGACATCGCCGGGGAATCCAGCCTTAGCCGCGCGACGCGCGTGCGCTTCTTCAGATCGAACACCCAGATTTCCGAGCCGGGGTCCTTGTGCGTCGCCGGGCCGCCCTGATGCATGAGGACGAACAGCCGGCCGCTGCGCTGATGGACCGCGGCCGTCTGGAAGGCGCCCGGCCGCCATGAGGCGTCGCCTTCCACCAGCGACCAGGTCGCGCTCACCTTGGGATCTTCTGCGCCACCGATCTCGTAGACCTTGCCGCTCATGGTGAAGAACAGCCAGGACGAGCTTGTCCAGACGCCCTTCTCCGTGACGGGATCGTCTTTGTCGAACAGCGGCTTCGTCGGCTTGCCCAGGGTCACCTCGCCCTTCGGCGACAGCGTCGCCGGCTGAATCGATCCATCCCCACACAGCATCAGAAACGAGCGCTGTCCCGTCGGGTAGATCAAGCCGCAGCCGGCGGTCGGATATTCGCCGACCAGCGACTGGGAGGCCAGATCCACGACGGTGACGGACTGCTCGGGCGTGAAATTATAGATCAGGCCGAATCGTCCGTCCGGCGTGATCGGCAGCGCAGCCGGGAACGGCATCCCGCCGTATCGCTTCGGAGGGATCACGACCTCGGCGGCCGGCTTCAGGTCGCTTGTCTTGTAGAAGGTCACGACGTCGGTCCGTTCGCCGCGGGTCCCCCTCGAATAGAAGGTCGACGCGATCGCGAACTTTTGGCCGGCCGGATCCAAGAAGATGGAGCCATGATTGAAGCCGCCATTCACCATCCCGAGGAGCTTGCCGTTGTCGGCGTCCACCAGATAGGCGCGGCCTTCGGTCATGCGGTCGAAGGACAGATCGTTGATCCACACCCAGTGCGGACGCATCGCCTCGGCGAGCGCCTCGACGTGCAACTGTTCGGGCTTGAGTTCGGCGCGCGCGGCCGAGATGGGGGCCAGGAGCGCGAAAGTCGCGCAGAGCGCCAGCGCCGAGGTCAGCTTGGCTCGCCTCATTTGCCGCCCTTCGTCTTGAGGAACGCGATAACGTCGGCCCGGTCGGCATCGCTCGCCGCCTTGCAGCCGACGACGCCGTTCAAATCGGGTCCCATGAACGAGCGCTGGCCGGCTTCAATCGAATGGCAGGGCGCGCACGCCTTGAAGACCTGCGCGCCATGGGCGGCGTCAGCGGCCTGGGCCGACGCTGCGCTGAGGAACAGGATGACCGCCGCGGACGCGGGGACGTGCAGGCCCCCTCCTGGCGACATCAGCCTCATCTTGCCGAAGGCCTGCGGCCGCATACCAAGCCTCCCAATGGGCCCCAAAATCGAGGCCTTTTTATCTCGAATGTCAACTCGTATTAGTTCTGGTTTTGTGACCGCTTTGCCGGATCGGCGCGGGCCGGGAACCGCCTCAGATCATTGCAAGGATTTGCTTGGCGGCGCGTTCGCCCTCGCCGGCGGCGTTCTCCCACATCTGGGCGCCCGACACCTCCGAGTGACTGAACGCGATGCGATGGAAGGGTTTGGCGAGGATGTCCTTGGGCGCAGGCTTGCCGTCCTTGCCGAAGAAGAAGCCTGGGGCTCCGACGAAATAGGCGTGCCCTTGCCGGTTCGCGATAATGCCCGCCACGTCTCGATCCCAGTCGAAGCCATAGGGCGAGAACATCTTTGTGAACTGCTCCTTCGTCTGCTGCTCGATGTCGGCGAACGACATTGAGAAGAGCTGCATCCGGGCCTGGGTGCACTGGTCAGGGAACGGCGCGCCCGGTATCGGGAAGGGAATGTATTGCGTCAATACGAACGGCTTGTTGGGATCGAGCGGCTGCGTCTCGTGGCCGTCGACCACAAGGTTGCGCCGCAGGCCGGTCCACCAGCCGAACCCGTCGAACCACCTGACACAGGCTACGCCCATCTTGTCGAGAAAGCGCCAGTTGCGGACGGCGACGTTGAGCGTGAGCATGGGCGCGTGCTGGAACGCGTTCATCGCCTCGCGATACTCGGGCGAGATGTCGCGACAGATGTGCTTGTTCGCATGCTGCTGGCCGGCGCAGATGACCGCCTTGGCGCGCACCTTATGGAGCTTGCCCTCGTTCAGGTAGACCACGTTCACCGACTTTGCGGCGCCGGGCGCTCCGTCGTGCTTCACCTCCACGACCGTGCTCTTGAGGCGGATTCTCACGGCGTTGGCCGGCCGGTCCAGCGCGGCCCAGTTCAAGCTTCCGTCCATCACATCGTATGTGCCGGCGCCGCCCGCGATCGCATCCGGGATGCATAATTTGACGAACTTGCGCGCCGTTACGGTATTTCCGCCCGGATAAGTCGCCAGATAGATGGTGTCCGTCGGATCAGCGCCGTTGTTCTGATACCGATAGTAGGCGTTTACGCCAGGCATCAGGAAATTATAGGCGGAGTACGCGGAGATGATGTCGCACCCCAATCCGGTTCCCATCGCGCTCGCCACCGGATCGAGATATTTCGTGACCTCATCGATGACGTCCGCCGGGACCTTCGCCACGTTCAGCAGAAAATCCTTGTAGGTCATCGTGTCGAGCCACCGCTCCCAGTCCGGCCGCTCGGGCGGGGTGCGGAACAGTTCCAGGTCGACAAGCGCCTTACGGGCCTTCTCCGACAAGGGCGCGCGCTCGAAACCGTCGCGCCATGGATTTTTCACCATGCCCTTGCCTTCGTAATAGAAGGCCGTGTCGGCGCGTTCCCATGCAATGTGCATGGGAGACCACATATCCTCGGGGACCTTGATCGGCTGACTGAGGTTTTTCGGAGACTGGTACTCGAACTGCTCGGGATAGCCGAGTTCCTTGGCCCAGGGCGAGTACATGCCCGCGTCCTTGGCGCGGGCGAATGGCACGACGATCCCTGTCGACCCCTGCGGCGCCGTCAGCTTATAGCCGTCGACTTCGAACTGGTTCTGCTTGGCCTCGCCGCCGAAAATGCCGTGCTGGTCCAGGACCAGAACCCGCACGCCCGGCCGCTCGCGATGGAGGACGTAGCTGGCGCACAGTCCCGATATGCCGGCGCCGACGATGACGACGTCGTAGTTCTCGCCTGTATCGATCGCCGTGGACAGCTTGGGATCGAGCGCCTGAATACGGATCGCATCGTGCGCGGCGTTGACCACCTCGTGCGTGTTGCCGTTATAGCCGCCGTAGTCTCCGACCCCGCCGGGACCTGTCCAGTCAGCCCCCAGCCCGGTCATCTTGAGGGGAAAGGTCTGGGCGCTGGCGGTCGCGCGCAGGACTGCGGGCGCAGCCATGCTCAGAAGAGCGGCCCCAGAGCCGACCATGACGCCGCCGACGAAATCACGGCGCGTAAACGGCCTCCTGCCCTCGGTGGCGGAGTTTGCGGGCTCAGGATTTTCAGCAGCGCCGCGGGTGGCCGGTTTCTTGTCTTCCATTTCTTGTCCCACGCCAGGCCTGGATTACGTGCAATCGACAAATATATGCCGACGCACGCGGTCTCCTCCGCCCCTCAGAGTAATAAATGTCGAGCGCGGTCGGGCGTCAGCGAGATTGCTGAATGGCGGTCCGCCAAACCCGCTCCCGCCCAAACCGAAACTCGTATTCGGTCGAGAATGTCAAGGTCCTACGCCGAATGTCAATCATGAAGGAGGCCCGCGACAAAGTCTCTCGGGGTCGTTACGCCAGGGGTGCGCAAGCGCCGCGGCTCCGCAACAGTTTGAAACGTCGGCGCGCAGATCTGACGATCCGTTAGACCGGACAATCGTCGAGTTTCACTGCTCCGACGAGCCCCCCGTCGCCAAGACGCACGCGCTCGCATCTGGCGTCTCTCCAACTGACCGGTTGCGCGGCGAGGCCTGACAGACGACAAGCTCGGCGGCGACGACGATTATTCGCTTGCCAATAATAATTCGACCGGTCATTGAATCTTTAAGAAAGCCGACGCGGAGGCCACCGTAGCCTCGCGATCGTCGAGGGAGCGTTCGTTTGATCCTCACGCCCGCCGGCCGCCGCCGCTCCTCGCCAGCGCCGAACACGTCGGGCAGGTTGACGCGCCCGGCGAAGGCTTGGGTGCAGGCTCGGCAAGGATAATGTGAACATGGAAGCGCCTAACCAGGATCACGCGCACGCCGCCCCGATGGAGCGCCAGTCAGCCGTGGTCGCCGCGACGATGCTGGGCGTGATCGCCGTCCTCGTCTTCATCATCCAGCCAGGCTACCTGCAAGGCTTGGTGGACCGCGCCGGCCTGTCCGGCGCCCAGGCAGGCTATGTCGCCTCGAGCGAGATGACCGGCTACGCCGCGACCATGATCCTTTTCACCTTCCTCTCGCATCGCCTTCCTTGGCGGCCGCTTCTGTCGGCGTGCATCCTGATCGAAGCGCTGGGGAATGCGGCGTGCCTCATCCACTCCACCGACCCGACCTGGCTCGCCGCAGCCCGCTTCCTGGCTGGACTTGGCGCGGGCGGGCTCTCATCGCTAAGCTTCACCGCGATCGGCATGACCAAGGACCCGGACCGCGAGTTTGGCTTCCTGATCATGTGGATTCTGCTGTACGGCGCGATCGGCCTTTGGGCGCTGCCCGCGCTGTTCGCGACCATCGGCCTCACCGGCTTTTACCTGATCATCGTCGCCGTCTCGCTGGCGGCCTTCTGGCTGGTCCCCCTGATGCCGAGCCACGGCGATAATCTGCTGCATGTGCCGCCGGAGACGGTGACCCTATCCGTCCTCGGCCGAAGCCTGGCGGTCGCGTCGATTTTTGTCTTCTTCCTCGGCTGCGGCATCCTCTGGGCCTATCTGTCGCTGATCGGCACCGCCCGGGGGCTTTCGGCCCAGCCGGTCGCCAACGCCCTGGGCGTGTCGCAGATCACTGGCGTCGCTGGCGCGCTGTTCGCTGGCCTGCTGGGCGCAAGGTTCGGGCGATGCCGGCCGCTCAGCGCGTCCATGGTGCTCTGCGCGGCCTCCACCCTAGCTGTCATAGGCGTCACCGCCAAAGCCGCCCTCCTCTTCGCCGTCGTCGTCGGCTTGTTCAACTTCGGCTGGAACCTGGCGCAGCCCATCTATCTGTCGGCCGCCACTGGCTTCGACCGGCAGGGGCGATTGGTTCCCCAGATGGTCGCGGCCCAGGCGTGCGGCCTCGCCCTTGGGCCCTTCCTCGGCGCGGTGATCGGCGGTGAGCAGAACGTCGCCGTCCTGGCGACGGTCGTGGCGGCGCTGTTCCTGGCGTCGGTGGGCCTGATCGCGCCCAGCTTCCGCGAGGCGGCGGCGCGACGCTCGGCGACGGGCTTTGCAGTCGTCGCCGAGAGCGCGTGAGATAGCCGCGACGGCCGCCTACGAGGATCCGGCTCAGCTCACCGCGACCGGCAGGGAGTCGAATCCGCGCAGCATATTGTTCGCCGCCCGCTGTTCGCCGAGGAGCTCGAACCGCTCCACCCGCGGCAAAAGCGCATAAACCAGGGCGTTGAGTTCGAGCTTGGCCAGGTTCATGCCGACGCACAGGTGCGCGGCGTGGCCGAAACCGAGGTGGCCGCCGCAGTCCCGGCCCACGTCGAAGCGGTCCGGATCCGGGTACTTGCGCTCGTCGCGATTCGCCGCCGCGAACAGCATCAGCACAATAGCCCCTTCGGGGATCAGGTAGCCGTCGATCTCGACATCGCGCGTGGCGCGCCGGCCGAAGCCCTGCACGGGGCTTTCCAGGCGGATCGCCTCGTTGATCGCCCGCGACACGAGGCCGGGCTCCTCCCGCAGACGTCTCCATTGCTCCGGATGGCGCGCGAACAGCCAGATCAGGTTCGTCGTCGCGAAGATCGTCGTATCGAGCGAGGGGGAGAGATAGCCTTGATTTCGCCGGCCTCGACCGACCGGTAGAGTTCGGCCCCCCAGCCATCCGGCCGCAGCCGCCCGGGCAGCTCCGGATCGGTGATGTAGTCGACCATTTCGCCCATCACCGGCAAGGCCGCCTCCGTCAGCGGATTGCCGCGGGCCCATGCCGTTGAACGCCGCCGCGGCCCAGACCAGCATCCGCTGGCGCCCTTCCTCCGGAAGGCCCACGAGCTCGGAGACCACGCTGAGCGGCAGATGGCGCGCGAGGTCCGTAGCCGCGCGAAGGCCCCGCGCGTCGCCAACTCCTCGATCAGCCGCTCGGCGAGCTCGGTGATGCGGCTGCGAAGCGCGCCCGGCCCTAGAGCATTCGGCGGTTCGAATGAACCGACGAATGCTCATAAGCCTTTGAAGTTAGACCAGTCGCGACACCAAACCGGCGTCCACTTCGGCTGCGAATGGTTTAGGTCGTCATCAAAAGGTGTAGCCGATGCGCCCCCCG